>CAZDCT010000001.1:0-1232 GCA_964504075.1 uncultured Candidatus Saccharibacteria bacterium
AAACAAAGAGAAAAATATAGAAAAAATAAAGATTGGAAAAAATCAGACGAAATTAGAAAACAAATAAAAAAATTAGGTTATCTGGTTGAAGATATTGAGAAGGGTTTCAAGATTAAAAAAGCTTAATCTTTATCCCCTTTTGTTTTTTTGGCACAATTCATAAAAATCTAAAACCTTGTTAGCTATTTTGTCCCAAGAATATTCTTGAGCTTCTTCCAAGCCTATTTTCCCCATTTTTTTTCTCAAAGCCTTATCTTTAATCAAAACCTCTAATTCTTTAGCTAAACCCTTATAGTCTCTAGAAGGCACTAAAATGCCTCCTTTTTTATTTTTTAATAATTCTTTATAACCATGATTTGCAAAAGCTACTACTGGTATTTTTGATGCCATGGCTTCCAATAAAACAATGCCAAAGCTTTCTCCAAAAATGGACGGGCCAACAAAGATGTCTGAACTCACATAATAAGCAGGAACTTGTTCTACTTTTTTTGCTCCCTCAAAACAAATTTCTTTAAGATTGTTCTCTTTTACATATTTTTCACATTTTTTTCTTAATACTCCATCTCCAACCACGATTAATCTTAAATTAGAGAACTTTTTATTTAATATCTTAAAAGCTTTTAATAAATAGATTAATCCCTTTCTTTCTTCTATCCTGTTAACAAATAGAAGATTAATTTTTCCGTCTAAAAATTTATTAATTTTGAGGTTATTTGGATTAAATTGATTCAAATGAATTCCATTTGGAATAATCTTTTGAGGCTGAGGAAAACCAGCAAAATGTTTCATTGCCACAGAAGATACGCCAATAATGCCGTCAAATCTACGAGCTACTCTTTTTAAGGGATAAAGAATTTGTGGAAAATTTTTAATAAGGTTGCTTCCATCTAAGCTTGCGTGAAAAGTTAAAATATTTAAAGCATTAGATTCTTTGAGAATTTGCCAAGAAAAAGGCAGGCCTATGTTATGAAAATGTAAAATATCAAAACTTTCTTTTTTAAGAGCCTTTTTAATAGATGATGGATAAAAACTAAGACAAAAATCTCCTTGAGTTCCAATAAAGGTTACTGGAAAAGAAGTTCCCAAAAGAAGAGTGTCTGGACCATAATTTTCTGTTCTTTTTCTTCTGGGCGCTATAATCTTGCATTCTGCCCCCCTTTTTTTAAATTCTTTTTGCAAATTTAAAATATGGGTTTTTACCCCCCCTTCTTCATAAAAAGCATGAAATGAAA
>CAZDCT010000001.1:1332-50665 GCA_964504075.1 uncultured Candidatus Saccharibacteria bacterium
TGTTTGATAAAGCAGAGCCAATAGATCTTTTATCTTTATCTAATCGGCTTCGAGAAAAAGAAAACTTTGATGAAGTTGGTGGCAATACTTATTTAACAGAGTTGGTTAATTCAGTTCCTACTGCCCGTCATGTTTTAAATTATTCCAAGATCGTTCAAAGAAAAAGGATTTTAAGAGACTTAATTTCAGCTTCTCATGATATTGGTATTTTGGGTTACAATGAGTCTGAAGACATAGATGTTCTTTTAGATAAAGCTGAGAACACAATTTTTAGTATTGCTCAGAGAAATCTTTCTCAGAATTTCTTACCAGTAAAAGCGTCTTTGGAAGATGCTTTTGAAAGAATTGATAGATTGTCTAAACACAAGGGAGACCTTCGAGGCCTATCAACTGGTTTTACTGGATTAGATAATATATTAGGTGGGTTTCAAAAGTCTGATATGATAATTTTGGCTTCAAGACCTTCAATGGGAAAAAGCAGTTTAGCTTTGAACATCGCTTCTTATGCAGCAATTTCACACAATATTCCAGTAGGAATATTTTCTTTAGAAATGTCTAGAGATCAAGTAATAGATAGATTGATTGCTACTCAAGCAAATGTTGATTTATGGAGATTAAGAACCGGCAAATTATCTGGAGAAGGAGAAGATGATGATTTTTCCAGAATTCGTCAATCTTTGGACATATTAGACAAAGCTCCAATTTATCTTGACGATACTCCCTCTTTAAATATTTTACAAATGAGAGCAATGGCCAGAAGATTACAGGCTCAAAAGGATTTGGGACTTATAGTTGTTGATTATTTACAATTAATGCAACCAAGGAATGCTAGTGATTCAGCAGTTAGACAGGTGACCGAAACCTCTCGTTCTCTTAAGGTTTTAGCCAGGGAGCTTAATATTCCTGTTTTAGCCATTTCTCAATTATCCCGAGCAGTTGAGCAAAGGTCTCCTCAGATTCCTCGTTTGGCTGATCTTCGTGAAAGCGGAAGTTTAGAACAGGATGCGGACGTAGTTTTATTTATCTATAGGGAGGATAGATATCAGCCAGAAACTGCCAGAAAAAATATTGCTGATATTATTGTAGCCAAACACAGGAATGGTCCTGTAGGAAAAGTTGAATTATATTTTGATGATAGCAGAGTAACGTTTCGCAATTTAGAAAAAAGACTTGAAGAATAATGTACACTTCTTCTATTAAAAAACTGATTAAATTATTTTCTAAGTTTCCAACAGTCGGGCCAAGAACTTCAGCTCGATTTGTTTTTTATTTAATGAGAAAGAACAATCAAGAGATAGAAGAATTAATACAGGCAATTCAAAATATTAAAAAAGAAGTAAAAACATGCTTTTGGTGCTTTAATCCTTTTGAGGGCAAGGGTGAACTTTGTGAGATTTGTCAAAATCAGGGTCGTGATCAAAGCATATTATGTATTATTGAAAACGAAACTGATTTAGCTTCTATTGAAAAAACAAAACAATACAAAGGCCTTTATTTTATTTTAGGAGGCGCAGTTTCAGCTTTAAGAAAACAAGATATTAAGAAATTAAGAATCAAGGAATTAGAACAAAGGATTAAAGATCATTCTGAAATCAAAGAAATCATTCTTGCTATTAATCCTACGGTTGATGGTGAAGCTACTACTTTATATTTAGAAAGAATTTTAAAACCTTTTAACAAGAAGATTACTCGTTTGGGAAGAGGACTGCCCAGAGGAGGAGAATTAGAATATGCTGATGAGCAAACCTTGAAAGACGCACTGGATAGGAGAAAATAATTGTTAACAAGCCAAAAACAGCCATTATGGCTGTTTTTGATTAATTTCTTTCTCCTTTTTCCAACTAACAATAATTTAATTATTAGCTCGAAAAAATTCAGGAGGCTATAGAATTGGTTGCTGCTTCTAGCGGCGTTTCTGGTGGCAGGAATAATGGTATTTTGCGCATTATAGCTTGCTTTCCTTCAACACAGAAGCTAATCCTTCTCTTATTGGTAAGAGATACGATGATCAGGTTTCCGCTATGAGTCGGTGGGCAAAAGCCTGCGATATCTATAATTTCTTTTTTTGAAGCAGAAAGGCTTTTCCTAACTAACTCTTTTGTTAAGCCTCCTTTTACTTTGAAAAGATCTTTCAGTTGTTCGAATGGGCAGTTAAAAAAATACGCAATTGCATTCTTTTCTGTCTTATCGAATTCCATTGTATTAATATTATATACCTAAATAAAAAATTTGTCAAGGGGTTTGACAAATATTTAAAAAAGGTGGGGTGATGATAATTACTGCTTAAGCACAATAGCTTTCCATGCATTGTGGTATAGCCAATAGGAGTACAGTAAACCCATCATTGAAAGTACAATAGCAAATTGACTCATTGTTATTGAAAGATCAGGGTTTGGAAATATAAACATGAAAACAAGTGCAGCGCAAAAAGATATTATCATCAGGGCAATCATTATATAAGCTATGGCCCATCCCCACCGTTGGTCTTGAGGTATCATTTCATACCTTGTCGTTGCTTTCATTCTTTCACCTTTTAGTAACTATTTTATTTTAAAGATAAACAACAAATTTGTCAACAACAGAGCCCCAGCTCTTTGAGTACAGAGCTCTCTGAGGAAATAATATCAATTACTCGTTACTAGATACTATTTTCAAAATTTCAACCTCGCTAAATGGTTGACGGTGGCTTTTCTTAGTTTTGTGACGAGTTTTTGATTTATACTTAAAAACAATTATTTTTTTAGCTCTATCTTGTTTTAATATTTTTCCAATTACTTTTACATCTTTAACCAAAGGATTCCCAATCTCTATTTTCTTGTTTTTTTCTAAAAGCAAAACCTGAGGAAAAGTTATTTCTTTACCCTCTTCAATATTAAGCTTTTCAACTTTAATTTTGTCTCCTGGGGATACAATATATTGTTTTCCCCCTGTTTTTATTACAGCTAACATATTATTCTAAATGATTTGGTTTATTTAATTGTAATGGTTCAACTGTTTTTTCTTTCTCAATTAACTTAGTTATATCTTTATCTATTTTACCAAACTCTTTATAAGCTTGATTATAAGTATTTACAGTTGTGCCTAAATGATTACCTAACTTTTTCAAAAAAGTATCATAATTTACTAAATGTTTTTGCAAAGTTTCTACTTTTTTAATGATTTTTTCAGTAGACTTTTCAATTTGTAAAGCTTTTAATCCTTGAAGCACTGTTTGAAGATAAGCGTAAAAAGAAGTTGGTGAAACAATGATTACATGTTTTTCCTTAAAAGCATATTCAATTAAATCATAAGTAGTGCTTTTAATTCCTCCTACCTGATTGATTAATAAATCATAATAAATGCCTTCTGAGGGAATAAACATAAAAGCAAAATCCATTGTTCCTTCTTCTGGTTTAATATATTTTGCTGTTTCTTCAATTCTTGTTTTCAAATCGTTTTTAAAAAGCTTTTCTAATTTCTGTCTTTTTTGTGAATCTTTTTCTTCTATAATCTTATTATAGTTTTCTAAAGAAAACTTAGCATCAATTGGAATAATTTTTTCTTTAACAAAAATGACTGCATCAGCAATTATTCCATCTTTGAACTGATATTGGCATTGATATTGATTAGGCTGGAATATGTTCTTTAATAAAGTTTCTAAAAGGTACTCTCCTAAAATTCCTCTTTGTTTTGGGTTAGCTAAAACATCTGTTAATTTGCTTACCTCAGCTTTAAGCTCTACAACGCGTTGATGATCAGAATGAATCTTTTCCAATTCAGAAGTTACATCTTTAATTAATTTGCCGCTTTCTCTAATTTGTTTTTCTAAAAAATCAATATTCTTTTCTCTAGAATCTTTAATTTCTTCTCTAATACTTTTCAAATTAAGAAAGAAAATCACAATCCCAGCCCCAGCTGTTACAATAAAAAATACTATTAAAATTAAAGTAAGGCCATCCATTTGATATCAAGAATATTAACAAATTTAAACTATTTAGTCAACTGACAAGTAACAAAAAGAATATAGATTAAAAATAAAATAGATCCTTCTTTCTTAGTAATTTCACGCTCAGTTTTAATAAAATAAAGAAAGAATAAAGAAGAAATTATAAGGAAGAACCGAGCAATAGTAAATGGAGTAAAATTGGTTATTTTGATTGGAGAAATTAAAGCCACTATCCCTAAGACCAAAGTAGACGGTACTATCACAGCACCCATTAAGTCGCCCAAAACCATCCAATTTTGATCTGATCGAGCAGAAGTAATAGCAAAGTATATCTCTGGCAAAGAATTTCCCAAAGCAACAACTAAAATACCAATTAATCCTAAAGACAGGTTTAGCTTTTCAGCCAGAAAAATGGCTGTACGAATTATTCCTTCAGCAGCTAATAAAAGAAGTATCAATCCCAAAATCACTCTTGCCAAATCCTTGATAAAAATTTTAAAACCCTTAATAGCTGAAACCTTGCGACCATTATAAACCTTAGTAAACCTTTCTTTTTTTGAAAAAAGCCAGACAACATAAAGAACAAAGATTCCTATGAGTAAGATACCATCTTCCCTACCCAGAACTCCATCTGAAATTAATAATAATGGCAAGAGAGCTGCACAAACAGTAAAAAGAGAGCTGGACTGAACCATTTTGCTCTTAGCTGGAAGTTTTTTGCCCAAAAAGGTGACCAAAGATATAGCTATAGTTAAATCCACTATATTGCCTCCAACAACATCAGCAAAAGAAAGTTCAGGAATTCCATGCAAGATTGAAGAAAAGCCAAGGAAAAGATTGGGAAGAGAACCAGCAAAAGCCATTACAAAAAAAGCGACCACAAACTCACGCCAACCCAAAAATACAGCTATTTTAGTTAAACTAGAAATTAATAATTTCGCAGCAAAAGAAAGAGCAAGACAAGACATAAGAAAGATTGAGATATATAGAATCATATAGCTTGTTTTTTAATAATAAAATGATGTTTGGTAATTTCGATTAAAATAAGTTCTGCTAAGCCTAAACCGATAATAATAGACCACTCATAAGACCCAAGGGCAACGGTTTTTAATAAGGCTTGAAAGGGTGGTAAATAGATTGCAAAAACAAGCATTAATATTCCAACAAGAACAGATATGTTTAAAAATTTATTTGAAAAAATGTTCATCTGCCAAAGGTTTTTTCTTAAGCTTTTGCAAGCAAAAACAAATAAAAGAGAATCTACAGCTAGAGCTGCAAAGACCATAGTTCTTACGTATATAATGTCTTGAGTTTTTTGCCAGAACCACCAGAATAAACCCAAAAGTATTAAATCGCTTATAATGCCAATAATGAAAATAATTGTTTTCATTTCCTGAGTTAATAATGGCGCATTGCGTTTTCTTGGAGGTTTTAGCATAATGTCTTTCTCTTTTGGCTCAAAAGCCAAAGCAATATCTGGTAACCCATCTTCAATCAAATTAACCCACAAAATCTGAGCAGCGCTAACTGGTAAAGGTAATCCCAGCATAATACCTCCACCAATTAAAATAGTTTCAGTAAAAGAATCAGTAAGCAGATAAGTGATAATTTTACGAATGTTGTCTAATATCTTTCTTCCTTCTTCAACAGCATTAACAATAATAGAAAAATTATCATTTAAAAGGACTAAATCAGCAATTTCTTTAGCAACATCAGTTCCTGAACCCAGGACCATTCCAATATCTGCTTTTTTTAAAGCAGGAGCATCATTGACACCGTCGCCTGTCATGGCCACCACGTCTCCTCTGTTTTGCCAATTTTCCACTATTCTCATTTTATGTTTTGGCTCTACTCTGGCATAAATAGAGATGTGCTTAATTATCTTTTGAAACTGTTCGTCTGAAAGACTATCCAAATCTTTTCCCTCTATGATGTTTTCTTTTTTTACAGGTAAACCAATTTCTTTAGCCACTGCCTTGGCTGTTAATTTGTGGTCTCCAGTAACAATAATTATTCTGATGCCTGCACGTTTGCATATTCTAATTGATTTTTTAACCTCTTTTCTCAAAGGATCTTTCAGGCCAATTAGACCAGTAAAAACCAAATCTTGACATGTCTTTTCTATTATTTCTTCTTTTGAAAGATTATTAATTTCTTTATAAGCAGTAGCAACAACTCTTTGTCCTTTGCCAGTAAGCTCGTTTAATTTTTCTTTTATTTTTTCACTTCTCAATTCAGTCAATCCTTTCTTATCCTTATTAACTTCTATATACTTTGAAAGTTCTAATATTTTTTCTGGTGCCCCGCAAACAAATAAAATTCCTTGTTTTTCATTAATTTTATATAAATTAGCAAGATATTTATGAATCGGATCAAAGGGCATTTCTTGAATCTTTTCAAGCCCTTCTTGTTCTTTTTTTATATTCACACCAAACTCAATTGCACCTAAAAGCAGTGCTTTATCAGTTGGCCTTCCTCGTACAACCCAATCTTTTTTAGGTTCTTTAGGATTTTCAATAAAAGCTTCATTACACAAAGCAACTATTTTGAGAACTGATAAAGGATTATTTTTTTCATTTTCTATTATATGGCCTCCGCTTAAAACTTGAGCCACTTTCATTTTACCTTCGGTTAAAGTACCTGTTTTATCTGTGGCAATTATAGATGTGCTTCCTAGGGTTTCAGCTGAGGCTAATTTTCTGACCAAACCTTGTTTTTTTAAGATTTTTTGCATACCTAAAGCCAAAACAACTGTTATGCAAACAGGTAATCCTTCAGGAATAGCAGCTACAGCCACTGCTATAGAGATAATAAACATTTCGTTGAAATCCCTACCCTTAATAATTCCTTCAGCAAAAATAAAAAGACAGATAAAAACAATGATGAAACCAATGACTTTTGAGAAATGGGCTACTTTTTCTTGATAGGGAGTTTGTTCTTCTTTTGTTTCTTTTACCATTTGGGTAATTTTTCCGATTTCTGTCTGAATTCCTGTTTCTGTAATAACGATTTTTGCTTTTCCATCTTCAACCACTGTTCCCATATAAACCATATTGTCTCTATCAGCTAATGATGTTTTTTCTGAAAGAGTAGCAACAGTTTTATTGGCAGGTAGCCACTCTCCTGTTAGGGTCATTTCATTAATTTTAAGATTATATGATTCAATAATTCTACCATCTGCTGGAACTTTATCTCCGGGATGCAAAATAACTATATCTCCTGGCGTTAATTCTTCAGAATTAATCAGTTTAAAATTTCCATCTCTTAAGACCTGGGCAAAAGACTTAGCTATTTTTTTGAGCTCTCTTAGTGCTTGTGATGCTTTGTTTTCTTGAAAAAAACCAACAAAAACATTAACAATAGCTGCTCCAAAAATAATGATTGAGTCCCCATATTCTTTTAAAAATAAAGTAACAAACCCTGCAATTAAAAGAATATAAATCAAAGGGCTTTTGAATTGCCTTAAAAAAATTTTAATCCCAGAGAAAGTTATTTCCTCAGGAAGTGAATTCTTGCCGAATTCTTTCTGACGTATACTGATTTCTTCTTGACTCAGTCCTTTCTTGAGATTTGTTTTTAAGATTCTAATTACCTCTTTGGTTGATAAATTGTGCCAAAAAATTCCAGCCATTTATGCATTATACACGAAAAAGAACTTCGTTTGAAGTTCTTTGCGTGTGGCCCCAACGGGAATCGAACCCGTGTTCCCAGCTTGAGAAGCTGATGTCCTTGGCCACTAGACGATGGGGCCCTTTTTACATGCTATCAGATTAATATCTTTTTTCAATAATATTATTCGTAATCAGGAGGGATTTGTTGGTAATTGACAATGTATTCTGATAGTTTATGAAAAACTGGCAATGCTGAATATTCAGCAGTTTTAGTTTTTGGCTTATCAAGCTTGACCAAAATCAAGACCTTAGGATCAAAAGCAGGAAGCCAACCAATAAAGCTTTGTCTGGTTTCTTCTGAATAACCTTTTTTTTCTTGGTAAGGAATAAGAGCGGTTCCAGTTTTACCAGCAATATAATAGCCAGGAATTTGAGCTTGCCTGGCAAATCCTTTTTCAATTACATTAACCAACATTGCTGTTAATTGACGGGCTACTTTTTGAGAAATTATTGAATCTGATGTAACTTCAGTTTCTTTTTTTTCAATCATTTTTCCGTTTTGCCAAATTTCATCTACTAGATATGGTTGAATCAATTTTCCACCATTAGCCAGAACGCAATAGGCTCTGACTAACTGAATTGGTGTCATTTCAATACCCTGTCCATAAGAAGCAGTAGCAAAGTTTATTTCATATCCCTTTTTTAATTCTTTGTTTTCAGAAGAAACTTCCCTTAGGTCTATTCCTGTTTTTTCAAAGAAACCAAATTTTTCAAGATACTCCAAAAACACATTATCACCAATTTGCCTTTCAGCAAAAACAGCTCCAGTGTTGACTGATTTTTCTAAAACTTCTGTCATTGGTATTTCTCCATAAACCCTTTGTTCATAATTATAAATAGGCCAACCTCCGATATTAACCACGCCACTATCAACATAGGTAGTTTCAGGAGTTATTTTCTCCTCATTAAGAGCAGTAGCAAAAGTAATTGCTTTTAAGACAGAACCTGGTTCAAAAACCTTTTGAGTAACGCTGTTTTGGAAAATATCTAAGTCGCCCATAAGAGCAAATTCTTTATACTGATTAGGATTAAAATTAGGAAAATTTGCTAAAGCTAAAATTTTTCCAGAATTAGGCTCAATAACTATAATTTGACCTGATTCAATTTCTAAATTGTCTTTAGCTTCAGCTAATAATTGCTCAGCCATAAACTGAATTTTATAATCTAAGGTTAAAATAAGGTCACTTCCCTTGGATCCAGCCTTACCCCCTAATATTTCATTATAATATTCTTCTAGTCCATATTGACCGCTATCTCCTCCACCCAAAAATCCAATTAATTGAGAAGCTAAAGATTCTTGGGGATAATACCTGCCTTTTTCAATATCTAAGTAAACACCATCTAAATTAGAAGCACTTAAAAGTTCTGCTTCTTTTTCGTTGAGTTTGTCTTTTATAATTACGTATGATTTGTTTGTTTCAAGTCTTTCTAAAATAGAATTTTCTGATAAATCAAGGATTTGACTTAGCTTTTCAGCAGTTTCTTTAAAGTTTTTAATCTCTTTAGGAAGAGCCCAGGCCAAAGGCCAATTTTTATTGATAGCTAAAGATTCCTTATTGTTAAAAAAAATCTCTCCTCTTTCAGTTTGATCACTTCCAGGGAGGATATGAAGTCCCTGAGACAAAGCTTTGTATAAATCCCCTTTCCTTATCTGAATATCAATTAAGCGGCCGATTAAAGCCGCTGAGAAAAGAACAAGCATTAAAAAAACAAAAAGAAGTTTAAAACCCTTCATTTGTTTTAACTACCGATGGTTCTAAGATTTGAATATATTTTACTTGATTTGCTTTCTTGAAATTTTTGTTTTGAAGATAATCTTCAATATTCTTAAGAGAGGTTGAGCGAGCTAGGTTAATTTCTAAACCTTCTCTACTGCCTGAAAGTTGACTCAATTTGTTTTGACAATCATTAATTGTAAAAATGTCTCGAGCAAAATAATTGACTTGTAAAACAAGAGAAAATAAAAGGAAAAATAGAGAAACAAAAGATAAAGTCCAGAAAGTTTTTGAGTGAGTGAGAGTATATTGCATGATTTATTTTTTATATTTTTATTGCTGCCCTTAGCTTGGCGCTACGCGACCTGGCATTAATTTTAATTTCCTCATCATCCGCTCTAATTGGTTTTTTAGTATTAATTTGTAAAACTTGTTTTTGCGCCTGCTCTCTTAAGAAATTTTTAACAATTCTGTCTTCGAATGAATGGAACGAAATGACCACTATTCTCCCGCCTGGTTTTAAAATTTCAATTGCTTGGGGTAAAACTTTAATCAAATTATTTAATTCATCATTTACAGCAATTCTTAGAGCCTGAAAGGTTTTGGTGGCAAAATGAATTCTGCGATGTTGATACCAGACCGGAACTACTTTCTTTATAATTTGGACTAATTGAGAAGTTTTTTTTATCGCTATTGTTTTTCTTGTCTTAACAATCTCTTGTGATATTTTTTTAGCAAACCTTTCTTCTCCATATTCTTTTAAAATTTGCTCTATTTCTTTTTGTGAATATTCATTTACAATCTTATCTGCAGTTAAATAATTTTGAGCCCCATATCTCATGTCTAGACTTTCTTGTTTTTGAAAAGAAAATCCTCTTTCTGATTTTTCTAAATGCCAGCTGGACATTCCCAGGTCAAGCAATATTCCTGAAACTGGGTCAAACTTTTGTTCTTTAACAATATTCTTTAGGTTTGTAAAATTATCACAAACAAGAACTATTCTTTCTTTAAATCTTGTTTCAAGATTTAGTTCACAGTTTTCAATTTGTTTTAAGTCTTGATCTATGCCCAATACTTTACCTTTAGGACCATTCTTCTCAAGAATTGCTAGAGTATGACTCCCCTCTCCAATGGTGGCATCAATAAAGTTTTCATTAGGTTCTGGTTTAAGAAAACTTAGAACCTCTTTTTTAAGAACAGGTGTATGAATCATTAAATTATTAAATTCCCAAATCTTTTAAATTAGAAGCTAAGTCTCCTACATTCTTTTCCATTTTTGCCTTATACTCATTCCATTTTTTAGAATCCCAAATCTCTAATCTATTAAAAAGTCCGCAAACTACTGCATTTTTTTTAAGACCAGCATATTTTTTTAAATATTCTGGGATAAGAATTCTACCCAATTTATCCAGAGCGACCTCCATTGCTCCTGCTAACATAATTCTTGAGAATCCCCTAGCGTCAGCTTGACTAACGGGTAGCTTACCCAGCTTATCAGACATTATTTTCCATTCTTTTTGAGGATAAACAACTAAACAATTTTCAAAACCGCGGGTAATAACCACTGCTTTGCCCAACTCTTTTCTAAATTTAGCTGGAAGGGCCAATCTTTTTTTAGTATCAATTGTATGGCTGTATTCTCCAATAAACATAGTTATCCACAAGCTTTAGGGGTTTTACCATAGTTATCCACAATTATCCACCTCATATTCTTTATATCCCACTTGATAGCACTTAGTCAACCCTTTTTTCCCACCATTAAAAATCCCGATAAAATCAAATACTTTTCCACAAAAAACTCACAGTTGATCTATCTAGTTAAAACAAAAAAGCCCATTTACAGGGATTTTAAATAAACACTTAAAACTAATTACTTAATGTTAGTTTGTCTTTAATTCAAAATTATCAGGCAAAACTTTTACCCTATCTCCCCTTTTTAATTTATTGCTTAATATTGCTTTGGCTAAAACATTTTCTACCTTATCTTGAATTACTCTTCTCATTTGTCTGGCGCCGAAAACAGGATTATATCCTAGTTCTGCGATTTTTTCTTTAAGCTCTTTTGTTATTATGAAATCAATATCTTTTTCTTTAAGATTTTTTTGTAGATTTTTAAGCATTAATTCGGCAATGTCTAAAAGATTGCTCTGGCTTAAGGGTGTAAAAACAACAACATCATCAAATCGATTAATAAACTCTGGTCTAAAAATACTTTTTTCAAAAACATAATCTAAAAGTTTTTGTTTAACATTTTCCCATTTTTCTTTATCTTTTAATGCTTTGAGAATTATTTTATAACCAGCATTAGATGTAGCAATAATAATTGAATCTTTGAAATGAATTTTTCTTCCAAGACCATCGGTTAAAAAACCTTCGTCTAAAACCTGTAAAAATAAATTTAAAACATTAGGATGAGCTTTTTCAATTTCATCAAGCAGAATTAGGGAAAAAGGATTTTCTCTAACCTGAGTGGTGAGTAAACCATCTTCTTGAGAAGAACCAATCAAACGAGGAATATCTTGTAATGTTTGAAATTCTGACATATCCAACCTGATCATTTTAGTTTCTGAACCAAAATAAATTTCTGTTAAAGCTTTAGCTGTTTCTGTCTTACCAACTCCAGTGGGTCCTAAGAAAAGAAAGCAACCCAAGGGTCCTTTTCTAATAGTTACTTGAGCTCTTGCTCTACGTAAAGAAGCTGATACCTGATTAACCGCTTCATCTTGATTAATGATTCTTTGATGAATCAGTTCTTCTAAGTTCAGTAAAATCTTTTTCTCTTTTTCTTCTATTTTTCCAACAGGGATTTGGGTTTTCTCAGAAACAATTTTAGAAACATGAGAAGATAAAACTATTTTTTCTTTTGTACTTACAACATAAACCACTGTTTCATTTAAAATATCCAATGCTTTTTCTGGAAATGGAAGATTGGGAAGATAACGATCAGTATAGGTTATGATGTCACGAAGAACAGGATAGCTAATGAATTTTTTATACTTAAACTCTAAGCCTAAAGCTACTTTTTCTAAAAGTATCAAGGTTTCTCTTTTTGAAATCTCAGCAACCTCAACTTTATTAAAAAGAGATAGAATAGAAGGGTTTTGTTCAATATTTTTATGAAGGCCAACAAAATCAGTAATAGCAAAAACCTGGAACTGAGGAAATTTTAGATAAGAAGACAAAATTCCTGAAATATCAATTGTTCCTGGTTTTTCTTTACCCCCAACAAAATTATGCAATTCATCAATAAATAAAATAATATTGCCAGCCCTAAGCACTTCTTGAAAGATTTGATCTAAAATAGCTTCTATTTCTTCTTTGTTTTCTAATTGAGCAAGTAATGATGGTAAATTTAACTCTTTTATTCTTTTATAATTGATTTCAGGCAAACTTTGACCCAAAACGCTCTTAGTGGCTAATGCTTGTAAAACAGACTTTCGACCTGTTCCTGGTTGCCCAATCAATAGAACATTATTGTCTTCTTGCATTCCAGCTAAAATTCTTTCTACTTGTTCTAATTCTTTTTGATGCCCAACTACTTCTGGAAAACCCATATTTGTAACCTTTTCTGACCAATCTACTGAAAATTTATCTAAAAGAACAGTAAAACCAGCTGTCCATTCTTTGGCCAAAGTTCCTTTTTTAAGCAAGTTTTCGTATTCCCACCATCTTTTCCTTTTTCCTATTTTTTCTTTTAAAGACTCTAACCACCAAACCAAATTTTCTATATCTTGTTTTTTTAATGAAGCATTAATAAGAATGTTTTTAAAAACTAAATTATAATCAGTAAGAGCAATTAAAATATCTCCTATTTCAATTCTTTGCCCATTTCTTTTTTGAGCTATTTTAAAAGATTCAAAAATTATTTGTTCAAAATCTTTAGAATATAAAATCTCTTTATTTGAACGGTTTTCAGAAATTTTAAAATGCAACTCTAATATTTTCTTTATTTCTTTTACGCTTAAAAGAACCCTGGAAAAAATAAAATTTAATTCAGAATTATTTTTCAAAAGCAAATAAAACAAAACAGAAGAATTAATTTCAGGAAGTTTTTTCTTTTTAACGAATTGTTTTGAATCATAAATAGTTTTAGCCACTTCAAAACTTAAAAATTCAGCTAAATTGTATTTTTCAGGACTTTTAATAACTTCTTTCAATTCAATACTTATCTTGGGTTTCTTTAGCTTCCAATTGAAGAAACATTCTTTTAACCAACAGATTATGGTTAAGATTCCAAAAAACAAAGAGAGACCAAGCATTTTTTTATTCAGCTCTAAAGTAAAGTTCTGGGGCAGGAATCCATATAAAAATATAAGAAAACTAAGAACAAACAAAGCGCTAAAGCATTTCTTAAAAAACTTGACAAATCTGAAGATTGGAGTTCTTTGCCACTGAACTGTTTGAAAAATACCAGCTTTTTTTAAATCAAAATTAAACATAGTTAAAACAAAATTTTAAAACTAAGACTAAGTCCAAGAATCAAACAAAAAGGAAGCACAAACCAAACGAAAAGCATTATTACCCCTGCTAAAATTATAAGGATTTCAACAAAAAAACCTATTAATATCAAGAAAAATCTTAAAATAGCTCCTATGGTTCGAGATATAAGATTAGAAATAAAAATTTCAAAATACTTACCAATATCAAATCCTTTCGGATATAACAAAAGATTGTGTCTCCAGGGAGCAAAAAGAGTTTTTAAAAGCAATGGTATAGAAAAATAATTGAGATAAAACCTAAAAATATCTTTCCAGCTATGTAAAATATTTTTAGGCATTTCAATAAAATACCAAAAAACCCATTGAATCAGAATATTTTGTTTTTGAGCTATCTCAGTCATATTTTAATTATATTTTTTAACTCTTTTAAAATATCCTCTGGTATTGGAGGCGGCTCTCTTTTGGGACTTATTCCAGGATATCTCCAAGCACTTATTATCCTGATTTTTCTCAGCTTTTCGCTTTTCGCTTTTCGCTTTAAACTTATCTTTTGATACATCAACCAAATCTCAGTAGGATGCTTTTTAGTCCCAGTAGACTGCATAACAGCAAGTGTGTTGGGAGCAATACCTTTTTCAACCCTGATTGGATTTCTCAAAACTCGTTTTAATCTCTTTTCTGACAATCCATAATATTGCATCTTTCTCTTAACATGATTTGTCCAAAGCATATTCTTTTTATCCTTGGGCAAATTAAAACGCATATTATTTAATTTCGTAAGTAAGAGTTACTGTTACTTCTATTTTACTCTCCCCTGTTTCTATTTCAGGCTCTCCTCCTCCCATCGCAGCCTCTGATTTTTCTAATGAATAAGTACGAGGAACAATACCGCTTTCATTGAAGCTGGTAATCCTTACTAATTTTATTCCTAATTGAGAGGCTAATTCTTCAGCTTTTTCTTTTGCTTGTTCAATGGCTTTTTCTCTAGCTTGATCCTTTAATTCATCTTGATCATCAACAGTAAACTGCAGGCTTCCCACCTCATTAGCTCCAGAATCCGCTGCTCCCTGAATAATCTCTCCTATTTTTGTTAATTCTCTTATTTTAACCTGAAGGGATTGACGTACTTCATACCCAACCAAAACCCTTTTTCCTGATGGATATATGGAAACCTCAGTTACTTCCTGCCACTCATAACGAGGATAAATATTAAAATCAGTAGTTTTCAAATCTTTATCTTCTACTCCTTGCTCTTTTATAAAGCTTATTATTTGATTCATTTGTTCAGTATTCTCGCTAAGAGCTTCTGCTACTGTTTTAGCTTCTGTAATAACCGAGAAACTTGTTAGAGCTAAATCTGGCTTTGCATAAACCTTGCCTGTTCCAGAAACAGTAATTCTGTTTTCAGAATCAACTTTAATTTTGTTATAAACATCAACAGAAACAGAAAGAATAACAACGACTATTAAAATACTAAGCAAAGCAAAGAAACAATGTTTTTTGCTTTTGATGTATTCATAATGTTTTTTTTGATCCATATTGTTTAAGTTTATTAATATTAATTTAATAAAAGAGCTATAAAAATTCCCAAGATTGCTCCAGAAAACACTTCAAAAGAAGTATGCCCCAAAAGTTCTCTTAATCGTTCTATTTTTAATCCTCTTTTTTGATATAAGTCATCAACAATTTTATTCAAAATCTGAGCCTGTTTTCCAGCCGCTCTTCTGATACCTCGAGCGTCAGATATTACAACTGAAGCCATTACTACTGAAATAGCAAAAAAAGGAGAACCAAACCCCAAATTAAGCCCAATGCTTGTAGCTAAAGCACTGACAATTGCAGTGTGTGAACTTGGAAAACCACCAGTTGATACAAGTAAAGTAAAATCAAGCTTTCTTTTTTTAACAGCAGTTATAGTAAATTTAAAAAATTGAGCAATAAACCAAGCTGTAATAGCAATCATTAATGTTTTATTGGACAATACTGTTTTTAATTGAGACATGTTTTATTGATTAAAGTTTTCATAACAAATAATTTCTTTAAGACTTTTTCTTGTTTTGGGCCTGGGAGAATCAGCTGGAAATCCAAGGGGCAATAGAGCCACAACTTTATATTTATCTGGAATATTTAAAATCTTTTTTACCTCTTCTTGAGAAAAAGCACCTATCCAGCAAGTTCCTAAACCCTGTTCACAAGCTTGTAAGGTCATGTGGTCTACAGCAATAGTTAAATTGATTGCATAAGCTGGAACTTCACAACTGATAACTCTTTCTGGATTTAAGGCCACAGCTGCTATTACAACTGGAGCTTCTGCAATAAAGCTTTGGGATTGAGCTGCTTGAGCCAATTGCTTTCTTTTTTTAATATCTTTAATAACTATAAATTTCCAATCCTGATCATTGTGGGCCGAAGGAGCTAGTCTGGCAGCTTCTAAAACTTTTCTCAAGCTTTGTTCTGGAACTGGGTCTGACTTATAAGCCCTTACGCTTCTTCTGTTTTTTATAGCTTCATGTACTTGCATTTTATCAATTTTATTTACTTAATCTATTTTATCTTTTTCTCAAAATTTTTCCAATAAGATCTTTGCTTCCCTAACCAATGGTATTAAATGTTTTAGAGAAACCCTTGTTTTTTTAGCAAACTTTTCTATGTCAAGCTTTAAAATATCTTCGGCCATTATTATGTTTTGAGAAACAAAAATCTTGGCTAAATAATTTCTCAAAGAGGGCAAGATAGTAATTGGATATAACTCCTTGGTATCTATTATGTGTTCTAATCCTTGATTTTTAGGATATTTCCAAGCCAAACATTCCACTCCAACGCATTCTGAATAACGAATAGCTTGACTAGTTAATTTAGTATTGGTAACAAGTAAACTTTTAACCCTCAGATTTTTAAATGTTTTTTGAAAAAACTTTCCTTTTTTAATATCCAAAAAACGAGCATAATTAGCCAAAGCAGTATCTAGATGTGTTCTTCCACCAGGATCATTACGATATTTGCATTCACCAACATATAATAGATCGCCCTTTTTAGCCAAGAAATCTATTTCATAAGAAGTGCAAAAACCAGGAATATGTTGATTTAATTGAACCTGAAAGCCATTTCTATTGAAAATCTCTCCAACATATTTCTCAAAAGGAAAACCAGTTGGTCCCAGTTTTCTCATTCCCTGTTTTAGATTAAACCTTAGAGCAGCTTGAGGTTCTTGCTGCCTAAGCTCTCTTTTAACTTTCTTAAAAATTTCACTTGTCTTTGTTCCAACACGTAAATCTTTTTTAATGCTATCAGCAATTTTTTGAGCCACTTTTTTAGAAGCCCCAACCCGTCTTGCAGATCGATAAACCTTTTGAAAAGAAAAAGGTTCTTTTTTCCCTTGTAAATTTATTACGTAATTTTTTGTTGCGTTTTGCATATTTCGAGAAAATCACAATGATAACAATATTTATTTTTTTGAGGAAGAAAATCTTTGGTCTGCTGAATTTTATCAATTTTTTTCAAAACCTGATCTTTGATTTGATCTTGATTTATGTTTGAAACATCAAAATCTACTATTTCTCCCCCATTAAGATAATAAAAACTCACAATCCTTACTAATGTTTTAAAATTTAATTCAGCTAAAAACTTATAAAAGATAAGTTGAAACTTATTAGATTCATTTTTATTAGTTTTAAAATCAATAATTCTTAAAGTGTTGTCTTCTAATTTATCAATTCGGTCAAACTTGCCTGAGATCGAAAAATTATCGTTTAATGGTTTAATCATTTCTTCATAATCATAAAAAGAATCTTTGATTTGTTTGGTTGGAATATAGAATAGATGAGGATTTGGTTCTTCTATATCAAAGAACTTCTTAAGCATTAGCAGAGCCTGAGCATAAGAAGTTCTTTCATGTTGTAAATCACGAAAACCCCCCAATTTACCTAAAGGCATGCCCTGAGATGAATCAAGCTCTGAAAACCATGCTCTTGATAAACATTTCTTCAGATTTTCAAAAGTTCTTTCCGGTTTAGGCAAATGATAAAAAAGAGTAATTGCTCCATGGACTGCCTGACCTTTGGTTTTATAATCCCGAGGTTTTAAAAATTGCTTTTTTATAGGAGCAATTTCTGGATCAAGATAGTTAAAATAGTATTGTTTGGGACATTTTTCAAAAAGACTAAGTTTGGAATAAGAATAAATTTTCGAAAAATCAATCTTTTTCATTTAATTTCAAAAATTTTATTGCCTTGTTTAAAACCTCTAACCAATCTTAATTTAGATTCTGAAATCTTGAAATAATCAGCTAAAGTTTGTTTAATAGCAAGATTAGCCAAACCTTTAACTGGTTTTGCTTTAACAAAAACATCAAAACTGTCTTTGCTTTTTTCAACAACCTTGTTTTCTCTAGCTTCGGGAAAAGCCCTAACCTTAATTAGCATTTTAAAGAAGCTTGAAATTATTGATAACTAAACCAAATTGATAACCCAAATATTTAGCTGCTTCTCGGCAATAAACCATACGTTGAGTAAAGATTTCAAAATACTCTATTACTGGTACGAAATTACTATCAATCTTTAACATAAGAGTAATTCTTTTTTTCTTTTTATCAACCAATAATTTAGACATTGTTGTGGCAAAATTGACTCTGTCATGAATATCAGCTTTAATTTTGTCCATTTTCTTTACTAATACTCTAGAACGGCGAACATCTGATTTATCAGCTAAAATTAAAACAGCTGAAATGGGGTTTGAAAACTCCATTTCATCTCTATCATGCATGCTAATGGCTCTCATAATTTTAGATATTTTAGAAGGAGAAAAATCATTTTGGAAAACCTGATGAAAAAGTAAGGCTCCAAAATAATGATGATAACTTCTACTTACAAAAGAAGCCATGTCATGACAAAAACCAGCAATAGCAGACAGTTCTTGCTCTTTTTCTGAAAGACCAATTTTTTGAGCGATTTCTTTAGCTCGTTTTGCCACTAAGGTTGAGTGATTTAACCCATGTTCAGTATAGCCCGAAGCTTTTAAGCTTTTTTCTGTTTGTTTAATAAATTCTAGAATCTGAGAATTCTTTTTAATTTCATTTAGTGTTAACATATTTTGTACTTAATTGGCCACAAGCAGCATCAATCTTATCTCCAAAATTGTGCCTTATTGTAGCATTAATATTATTTTTCTCTAATTGATTTTTAAACTCTTCGACTGTTTTTTTATCAGGGCTCATAAATTCACTATTAATATCATTGTATCTTATTAGGTTCAAATGAAACAAGGGTTCGTGTTTTAAGAGTTTAATTAATTTATCAATAGATTTTTGATTGTCATTAATACCCTTCAACATAACATATTCTAAAAACACCTTTCTATTTGTTTTTACAATATATTCTTTAGCTGCACTCATTAGATCTTTTAAAGGATAATTTATATTAACAGGCATAATTTCAGACCTCTGTTTGTTATCTGGACTATTAAGAGATATGGCTAGATTGATTTGTAAATTTTCTTCCTGTAATTTCTTAATTCCAGGAATAATACCAGCAGTTGAAACAGACATAGAACGAGCAGCCAAGTTAAATCCATTTTTATCATTTAAAATTCTAATTGCCTTCAAAACATTATCATAATTTAAAAATGGTTCACCCATTCCCATAAAAACAATGTTTAAATTCTTTTCATTCTCTCTTTGAGCAAAGAATAAAACCTGATCTACGATCTCTTGCCAGTCTAAATTCCTAATAAATCCCATTTTTCCTGTTGCGCAAAACTTACAACCCAAAGCACAGCCGACTTGAGAAGAAACGCAAACAGTTTTTCTTTTATAATCATGCTTCATTAAAACAGTTTCTATAAGATGACCATCATGTAATTTAAATAAAGCTTTTTCTACCTCTTTATTAGTTTGAATTTTTTCTTCTTTCAAAGAAAATAATTTAACTTCTTTTTTAAGACCCTCTCTTAAATCCTTTGAAATAGTTGTAATCTTGTCAAAATCAAAAATCAAGTCGCAGAATACGGCTTGATATATCTGAGAAAATCTATAATTAGACTGTCCCTTATCTTCCAATATTTTTTTAAGTTTTTCTATTTCCATTATTAATGAATTTTAGAACCAGGGGGTACTTGCTTGTCAGGCATTAAAAGAATTGGTTCTCCATTAATATCAGCTGCCAAAAGCATACCTTGACTTTCCATCCCCATCATTTTTTTGGGTTCTAAGTTAACTACCACTATTATTTGTCTACCCATTAATTCTTCTGGTTGATAATATTTTTGAATTCCAGCCAAGACTTGTCTCTTTTCTAGTTCTGCACCTAAATCAATTTCTAATTTCACGAGATTTTCAGACTTTTCCACTTTTTCAGCTGTTATTATTTTTGCAACCCTTAGGTCTATTTTTTTAAACTCTTCAAAATTAATCATATTTTAATTTTATTAATATTATTAATGCTTATCCAGGCTGCCATAGCTCCAAATCCAGTTTTATCAATATTAAATGGTTTAATCTCTTCTACCCGATCAAAAAATACTATAACAGCATATTTTTTATCTTTGATATAATTTAGAATTTCAGAAGGAATTTCTTTAATACCCAAATCTTTTTCAGCATGTTTTTTCATTATTTCCAAGGCCTGTTTATTGTTTGACATTTGATATTGTATTACTTTGTTTACCCTTGTTTTAACGATTACTGATTCTCCTGAGTTTTTAAAATAAAGATTATCTCCCTTTTTGATTCTGTTCCAAGGAATAATTCTAGACTTATACCATCTTGATTCTGCCACCTTTGTTCCGTTAAGAATCTTGGGAATTAGTCCCCAGGATTTTTTCATTATAGCAACATGATCCACGTTTAAAGTTTAGAAGTTTTAATTATATCCTCTCCTGCAATTAATCCAGTTACTGCTGCCCCAACTATTCCCCTTGTTATTCCTGCCCCATCTCCAATCGCATAAATAAAAGGTATGCTTGTTCTCATATTTTGATCAACTTTTACTTTTAGTGAATAAAACTTTATCTCAGGAGCGTAAAGCAGGGTTGAACCCTCGGCTATGCCTGGTAAAAGCTTATTAAGCTGTTCTAAAGAATCTAAGATATTTTCCATTAATCTACCCGGATAAGCCAAACTTATATCTCCAGGAATGGCGGTTTTTAAAGTAGGTTGAACCAATCTATTAGTTTTAATCCTGTTTTCAGTGCTTCTCCTGCCCAATCTCAGATCTTTAAGCCTCTGGACAATTGGACTTCCCCCACCAAGCTTTGTTGTTAATCTAGCCAAATCTCTTCCCCATTCATTGGGATATTTAAAAGGTTCAGTAAATTTATAATTCCCCAATAAGGCAAAATTAGTGTTATTTGTTTTTTCTTTGGTTTTACTATGACCATTTATTAAACAAAAATCATCATAATCTTCTCTAATAACCCATCCTTGAGGGCAGGTACAAAATGTTCTCAAATAATCATCGTGCTTTTTGGTAACCATTCTGAGTTTGGGATCATAAATTGTAGAAGTTATTTCCTGCATAATAGAAGCTGGCACTTCTACCCTTACCCCAACATCAATAGCTTTCAGTTCGCTATTTAATGCAAGATTATATTCTCTTGTCCATTTTTCTAGAAATTGCGCTCCCCCTCTTCCAACAGCAATAATCAGGAAATTATATTGATACTCTTTTCCTTCCTTTGTTGTTATTTTTTTCTCCTTTGGACTTATATCTAAAACAGTTTGTTCAGTGAAAATATCAACATTTTTTTTCCTTAAATAATTGTCAATACTTTTTACAACTGTTGGCAAATTATCACTTCCTAAGTGTCTTTGTTTTAGTGGTACAAATTCTATACCAACTTTATTTGCTTTTTTAATTAATTGATCAATTTTCTCTTTATCTTCTCCGTATAACTTACTGGGTTCTCCATGCTCTAAAAATATTTTGTCCACCTCTTTCATTTTTTCTATCAAATAATTTTTATCTAAAAAATCAAAGTTTCCTCCAACAGTATAACTGGATGAATATTCGGGATTTGCAAAAATTAACTTTCCATCAGACAAACCACCCGCTCCCCCGATACCAGCTCTTATGTTACAAGGAGAGCATTTTTGACAATAACCACCATTTAGTTCGCCTGGACATATTCTTTTTTCAATATCTTTTCCCAATTCAAAAATAGCAACTTTTAGTTCCTTGGGAAGCTTATAGCTAGCAAATAAACCACCTGGTCCACCACCTATGATAATGACATCGTATTTCATTGTTTATCAAGGACAGACTTAGCCTATCCAATTATTATTGTATCAAAAAATCGCCTGTTCGGCGACTTAGAAAAAATAAAAAGACACGTTTTTGTGTCTATAAAAGAAAAGGGGTTGTCTTTAGAGATTATATTTTGTAAACTTTGCAGCTCTCTCGAACTCTTTCTTGAACCTTAAGCCCGATTAGATCACTAGGATTAGCCTTGTCTATTTTTTTGTGATTAAGTTCCATTGACTTTACTTCTTGTGTAAAGTCAGTACTCCTGCCACCAGCAATTCTAACAATATCGCCTATTTCCAAAGTACCAGAGAGCTTAAGTATTGCTACTCCTAGTTCGGAATAATAATGAGTAACCTTTCCAACTTCAACTTTTTGTTCCTCGATTTCAACCACCTCCTTGTTAAAGGACAGTAATAAAAATATTAGCAAAATCAAAAAATTTGTCAAGAATAAAAGTCTATAAAAACAAATTTTATTTAAAAGAGCTTTGTCGAAAAGAGATTTATTTCTTTAAATACAATTTTTATATTTAACTCAAGCTTTCCAACTCTTTAATCTACGAGTTAGAACGTATCTTGTATTTTGCAGTTCTTGTATATTTTTAGAGCCAGTTAAAAACATAGCTATTCTTAATTCTTGTCCCATCGCTTTAATTTGTTGTTTTACTTCTTCAGAACTTTTAAGTGCGCTTGCTAACAAACCCTTGGCCATAGAAGCACCATCAGCTCCCAAAGCAATACTTTTAGCAACATCCAAGCCATTTCTAATTCCCCCTGATCCGATTACACACAAGCCAGCTTGTTTAGATTCTAAAACACTAATTGGTGAAGGAATGCCCCAATTCCAAAACAACTTACCAAGTCTTTCCTTGTCTTTATTCTTTTGGGCTTTAGCTCTGTAATATTCTACTGCAGTCCAACTAGTACCACTAAGACCGCTAACTTCTATTGCTTTTACCCCAGCATCTTTTAACAACAAAGCAACTTCTTTAGAAATACCAGAACCAGCTTCTTTAACAATTACTGGAAATCTTTGAGCCACTTCAGTAATAGCTTTTAGAATGCCTTTAGCATTCTGATCGCCTTCTGGTTGAACTGTTTCATGAGCAAGATTTAAATGAATAGCAATAGCATCAGCTCCAATCATATTAATAATTTTTTCTATTTGATCAAGTGTTAGGGGAGACTTGTTGCCTTGTTGAATTAATTGAACGCCTCCAATATTGGCTACAACAAAAGGAATGTCATATTGTTTAACAATAGAATATGAGTCTATTAATTCTGGATTTTCTAAAGCAGCTCTTTGGCTACCAATACAAAAACCAATCTTTAATTCTGAGGCAGCTTTAGCACAATTATCATTTAGAATTTTGCCTTTTTCGTATCCCCCGCTCATTGCTCCAATAAAGATTGGATATTCTAATTGTTTACCCAAGAAATCAATACTGGTATCAATCTCATTTTTATTGATCTCGGGCAAAGCATTATGAACAAGGCGCACATCGTCCCAATAATTATGTTCAGAATCAACTTTTTCATTTAGACAAATCTCTATATGCTCAGCCTTTCTTTTTTTAATTGACATATTAGTGTTTTTTATCTTTTTCTGAATAATAATATTTCTGTTCTCCTATTTCTTTAGGAAAATGAGTTTGTCCAGTCTTAGTATCAGGAAAATCATGAGCATATTTATAATCTTTGCCATAACCAAGACTTTTCATCAATTTAGTAACAGCATTTCTTAAATGTAAGGGCACCCCAAAAGATCCTTTTTTAGCATCTTGTTTAGCTTTCAATAAAGCAGTATAAGAAGCATTGCTCTTAGGAGCAGAAGCTAAATAAGTAACACCATGAGCTAAATTAATCTGAGCTTCAGGCATACCAACATATTCTATTGCTTGAGCTATTGAAACAGCTACTCTTAGGGCACTAGAATCAGCGTTACCAATATCTTCAGAAGCAAAAATAACCATTCTTCGAGCAATAAATCTTGGATCTTCGCCAGATTCTACCATTCGAGCCAACCAATAAAGAGCTCCGTCAGGGTCTGAATCTCTCATGCTTTTAATAAAAGCGGAAATTACATTATAATGCTCTTCACCTTTTTTATCATATCGCAAGGCATGTTCTTTCAGAATTTCTGAAACATGCTTTTCATTAATCTTATTCTCATCTTTTGTTTTTAAAAAATTAACAATAAACTCTAAACCATTTAAGCCAGCCCGAGCGTCTCCATCAGCAAAATTAATTAATCTTTGCAAAGCTTTTTTAGCAATTTTCATTTTTGATTTGCCCAATCCATTTTCTTTATCAGTTAAAGCCTTTAATAAAATTGATTCCATTGCTTTTTCATCAAGCGGTCTTAAAACATAAACTGCTGAACGAGACAAAAGAGGAGAAATCACCTGAAAAGAAGGATTCTCGGTAGTGGCTCCAATTAAGATAATTGTTCCATCTTCAACAAAAGGTAAAAAAGTATCTTGCTGCGCTTTATTAAATCTATGAATCTCATCTATAAAAAGAATAGTTTCTTTATTATAAAGCTTGAGACGTTCTTTAGCATCTTTAATTGCTTTTCTAACATCTTGAACGCTAGCATTAACAGCTGAAAATTTCACAAAATGAGCTTTGGTTTTTTTAGCAATGATCCGAGCCAAAGTGGTTTTTCCAGAACCCGGTGGTCCCCACAAAATTAAAGAACTTAAATTATCGTCTTGAATAGCTCTGCGCAAAGGACTATCCTGACCAATTAATTTATCTTGACCAAAAAAGCCATCAAAATCTTGAGGTCTCATTCTATCAGCCAAAGGAGCGTTTTTCTTCAAATTCTTCTGAAATTGCTTGTTAAACAGATCCTCCATATATCTTTATTCATCTATTTTTCTAAATCTTTGACCGCCTGTCTATATTTACAATAATCACAATCTTGTCCTGAATTTGGAATTTGATTTGACATTAAACACTCCTTAATATCAAATAAAACTTTCTCTATCCAAGAATCATCACCCTTATAGGGAATGATTTTAATATCAAATTCAATCTTTTTATCAAAAGCTCTTCTATCGGTTCTGCCATTACAATAAACAAAATATCCTATCTTAGAAACCTTAAAGCCATTTTTTCTTAATAACCATTGATATATTTCTATTTGGCGCTTGTAAGTTATCTGCCAATCAGCATCAATTGAAACTTCACCATTTTTGGAAGTTGCTTTATAGTCCACTACAATTAATTCTCCCTGAGAATTGACCCAAACATCGTCAATAGCTCCCATAATTAATAAATTAGTGGGTTGATGAAAATATTGCACTCCTTTTCTGGTATCTCTCCACTCATCAATTTTTTCATGTTGAAAAGGTACAGCATCAATACCATATTCTTCCATTAAAGGATGACGAGATTTAGTAATTCTGTGAGCATCAAATTCTTTTTTTAATAAAGTATCTACAGCCCTATTAAGATTAAAAGGAAATCCAGGAGGACGACTTGTGCCCAAACGTCTATCAAGATAAAAACAGCGAGGGCACTCTAAAAACAAATCAATCTTAGACCTGCTTACTTTAAATGGCTCTTTTGAGTTTGGGTCAAATAAATTACTGAACCTTTTTGGATTATAATATTTAGACATATTTAATTTAATTCATAATAGCTTTCTTTGCGTAAAGATTTTAGCAACACCCAAAGCTATTTTCTTACCTTTTTTAGTCAAAGAAAATGTAGTTTGAGGATCTCCTGAAATTAACTTTTTATCTCTAAGAGTTCTTAATGGTCTATCTAATTTACGAGTATCAGGCCATTTAGAATTACCAGATAAAGCAAAAGTTTTTGGAAACAAATTAAAACATTTTTTAACTAATGCCTGAAAACTACATTTTGTATCATTAACAGCTACCAAATAAATACCAAAAAGAATCAAGTTATTAATTGATACTCTTTTATATAATTGTTCATCAAAAGCTTTTTTCATGGGGGTGGACGGTACAGGATTTGAACCTGTGACCCCTGCAATGTGAATGCAATGCTCTGCCACTGAGCTAACCGTCCTTTTGATTTAGTTTAACAGTTTTATTTTCATTAGAAAAGGGTTAAAATTAAAATGATAGCATGAAGATTTTTGAATTTTATTTTAATCCAAAACTAAAACCTGATGTGGTTTTTCAGAGTTTTTGTTATGAACCAGAAAACATTTATGAAAAAAGGGTAGGAAGTTTGTATATGGTTGGACTTTTAAAAAACACCTTACCTCAAGACCTTAGTTTTTTAGACAAATTATCAAATAGAATCAAGGATAGATATTATACTCCAGGACTTCGTTCTCCCGAAAAGTCTCTCAAAGAAAGTCTAAAAAGTGCTAATAATTTTTTGGAAGATTTAATTCAAAGAGGAAATACTGGTTGGTTAGGAAATCTAAGTTTTATTACTCTCTCAATTAAACAATCAGAGTTTAATTTTTCAAAAGTGGGTAATTTAAAAATATTTTTAATCAGAAATGGAAAAATAGTTGATATTGATAAGAAAGTAAAAGGAGGGTTTGAAGATATTGAACCATATCCTCTCAAAGTGTTTTTAAACATTGTTTCTGGCAAACTGATTGAAGACGATATATTTTTAATTTTGAGCGAAGAAATTGCTGAGTTTTTTGAAAAACAAGCTATTTTAAATGAAATTGCTAAAGAACCATTTTTAGAAGAAAAAAGATTGATAGAACTTTTAAACGGCAAAATAAAAAAAGCTCAAGAACTTTCTGGTATTTGTTTATTAATTCTTTCCAGGGAAAAAACACAAAAAAGCAGAAAAACAACTATTGTAAAAAAAGAAAAAATCAGAGATTTTTCTTTTAAAAAAGCCCTTGCTCCCCTATTGAATCTTTTTTTGAATGCTTTTAAGAAAATCCGTGTTCCCAAGATTCCTAAGATTAATTTGCCTAAAATAGAATTACCCAAAAGAGTAAAGAAACCAATCGAAAAGTCAGAAAAACAGAAATTAAGATTAAAAAAAATAGGTAAACTTACTATTCCCAAAATATCTTTTCCAAAACCAAGAATTTCTTTTAATATAAGGAGTTATCTCGTTCCAATTAAAGAATTTAAAAAAAGGATTAAAATTTTTGTTAAGCACAAAAATACAATTTTGGTTTTGAGCTTGGTCTCAGTTTTGTTTTTAGGTTCTTTAATCTTTCAAAAACAAGCAGAAAAACAATTAAAACAATATCAAGCCCAAATATCTAAGATTGAACAAAAAATTGATTTAGCCGAAAGTTTGTTAATCTTAGAATCCCCTCAATCTTTCAAAGACGCTCAAACCCTTTTAAGACAAAGTTGGGAAGAAATTAGTCCTATTGTTAAAATTGCCCCCACTTTATCTAAAAGCTTTGATAAACAAGTTGTCTTTCTAAAAGAAAAAATATTAAAAGAGCTTTACCAATTCAATAAATTAGAAGAAATTAAGCAACCCGAAGTTTTATTTGAGTTTAAAATAGGAGAATTTGTACCTCAGAAAATGATATCTTATCAGGAAAATATTTATTTCTTTAGTCCTTATGCTAAAAACATTTTTAAGGTGAGTAAGAATAATAATGAAGGGCAAATTATAGAATCTAATCAGGAATTTAATTCAGCAAGTCTTTTTGGAGATTCAATTTTGTTTTTTTCAAAACCAAACAAAATAATTAATTTTAAAAACGACCAGTTTAACCAAGTCTTTTTTCTTGAAACCCCATATCCAAATTTTGATTTTAATGACTTTGCCATTTTTAAATCAAACCTTTACTTTTTAGATAAAAAAGCAGGTCAAATAGTAAAATATCCTTATCTTGAAGACTTAAGATGGGACTCTGCACAGCTGTGGTTAAACGATCAAACTCCAAAACCGACTCAATCTAATTCTTTATCTATTGATGGTTCAATTTGGACTCTGAATAAAGATTCTATTAGCAGATACTCAACCGGGATATTTCGAGAAACCTTAGGCTCAAATCTTTTTCCTTATGCTGAAAATCTATCTAAGATTTTTACTAATGCTACTCTCCCCTATCTCTATATTTTAGAACCAGCTCAGAATAGAATAATCATTATTAATAAATCGGGTGAAGTTATCAAACAATTCCAGAGTGAAAAATTTGATAATCTTTTAGACTTCTCTGTGTCAACTAACGGAAAAACCATCTACCTTTTAAATGGCTTAAAAGTTTATCAAATTATATTCTAAATCTTGACAAATTGAAGCTATATGTTATAATTGAACTACAATAAAGTAGTTCTTAACATTTTAATAAAATATAATAGAGGAAAAAATCGGGCCACCTAAATTGTTTATACTTTTTTGATAAACAGTTTAGGTGTCCTGATTGGGCAAAAAAAAACAATTAGTGGCAACACACACATCTCCCGACCCCGACGTAATAATGTCTATTTGGCTATTGATAGAATATGGCGGCTTAAAGCTTGAAAACATGGGTCTATGGTTTCTAAAAGGACAAAATGTGGAAATGATGACATCCTTTATCAACTCGTATATGATTGATAGGGGTCTTGGCAAGTTTGATCACCACAGAAGGTCTGTGTTTGGTAAAACGAGCGCTGACCTGATCGCACAAGAACTAGAAATAGTAGATCCTTATGTAGAAAAGCTTTTAGGCCTAGTGAGACGCAACGACTTACAAGGTATTTCTCAGTCATTCGATCTTGCAGACACTTTAAAGTGTCTGCAAAGGAACAGACAGGTGACTGATGAGGAAAAGATAAAGACTGGAGTACAAATAATATCTGCCGTAATCCACTTCCGAAGAGAAAGGTTGGAGAGAGACAATGACCATATTAGCTCTCTTGTAAAAGAATTTCTCTCCGGAAAAAAGGTGCCTGAGAAGTTTGTCAACTATCTCGATAAGCTCAACAATCCAAGATTTAATCGCTATTTAGATATAGTTGAAATAATCTTGGGTAAAGAGAACCTGGTTGGAAAAGAACAAGCAAAAGAATTCACTAAACTTCTCTTGAAGATTATACATGACGACAGCCTATTGTACCTTAAAGCACAAGAAAATCTCTTTGAAGGATCTATTGTCAAACACATAAAAGAACATTATGTTGTTGCAAAAATAACAGATAATCCTAAGTTCAACACCGCAGCCAGAAAACAAGGAGCGTCAATCATCATCCAGCGCCAGGAAAACGGAACTACTCAGATATACTTTAATAATAAGCTTATCCGGGACGACAAAATAGTTGAGTCTTTAGTTTCAATAATTCGTCTCGAAGAACAGCTTGTTCGGGAAAGGCCAATACCTAACATAGATCTCAGAAAAATAGGGGTTATCAATGATATGCCAGAATGGTTCTATTTCAGAGCAGAAAACGGCTCAGGAAGATTCATACTTAATGGATCTTTCACTACACCAGATATACCTCCATCCGCAATAGCTCTAGAAACGCTTGTTTTCTTGGCAGAATCAGCAATCAAGTTCTATCCCAACTTTAACTGGGCTAAGTGGAAAGAAGAAGCAATAAATCGCCACAAAAAAATGCCAAATAAAATTTCCTCTTTTTTTATTTCAAAAAATTACATTAAACAATCAAAAAGGAGACTCACAAAAGTCTCCTTTTCAGTTTTAACAAAACTTTATTTCAATTCTACTGTGGCGCCAGCAGCTTCAAACTTCTTTTTCATCTCTTCTGCTTCCTCTTTCTTTACGTTTTCTTTCACAACCTGAGCACCAGAAGCAACAGCATCAACTAAATCTTTTGAATCTTTTAATCCTTTTTGAGTAATATCTCTTACTGCTTTAATAACCTCTATCTTTTTCTCTCCAATCGCAGTTAATTCAATGTTGAATTTACTTTTTGTTTCAGCTGGTGCGCCAGCAGAAACTCCGCCTGCGGGAGCAACTGCCACAGGAGCTGCGGCTGAAACTCCGAATTTCTTTTCTAAAATCTTAACCAGTTCAGCTAAGTCTAAAACGCTCATCTTTTCTATTTCTTCAACCAGCTTTTTAAATTTTGCAGGAACCTTAATGGGTTTTGGTTCAGGTTTTGGTTCAGGCTTAGGTTCAAGTTTAGATTCTGGTTTAGGTTTCTCTTTTGCCTCAGGCTTGGGTTCGGGCTTAACTTCTTTAACTTTCTCAGGAGTTTCCTGGGTCCCTTCTTTAGTTTCTTCTTGAGAAGACTGAACTTCTTTTTTTTCTTCCTCTTGCTTAATTTCTTCTTTTTTAATTTCTTCTGCCATATTTTTAGAAATTAGATTAATTAGTAATTGGGATTTATATTTTGGCTTTAGCCAAAACGTATATTAGACCTTTAATATTTGCTTGTAAAACATGATTAAAGTTGGAAATTGGTGCTGAAATGCTACCAACCAATCTTGCTAAAAGCTCTTGCTTGCTTGGCAATTGTCCTAAAGTAATAACTGCTTCAGCATTCAGAAACTCTTGTTTTTGACTATCAATAAATCCTCCTAAAATCTTTAAATTATCGTTTTGTTTAGAAAAATTATATATTGTTTTTATTGGAGCTAACTCATCTTCAAAACCAAAGACTAAGGCTATTTCTCCATTCATTTCTTCAGGATTGGCTTCAATTTTATTTTCTTGAAGAGCTTTTTTTATTAAAGTTTTTTTACTAACAAGAAATTGAGAATTTTTTTCTTTTAATTCATTTCTTAATCTAAATAAATCTTTAACTTTTAAGCCAGTGAAATCAACAAAAATCATTGCTTTTTGCTCAGCAATTTTTTCTTTTAATTCTTGTAAGATTTTATTCTTTTGTTCTTTTGTTTTAGCCATTTAAATCAAAAACCTGTCATGTAGACAGGCAAAAAATAGATTTCTAAGTTCTTGCCTAGAGAGGTCTTATTGTATGCCCCTTTTCTACAGCAACTTTAATTTATATTATTATTAATCTTTTGTCAAATTTATTTTAGATATTTTGCCTTGGCAATATTATGTTCTTCCAAGGTTTTACTAAAAATAGTTTCACCTTCTGAAGTAGAGAGATAATACCAGTGTGAATTAATATCTGGATATATTGCAGCTTTAATGCTCTCTATTCCAGGATTACAAATTGGACCTAATGGCAAGCCCGCATATCTATATGTATTATATGGAGAATCTATTTGAGTGTCTTCTTTGGAAATACCAGTGGTCTGTTTTTTAGTAATATAAGTAATCGTTGCATCAACCTGTAAGGGCATTCCAACTTGCAATCTGTTCAATAAAACCCCAGCTACCATTTTCTTGTCTTGCAGAGTTTGAACTTCTTTTTCTAACAAAGAAGCTATGGTCACAATTTCAGAAACTGTTTTTCCCTGTTTTTGAATATCTTCTCTTAATTCGGGAGTGACTTTTTCGTTAAAGTTATCAGTCATTTTTTTAATAATTTCTTGTAAACTTGCTCCCTTGCTGATTTCATAAGTGTCAGGAAAAAGATATCCTTCTAACTCTGTCATTTCATATAATTCTTCTGCTTGAAACATTCCTTTATTTTCAAAATACCAGGCAATATCTCTTAAATTCCAACCTTCAGGAATAGTGATTATTTCTTTAGCAATGTTTCCTGAAATAAATTTCTGAGAAATCTTAGAAATATTCATAGAAGAACTCAAGGCATATTCTCCCGCCTGAAGCTTACTTTGTTTTCCTGAAGCAAGAATATACAAATCAAAAAGATATTTATTTTTAATAAACCCTCTTTCTTCTAAGTTTTGACCAATTTGAAAAACACTCTCACCTTTTTTGACTAAAAAAAACTGTTCTTGGCCTTGTGGGTTTTTAGGAAAATAAAATCCTTGAACTAATATCAAGATAAGCAAGCAAAAGAATAAAATTGTAATTAAAAGTTTTTTCATCTAATCTTTTGTTATTAAAGGCACAAAAGCAAAACCTGGATGTTCAATTTCTTGAAAACTGTTTTTTGATTTTTTAATAAATGTCCAAATCGAGGTTCCAATTGGAGCAACTATTTTACCTTTGATTTTCAATTGTTCTTTCCAGGCCAATGGTAATTCTCTACCTGAAGCTGAAGCTAAAATCCTATCAAACTTAGCTTCTTTTGCGTATCCCTTAGATCCATCAGCGCAAATAAATTCAACAATCCCTTTTTTTATAAAATTATACTTGCTTGTATTTTTTTCTCCAAACTCTTTTAACTCAGGGACAATTTCAATTGCGATAACCTTACCTTTAGAGCCAACGATTTCAGCCAATAAAGCGCTTGTCCAACCAGAACCTGATCCAATGTCTAAAATTTTATGTCCGGGTTGAGGATCAAGCTCTTCTAACATAAAGGCTACCACCAAAGGTTGAGATATTGTCTGGCCAAGGCCAATTGGTAAAGCTTGATCTAAATCAGCCAGTCTTTTCATGTCTTCTGGCAAAAAATCCTGCCTTTTGATTTTTTGAAAGGCTTTAATGATATTAGGACTTTTCAACCATTCCTGTTTAATTAATTTTTGAATGAAATCCATTTTAATATGATTTTAACACATTTAAGAACTGTGGAAAACTTAGTTGCATTAACTTGAAGAATTGCTTTAAAATAAAGTAATATTCCAAAGGTCGAAGATTGTTATTTTAAGATTTTTATTTTAAACACAAAATATGACAGAATTAATTGCTTTATTTGGAACTTCTCAAATTCAATATATTGTAATTTTAATAATGGTTGATGTTGTTTTGGGAATTATTGCTGCTCTTATGAAAGGAGGTTTTCGTTTGGGAAAACTGGCTAAATTTATGGTAAAACCTGTTTTAGGATATGTTTTTGGTTTTGGGGTTTTACAAATGGTGGTTCAAGCATTACCTTCCTTAGCAATGGTAACTCAGATGACTTATGTTTTAGTGGTTTTAGCTCTATTTGGCTCAATTTTGAATAATTTAGCAAAAATGGGATTACCAGTACCAGACTATTTAAGAAAAGATTAAAGGGGAGTTCAAAATAAACATAATAATAAAGACACGGCTTTGAGCCGTGTCTTTATTTAATGGCGCAAAGCATCAACTGGTTTAAGTTTAGCTGCTTGCCTGGCTGGGAAAAACCCAGCTAAACAACCTATCAAAAAAGAAAAAAGTAAAGCAAAAATAATCATCCAAGGAGCAATAGTGGTGGTGAAATAAAAAGATGGATTGATAGTAGCGTAATAATCTATTCCTTTAGCTAAAAAACTACCTAATAATAAACCACCCAATCCTCCCAGGATGCCTATTATGCTTGCCTCAATCAAGAAAATTGAAAGAATAGCCGAATTAGTTGCTCCTATTGCCTTCATAATACCAATTTCCTTGGTTCTTTCTTTGACCGAAGTAAACATACTATTCATGATTCCAATACCACCAACAAGAATAGCAATACTGGCAAAAGCAATAATGACAATTTGAATTATGCCCAAAATCGTACCACTTATCTCACCCATCTTTTCTGAAGTAATAACAGAAAAATCAGCTTCATCTGTCCCAGACCTTCTTTTCCTTGTTTTTTGAAGAGCTTCTTTAATCTCTTCTGCCACCACATTTTCATTTGCTCCTTCCTCAAGCTTAGCCATAGCGTAAGCGACTGTCCCTCGCTTTTCTCCAGTTAAATCTTGATAAAACTTCATGTCCATATAAACCATACTGTCATCCTGTCGATTGCCCAAAGAATTCAATATGCCAGTCACTTCAAACTTTTTTCCCTTTATTATTATTTCTGAGCCTATTTTTACTTTTTTTGAAAAAATCTCATAAGCTACTTGCTGTCCAATTATAATTTGGTTTGTCTTGCTGGGCCACTTACCCTCAGCCAAACTCCAGCCCTGGAAAATACTCAAAATATCTACAGCTTCTTTCCAGGGATCATAACCAGCTATGACAAGCTGTTTTGATTCGTTTTGATATCTACTAATGATTCCAGTATAAGAAAAGCCCAAAACACTATCTACTCCTTTTGCTTTTTTAATCGCCTCAATATCTTCTTTTTGCAATTTATCACCGCCAAACATCATGCTTGAGAAAATATTTTCTCCTGGCATAATCATAATCATTTCCCCGCCCAAAGCCTGTAATTGCTGATTAATTGTTGTTCTCATTCCTTCACTCAAAGAAAGTAAAGAAATTATCAAAAAAACACCAATAACAATACCTAAAATGGTCAACCAACTCCTCAAAAGTCTGGTTCTAATATTCCTTAAAGCGATATTAAAGTATTCTTTTATTTCTTCCACAAATAATCTTTGGTTATTAAATGATTTTTTACTATTTGGCCGTCTTTAATGTTTACTATTTTTTCAGCATATTCTGCAATCTTAGGGTCATGGGTTACTATGACCATTGTTTTCCCTTCTTTTTTATGAAAATCTTTTAAATTCTCCATAATCATCTTGCCTGTAACAGAGTCCAGATTGCCAGTTGGCTCATCAGCAATAATTACTTCTGGATCATTGGCAAAAGCTCTGGCTAAAGCCACCCTTTGCCTTTCTCCACCCGAGAGTTCTGAGGGCTGATGGGACATTCTTTGTTTTAGACCAATTCTTTCCAAAAGATTTTCTGCTTTTTTCTTTCTTTCGATTAAAGATACCCCCTGAAAAATCATTGGAAGCATTACGTTTTCTGCGGCAGTTAAATTAGGCAACAAATTAAAATCTTGAAAAACAAAACCCAATGTTTTTCCCCTAAATTGAGAGAGTTGATTCTCTGGCATTTCTGAAATGTTCTTTCCCTTTAAATAAACCTTTCCCCTAGTTGGGAAATCCAAACAGCCAATCATGTTTAAAAGAGTAGATTTACCAGAACCAGAAGAACCCATTATTGTTACAAAAGAACCTGGAAAAATTTCCAGGCTTAATCCTCTGAGCGCATGCACCTCTGTCTTGCCTAATTGATAAGTCCTCCAGACATTTTCCAGTTTAATAATAGGCTTTGCCATTTTATTCTACAATAACCTGCTCACCTTCTTCTAATCCGGAAATAACTTCAATCATATCATCACTCCCCAAAAGACCTGTTTTTATTTCTTTTTCTTTAACAACTCCATTCTCAAAGATTTTAACAATCTGCTGGCCATTCTTTTTCTCAATAGCATCTTCTGGAATAACTAAGACGTTTTCCTTAGAATTAACTTTAATTATTAAATCAGCTGTCATTCCTGATTTTACTCTTTCTGGCGTTTCCTCAAAAACAATAACTACCTTGTAATATACAACACCTTCAATCAATTTCTCGGCTGGGTCAATTGATACTACTCTGCCAGGAAAAATATCATCTGGAAAAGCAATCAAGGAAATATCTACTGGGTTATCAACGTTAATTTTAACAATATCTTCTTCGTAAATATCTACTTCTATATTAAAAGGATCAGCTGGTAAAAGAGTAATAACTGTGTCTTGTGATTGAGCCATCTCTCCCACCCTCTTTTCTATTTTTGCTATCTGTCCCCTAACAGGACTACGTAAATTAACATCTTCTATTTGATTTTCCAGAATATCAACTTGAGCTTGAGCTTGGTCTAATTGAGCCTCATAAAGAGTAATGTCTTCTTGTCTGGCTGGAGCTGTTAATAAAGATAAATCATCTTTAGCTTTTTGAAGTTCACCTTGAGCTGTAATAACAGCCAATTTTTTAGCAATAATTGTCTGTTGGGCATTAACAATATCAGTCAACACATCATTAATATTGTCCCTCTCAGTGTTAAGAGAAGTTTTATTAGCAGAAGAAACTAAATCACGATAAGCAACCGTTTCACAGATTTCACGAATAACCTTTAAACTGTCTGAAATATCAGCTAACTCATCTTTTACTTGAGATAAAGCTTTTTCAATGTCTTCATCTAATCCTGTTTCCCTGGTTGTATCAAGAGAAGATTTAATTTGGAAAACAGCTGTTCTAATTTTCTCTTCTTCCTCTCTAACAACAATCCCCTCTTGATTATTCCCCGTAAAGTAGCTTCTTTGAACTGTATCGACTGAATTTTGAGCGTTATAGGTTTTTAAAAAAGAATCTTCTAAAACATTCAAAGAGTCCTGATAAGCATCATCTAGATTTTGCTCAGCTATCTCCAAATCAATCTCTTCATTGTCAACTTTGGTCTGAGCAACCTTAATTTCTTGATTAGAAGAACCAACCAACAGTTTATCCAACTCGGCTTGAGCAATAATTAATGCTGATTTAGCTTCCTTAAGCTCAATTTCAAGCTTGCTTGTCTCTAATTTTGCCAGAACCTGTCCAATGTTCACCTCTTGACCAACCTCAGTATAAATACTCTTAATTTCACCTGTGCTTTTAAAGCTCAGATTTATCTTGTCTCCTTTTTTAACCTGACCTGTTTCTGATACTTCTTGGCAAACAGTTCCTTGATATACTTTGACTATATTAAAAGAAGGTTTTTCTGGACCAGAAAAAACCTTTATCAAAACTATTACAGCAAAAATTATAACAGCAATTGTGATTAATTTTTTATTCATAAAACAATATGGAGATGGCGGGGATTGAGGGAGTCGAACCCCCATCAACAGTTTTGGAGACTGCTATTCTGCCATTAAACTAAACCCCCATCTTTAATCAACAAGCGATAGCGAAGGTAAAGAAGAGATTTATTTCTTCGCCTCCTTATGCAAAGTATGTTTTTTACACCATTTACAAAATTTCTTCAACTCTAATTTACCTTTTTTGTTGAGCATTTTGGATTTACGAGTAAAGTAATTTATCCTTTTACATTCTTGACACTGAAGTTTAACAAATGGATTTTTTTTAGCCATAATTATTTCAAATATTAATTTTGAGCCGAGAACGAGACTTGAACTCGTGACCTTTCCCTTACCATGGGAATGCTCTACCAACTGAGCTATCTCGGCAACAAATGTGGGTGGTGAGGGATTTGCACCCCCGTAGGCCAGAGGCCGTCAGTTTTACAGACTGATGCGTTTGACTACTCCGCCAACCACCCTGAGCAATGCTTATCTTATCAAACAATTAGTTATTTTTCAATCACTTTCTGATGTTTTTTTCTCCACTCTTCAATCTTTTTATGATGACCAGACAATAAAATCTTTGGTACTTTCCATTTTTTACCCTTAATCGGTTCAAAAACCTCAGGTCTGGTATATTGAGGATATTCAATAAAACCTTTTTCTTTAGTAATTCTTTGTTTTAATAATTGTTTTTTCCCCAAAACACCAGGAATTAATCTAGACACTGTTTCAACTATTATCATGGCCGGTATTTCTCCTCCCATTAAATCGTAAGGGCCAACAGAGAGCTCAATATCAGCTATTTTCTTAGCTACTCTTTCGTCTACTCCCTCATACCTACCACAAATCATTATTATTTGATTCAATTTAGAAAGTTGATAAGCTATTTTCTGATTAAATTGCTTGCCTCTTGGTGTAAAAAGAATGATTTTTGATTTTGTATTTGATTTTTTAATCTTTTTTACTGCCTTATAAATTGGTTCGATTTTAAAAACCATACCCAATCCTCCACCAAAAGGACGATCATCAATAGTTTGATGCTTATCCTTGACCCAATTCCTTAAATTATGGACTTTTATTTTGATTTTTTTCTTTTTTTGGGCCTTTTTAATAAGAGATTCTTTGAAATAAGAATCAAAGATTTGAGGAAAAATTGTAATAATATCAAACTGAATCATACCAAGATGATAGCACATAAAACAAAAACTGGCTACCTTACGCAGCGCAGTTTTTGTTAATTTAGCACGGATTATAATTTTAGATCTTCTAGTTCTTCTTTAGCGGGAGCTGCTTCCTTTGTTTCAGCTGGAGCTGCTCTGCCACCTTCCGGTTCTTCAATCTTTAAATTCACTCTGGCGTGATTTTTAAGACCAACAATACGAACCAAGCTTCTAATGGAACGAGCAGTGCTTCCTGCTTTACCAATGATCTGGCCCATGTCTTCGGCATGTACTACTAGTGAGAGTAAAACCCCCATTTCGTCAACCGTACGATCAACTTTAACATCATCTGGGTGATCAACTAAAGCTTTTACAATAAATTCGAGAAAATCTTTATCACTGTATTCTTTTGCCATAATCTTTTCTAGTTTATTCATTTATTCATAGATCGACCTTTCAATTCTATTATCTGTTATTATACTCTGTTTTTAGTTTCTGTCAATTTTCTTTAACAGTTTCCTTTTTACTTTCTTTTGCTTCTTCTTTTTTTTCTTCTTTCGCTTCTTTTTTTGTCTCTTCTGGTTTTTCTTCTGCCTCAGGCTTATTTTCTTTTTTCTCCTTTACCTTAGCTTCCTTGGATTTTTCTTGAATGTCTTTCTTTTTCTCTTCTACTATTTCCGGCTTAATCTCTTTTTTGGGCTCTTCTTGAATTTCTCCCTCTGGCTTTACTGCCTCAACTTTTTCTTCAGCAACCTTTTTCTTCTTAGCCTTTTTGTGCTTAGCAATTTTCTTTCCTTCAATGATTTTTTCATCAATTAAAAAATTGTGAACAGTGTCTGATGCCTGAGCTCCTTTTGAAAGCCAATACTTAATTCTTTCGCCATTAATCTTTCTTTCTTTTGTTAAGGGGTTCCAAAAACCAACCCTTTCTACAAATCGACCAGCCTTGGCTGATTTCCTTTTGTCAGTAACAACAATTCTAAAAAAGGGTTGATTTTTTTTACCAGTTCTCAATAAACGAATAACTAACATAAATAAATATCAAATATTAAATAATATTATTAGTTTACCAGCCTTTTATTTCCAAAGCCTTTTTAGCAGCATCTTCTTCTGCCTCTTGTTTTGAAGATCCCTCGCCCTCAGCCACTAATTCTTTTTCCAAATAAACTCCGATAATAAAATGTTTAACATGGTCTGGACCCCATTGTTTTGAAACTTTGTAAATAGGAGTAATTCCAACCTTTTCCTGTGATTGTTCTTGAAAAAGAGATTTAGAATCCTTATACAACCCAGCTTCAATTATATGAGGCAGATCTTTTATTAAATATTTTTTAATAAATTCTTTACATTTTTTATATCCTAGGTCAAGATAAGCTGCTCCTATAAAAGATTCAAGAGCATTAGCTAAAATATATTGCCTAGCTTTTCCTGTTTCTTTTGTTTCTCCCTTAGAAAGCAATAAAAAATTATTAAAATTTAATTCTCCAGCTATTTTAGAAAGTTCATTAGCATTAACCAGAGAAGCTCTCCAATTAGTTAATTGTCCCTCTGGTTCGTCTGGATATTGCTGAAATAAATATTCAGTTACCACTAATTCTAAAACAGCATCTCCCAAAAACTCTAATCTCTCATTATGATTTAAATTGAAATCTGGATTTTCATTTAAAAAAGAACGATGACAAAAGGCTTGTACCAATAAATCTTTGTTTTTAAATTTTAATCCTGTTTTCTTTTCAAGTGGTGAAAAATCTTTTTTCATTATTTCTTTATTTCTTTAAAAACTGTTCCTAAAACACCATTAATAAATCTTCCTGAACTTTCTCCTCCAAAACCCTTAGCTAATTCAATTGCCTCATTAATAGCCACTTTTGGAGGGACAGCTTCTTTGTCTCCAAACAACAGTTCATAAAGGCCAATTCTCAGAATGTTTCTGTCAACTATATTAATCTGATTTATTGGCCACTGAGGAGCAGCTTTTTCAATAATACTATTAATTTCTTTAAGATATTGAATGACACCGGTTACTAATTGCCAAACAAATCCATCATTATCTTCTAATCCTGGCCCAAATTCTTTTATATTTTTCTCAACTATTTTTTTTAAATCTTGTTTTTGGTCAAAAAAATCCCATTCGTACAAACTCTGCATTGCTATTGATCTTGATAGGTGCCTAGAAGACATAAAATTAGTAATTAATAAACGTTAAATAATAATTATGATTTACGTGACAATTCTTTCAAGCTTAAAGTTTTATTTCTCGTTTCTTTTTTCTTTCCTTTCTCTTGAACAGCCATTTCTTTTGCCTTAACTTTTCTTTCCTTTTTGGTTAACTTTTCTAAAACATTAATGACCTCCTTGTTTTTGTAATATCCACAACTTGGACAAACAATATGTGGCTTCTTTGGTTTACCGCACTTAGGACAAGAAACCAAATTTGGCTCTTTAATAAAGAGGTTTCTTCTTATGTCATTTCTCTTTCCTTTAGTATGTTTTCCCCTTGGAACAGCCATAATGTCGTTAATATACCAGAAACTTTTATGTTTTACAAGGACCGAATCGGTCTAAAAGTCATCCTATGTATCTTGCAGGGACCATGTTTTTTAATCATTGTCCGGTGTAACTTGGTCGCATATCCTTTATGTTTGTTAAATCCATATTGAGGATATTTTTTATGATATCTTTTCATAATTCTATCTCTTGTTACTTTAGCGATTATGGAAGCAGCTGCTATTGAAAAAACCTTACTATCCCCTTTTCTAATTGATTTCTGAGGAATGTCTAAATCGATTTTAAAATTTCCATCTAAAATTAAATAATCAATTTTTAAATTATTTACTGCTTTTTTCATTGCCAATTTAGTTGCTTCTAAAATATTGATTTTATCAATCATTTTTTCTGAAACTTTACCTATTCCCCATTCTATATTTGGCTCTTTTACTAAAAGCTTATAAAGCACTTCTCTCTTCTTAGGACTAAGTTTCTTTGAATCCTTCACTTCTTTCAATAAACCTTTAGCTTTAAATTGCGGTCTTGCGCTTTGCCTTTTGCTCTTTACCCTTATCATTACTGCTGCTGCCACCACTGGCCCAGCCAATGATCCACGACCAGCCTCATCTAAACCAGCCACATATTTATATCCTCTTTTCCATAATCTTTTTTCTCTATTTAAATTCATTCTCTCATAATAGCATAATTGGGGGATGTCCGACGTCCCCATATTAACATCAATCTAAACCTTGACTATTTTAAAAAAAGTATCTAAAATAAAATAGATCCTTATGGTAAATGGAATCTCTGATGGAATAGCGGGGCTAATGCTGACGATAGAAAAAGAGCTCGTTAAAATATCAAAAAAACCAGATCCAGAAATTGAAAAACTGATTGAAATATTCATATCTATACATAAAAAACTCTTCTTTTCAAAAGGGTTTATTACGGACATGCCAACAATCTTCTTTGGCGGAGCGGGTATATCACAAAGAAGGGCCTTAGATCTTGGAACAAGATTTGGCCAGCTTGGCTTCAGGGTTGGAAATCTTGATGACGGATGCGTTACCAATATAGATACGGTAATATATTTCTCATCTTCTGCAACAACTCTTAAAACTGTGAGCAATTTCAATCTGGTCAGGGAAACGGCCCCAGGGGCCACAATAATTGTTTTTACTTCAAATCCGGATGAAGAAATGCCAAAGAGAGCTGATTTGACAATTTGGTTACCCGGCAGAACAGATGTCCAAGATGAAGAATCTCCACTTGCTTTACTGGGTGCTAATTTTGAATCAGCTTGTGATAAACTAGTAAGCATTCTTGTTCATAAAATAAGAGAGAAAATCGCAGAATCAGAAAAACTGCCAGTAGAAGAAAGTTCTGTGTCAGAAACCGCAATGCGAAAACGTCACGCTCCAGTCTAAGTGTTCTAAAAGGAAGTACTCACACTTCCTGTTTTTTATTCTTTTTTTACTTTTTCTGTCAAGATGGTATAGTAATATAATTTTATGAAATTTACCCACCTTCATGTTCATAGTCATTATTCTTTACTTGATGGTTTATCCAAAATCGATGAACTTCTAGATTATGTCAAGGAGTTAGGCATGGATTCAGTAGCAGTCACAGATCATGGAAATATTTACGGAGCAGTAGAATTCTATAAAAAAGCTAAGGCAAAAGGAATTAAACCAATAATTGGATGTGAGATTTATTTGTCTTACGAAAAGATGTCTCAAAAGAGACCAAATATTGATGACAAGAGATTCCACCTAATTTTATTAGTTAAAAACGAACAAGGTTATAAAAATTTAGTAAAGCTAATAACCAAAGCCCATTTAGAGGGCTTTTATTATAGGCCAAGGGTTGATGAAGAATTATTGGCTCAACATTCAGAAGGCTTAATTGCTTGCTCAGCCTGTCTTCAAGGTAAGATTCCTCAATTAATTCTGGCCAAGAAAATAGAAGAAGCAGAAAAATTGGCTTTAAAATATCAACAAATATTTGGCAAAGGTAATTTTTACCTAGAACTTCAAAATCATCCCAACATTAAAGAACAAGGAGTTGTCAATCAAGAATTAATTAAAATCTCTAAAAAATTAAATATTCCCTTGATAGCTACTAATGATAGTCATTACTTAAAACCAGAAGATGCTGAAGCTCAAGATATTTTAATGCTTATTAATACTGGAGGCGATCTTAATGATCGTGACAGATTAACTCTTAAGGCAGATGATTTTTCTTTGAAGTCTCCTCAAAAAATGATTAAAGATTTCAAACATGTACCTCAGGCAATTGAAAATACTCAAAAAATTGTTGAGCAATGTAATTTTGAATTTATTTTAGGCGAAACAAAGCTTCCCAAATTTCAAGTCCCTAACGGAAAAACACCAGACGACTATTTAAAAGAATTATGCTTAGTAGGTATTAAAAAGAGATATCAGATTATTAAACAAAAAGAACCAATGAAAAGGTTAGAGTACGAACTTTCAATAATCAAAAAAATGGGTTTTGCTTCCTATTTCTTAATTGTCCAAGATTTTGTTAATTGGGCAAAAGAAAATAGAATTGTTGTTGGACCTGGGCGAGGAAGTGTAGCCGGTTCAATCACCTCTTATGCCCTAAACATCACTACTGTTGATCCTTTAAAATACAACCTTCTTTTTGAAAGATTTTTAAATCCTTCCCGCATTTCAATGCCTGATATTGATTTAGATTTTACCGATAGAAGAAGAGATGAGGTTATTGATTATGTAAGTCAAAAATATGGAAAAGATAGAGTGGCTCAAATTATCACCTTTGGAACAATGGCTGCTCGAGCTGCCATCAGAGACGTAGGAAGAGCTTTAGGATACCCTTATGGATATTGTGACAGAATTGCTAAATTGATTCCCTTTGGTTTTAAATTAGATCATACTCTTAAAAAAATAGTTGAGTTTCGTCAGATCTATGAGACTGAAGAACAAGCAAAAAGACTCATTGATTTTGCCAGAAAATTAGAAGGAACAGTTCGCCACGTATCAACTCATGCCTGCGGTATTGTTATTTCAGCTGAACCTTTAGACAACATTGTTCCTCTTCAACATCCAACCCAAGATGATACATCTATTGTTACTCAATATGAAATGCATGCTATTGAGGATCTTGGTCTTTTAAAAATGGATTTCTTGGGATTAAAAAATCTAACTATTATTGAGGATACCTTAGCCAGAATATATGCAATTCGAAAAAAAAGCATTGATATTGAAAAGCTTGCTCCAGGAGATAGAAAAACATACCAGTTATTGCAAAAAGCTGAGACAATAGGTGTTTTTCAATTGGAAGGCGAAGGAATTAGGAGGTATTTAAAACAGCTAAAACCAACAGAATTTGAAGACATTATTGCTATGATTGCCCTCTATCGACCAGGACCAATGTCTCTTATTCCTGAGTATATTCAAAGAAAAGAAGGGAAAAGAAAAATTGAATATATTCATCCCAGCCTAGAAACCATTCTAAAACCAACTTATGGAATAATGATTTTTCAAGAACAACTTATGCAAATTGCTCAAGAATTGGCTGGTTTTTCCCTTGCTGAAGCTGATATATTAAGAAAAGCAGTTGGTAAAAAAATAGAAAGTTTACTCGTAGCCCAAAAAGAAAAATTTATTGATGGTGCAATAAAAAATGGGGTTAAAAGAGAAATTGCTTCTAAGGTTTGGGATTGGATTTTACCTTTTGCTCGTTATGGTTTCAACAAAAGCCATAGTGCTTGTTATGCAACCATTGCTTATCAAACAGCTTATTTAAAAACACACTATCCAGTAGAGTTTATGTCAGCTCTTCTTACTTCTGAAAAATCAGATACTGAAAGGATTGGTTTTCTAATTGATGAATGTAAAAAAATGAAGATTGAAGTATTAGCTCCAGACATAAATGAAAGTTTTAGAAACTTTTCAGTTGTTCCCAAAACTAATAAAATAAGATTTGGTTTGTTTGCGATTAAAAATGTTGGCGAAAATATTGTTAATTCAATTATTTCTGAAAGAAAGGCTGATGGGCCATATAAATCAATAACAGATTTTATTTCCAGAGTTGACCCTCAGGTTATTAATAAGAAATCTTTAGAAAGCCTAATTAAGGCTGGGGTTTTTGATAAATTCGCAGAAAGAAATCAACTTTTACATAATATTGAAAGATTATTAAGTTATGCTCGAGAAAATAAAAATCAGAAAATTTCAGGACAAAAAATTCTTTTTTCTAAAAAAACTTTCAACTCAGACTTTTATCTTGAACCCGCTCCTCCAGCCAAAAAAAGTGAAAAATTAAATTGGGAAAAAGAATTGTTAGGACTTTTTGTAACAAGTCATCCACTAGATGACTTCCGAGCTATTTTAGCAAAAAATGCAGTTAGAATTTCTGAATTGACTCCATCTCTTAATTATAATCAAGTTAGAATAGGAGGAGTTATTTCTAAAATCAAAAAAATTATCACTAAAAATGGAAAGCCAATGCTTTTTGTTAAATTAGAAGATTTAACAGATAAAATTGAGGTTGTTGTTTTCCCAAAAGTTATGGAACAAAATCCAGCTGCTTTCCGGGAAAATAAGGTTGTTTTAATTCAGGGCAAATTAGATGATAGGGGTGGAGAGAAAAAACTAATCTGTAACAATATTGAAGAAATTACAGAGGCTTGACAAACATTTCTAATATCTTAAAATAAAAACAGATGTTAATTTGTTTAAAAAAATTCAATATAACAACCACAACAACTTCTTTTTAGGTCAACTGAGGATATTTTTTAATTTTCAGCTGGCCTCTTCAAAAAGAGGTTTTTGTTTATAAGTCGAAGGATATTATTCACAGAGCACTGTTTTCGATAGAATACTGTACTCAAAGAGCTAAAGCTCTTTTCGACAGAGTCTGGTGACTCTGTAATTAAAAATTAAAAAACTAAATAACTAAAAATATGGCTAAAATAGAAACGATTAGACATTCGCTGTCTCATATTATGGCAGCAGCAGTTCAAGAGCTTTTTCCAAAAGTAAAATTTGGAATTGGACCAGCGATTGAAAATGGTTTTTACTATGATTTTGAGTTTCCTAAAAATCTGAGTCCGAACGATCTACCTAAAATTGAAAAGAAAATGAAAGAACTTATTAAAAGAAATGTTCCTTTTAAAAAGCTAAGTGTTTCTAAAAAAGAAGCTCAAAAAATCTTTAAAGGACAACCCTATAAACTGGATTTAATTAAAGAATTAAAAAGCAGTGAAGTCAATCTTTATCAAAGTGGAGAGTTTACAGATTTGTGCAAAGGTCCTCATGTCAGGTCAAGCAAAGAACTTTCTCTTCATGCTTTTAAGTTAACCAAAATTGCTGGAGCTTATTGGAAAGGAAGCGAAAAAAACCCAATGCTTCAAAGGATTTATGCTCTTGCTTTTAATTCTAAGAAAGAATTGGATGATTTTCTTAAACAAGAAGTAGAAGCAGAAAAAAGAGACCATCGTAAATTAGGCAAAAAATTAGAACTTTTTATGATTGATGAAGAATTTGGGCAAGGTTTACCTTTATGGCTTCCCAAAGGAGCAATTATCAGAAAAATTATTATGGATTTTGCTCTAAATACCTACTTAAACAGAGGCTATCAATTGGTTGCCACTCCCCATATTGCAAACCTGAAATTATGGAAAAGATCTGGTCATTGGGATTTTTATCGAGAAAGCATGTATTCTCCAATAAAAGTAGAAAAAGAGTTTTACATGATTAAACCAATGAATTGCCCTGGTCATGTTAAAATTTATGATTCAAAAATAAGGTCATATAAGAATTTACCTTTAAGATTTACCGAGATGGGAACTGTTTATAGGTATGAAAGATCAGGAACCCTGCATGGCTTGGTAAGAGTAAGAGGCTTTACTCAAGATGATGCTCACATTTTCTGCACTCCAGAACAATTACACTCAGAGCTCTTAGAAATGATTGATTTAACCTTATATATTTTGAGAAGTTTTGGTTTCAAAAAGTTTGAAATTTCTCTTTCTGTTCGTGATATAAAAAAGAAAAAAAAGTATTTGGGAGATGATAAGGTTTGGAAATTGGCTGAAAAAGCCTTAGAAAACGCTTTAAAAACCAAAAAGCTTTCTTATACTCGCTATCTAGGAGAGGCGGTCTTTTATGGACCTAAGATTGATTTTTTGGTTTCAGACGCTATTGGTAGAAAATGGCAATTAACAACTATTCAAGTAGATTTTAATTTTCCAGAAAAATTTGATCTCAATTATATTGATAAAAAGGGGAAGAAGAAAAGACCAATTATGCTTCATCGAGCACTGTTGGGCTCTTTAGAAAGATTTATTGGGGTGCTGATTGAACATTATGAAGGTGCTTTTCCTTTGTGGTTATCGCCCATCCAATTCATGATTATTCCAGTGGGTTCAAAACATAGAAACTTTGCAAAAAAAGTTGCCGAAAGTTTAAAGGAGCAAAGCTTCAGAGCAATAGTAAAAGATGAAACCGAAACTGTTTCAAAAAAGATAAGAGAGGGAGAAATTCAAAAAATCCCCTATCTCTTGGTTGTTGGTGATAAAGAAATGAAAAGTCAATCAGTTAGGGTAAGAAAAAGAGGAAAAGGTGATATCGGAATAATGAAATTGTCTAAATTCTTAGAAAAAGTTAAAATAGAACAAGAGTCGAAAAAATAATTAATTGAATAAACTATGTTAAACAAAAAAAGAGTGTTTTTTCTGAGCATTATTCTCTTGGGTGGTTTAATGCTTGGCGGTTTTGTATTGGCCCAAGAAAATGACGATCAAATTATTGATCAAGCAATAGTTCTTGATGAAGACATTGAGGCAGAAGATTTAGGAATCGGAAAACCAATCATTCTTCCTGACAATCCTTTTTATTTCCTAAAAACTTGGGCAAGAAACATTAGACAAGCTTTTGCTTTTAGAAATGTTGTTAAAGCAGAATTAATGGAAAAATTTGCTAATGAAAAGCTAATGGAGCTTAAAGAAATGGTTAAAAGAGAAAAAAGCGTAGAAGTTATTAAAAGAGCTGCTGATAATTATGAAGAAGAAATTGAAAAGATAAAAGACGTTACTGGTAAAATCAAAGAAAAAGCCCAAGAAAGCCCTGAGGTTGAAAGATTTTTAGATAAGTTTGTAAAACATCAGATTTTGCATCAAAGAATTTTACAAAAATTAGAAGATCAGGTTCCTGCGGAAAACATGGAAAAAATAACAGAAATGCGAGAAAAACATTTGGAGACATTTGGAGAAGTAATGACTAAACTGGAAGATAGGTCAGAAAAGCTTAAAGAAACACTAGAAACTAAAATGGAAGAAATTGAAGGTTCAAAATATAAAAATTTCAAAAATTTAGAAATTTTATCAGAATTAGAAGAAATGGTTCCTGAACAAATAAAAGAAACTGTTAGGGAAGTTAAAGAAAATACCTTAATGAAATTCAAGGTTGAATTAGAAAAAATGCCTGTTCAAGATCAAGAAAGATTTGGTGATTACTTAGAAAAAATTAGTGGAGAAGAAGAAAATCAAGTCAGAGTTTTGGAAAGTTTAAGAATGAAATTAAAAGAAACACCAAAAATTGAGCAGAACATCATTCAATCTAGAGATAAGGCCTTGGAGCAGGTTCAGCAAAGAACTCAGGAAGAAATAAAGCAGGAAACCCAAAGTGAAGTCCAAGAGCAAACCCAAGAAAGGATTCAAGAAAAAAAACAAGTTTGTATAAGTTTGTGGGATCCTGTTTGTGGCGCTGACGGAAGAACCTATTCTAATGAATGTTTTGCCGAAATAGCTGGAGTAGGCATAAAATACAGAGGAGCTTGTCAAAAAGAAAGTGTAACACAACCCATTGATCTTCAACAAATCAAAGAAAGGGTCAGACAATCAACGGATATTAAGTAAGGCAAATGAAATATTTTGTAATCACTTATGGCTGTCAGCTAAATCAATCTGATAGCGAAAGAATTATTTCAGTATTAGAAACTGCAGGATATCAATCAGCCCCGACAATGAGCGGGGCTGATTTAATTGTGATTAATATGTGCTCTATCAGACAATCGGCAGTTGATAGAGTTTATGGTAAAATACAAGATTTTATTAAGCTAAAAAATAAAAACCCAAATATTAAAACACTACTTTCTGGATGTATTTTAAAAAAAGATTTAAAAAAGTTTAAACAACAATTCGATTTTATTCTTCCAATTAAAACTTTAAAAAAATGGCCTGCAATTCTTAATAAGGAAACTTATTTTTATTATCCCAACCCAAGAGAAAATCAATTTAATAAACAATTCTCTACTAATTATTTCTTTGTTCAAACCAAGCCTCTAAATGATTTTTCAATACAGGTTCCCATTTCTTCTGGGTGTAATAATTTTTGCACTTATTGTGTTGTGCCATATGTTAGAGGATCTTTAATTTGCAGATCTCATAAGGAAATTTTAAAAGAAATACGTGGTTTTATTAAAAAAGGATTTAAAGAAATATGGCTCTTAGGTCAAAATGTTAATGATTATACCTCTCCTTTCGATAAAACAATAAACTTTCCAAAACTTTTAAAAATGGTTAATGGTATTCCAGGTCGTTTCTGGATTCGTTTTACTTCTCCTCATCCCAAAAACTTTTCTAAAGAACTAATTGATATCATGGCAAGTTGTAAAAAAATAACCCCATATCTTAATCTACCAGTTCAGTCAGGAGATAATAAGATTTTAAAAAAAATGAATCGTCCCTATACTGTTGAAAAATATAAAAGATTGGTAAAAAGAATCAGGAAAAAAATTCCAAACATTTGTTTATCTACTGACGTAATTGTTGGTTTTCCTGGAGAAACAAAAAAACAATTTGAAAACACTGTTAAGCTTTTTAAAGAAATAAAATATGACATGGCCTATATTTCTATTTATTCTTCAAGGACCGAAACAGCTGCTTTTAAATTTAAGCATGTTATCCCCCACCATGAAAAACAAAGAAGACATAAAAGATTAACCGAGATTCTTAAACAAACTGCTTTAGAAAATAATAAAAAATACATTGGTAAAACAGCAGATGTTTTAATGACTAAATCTAAAAACGGATTTTTGATTGGTAAAACCGACACATATAAAACAGTTAGGTTTCAGGTTTCAAGTTTCAAGTTTCAAGATTTAATTGGTAAATTCGTAAAAGTCAAAATTATAGATGCTTTTCCCTGGGGACTAAAAGGAGTTTACATGGAATTGGTTTGTACTTGACAATTTTCAATAATTATATAAAATAAAAAGTAGGTGTTT
>CAZDCT010000001.1:50765-60016 GCA_964504075.1 uncultured Candidatus Saccharibacteria bacterium
GACGATGAGTGAAAATAAGGCGGGTTCTTGGGCGAGTAAGTATGGTTTCAAGACTGCTAAGGAATATGTTGACTACATGGCCAAGTATGGTCTATGGGGCGGAGACGAGTATATAAAGAAGAGAGGAACGCGGAACAAACTACTCGTCATTTTAACAAAAACTAAAATCCTATAAGGGCTTTCAAAACAAAAATTGACAGCCTATTTTTTTTGTTCACTTAAAATGACTTTGACAAATTTCGTGCGATCGTTTAAAATTTGCCGAAATTTATAAATTATGTCAAAATTAAAAAACATTAAAAGGTGTGACAAAAATCGGACGATCGCATAATTCTTGCCAAATTAACACTATCTCTAACCTGGGGGTTAAAAGGCATTTTACAAAAATAACCTTTGGTGTGTATAATATATAAGGATTAAAAATGCCACCCAATGAAAATAAATATCCGTATTGTCACAAACAAGAAACTTATGTGATAATGAAGAAATACTATTACTACTACCCGCTGCTGAAATGCAACTATAGTCTCAATCAACACTTTTTTTAAAAAGTGTTTTATTTTATTTTTTTTTCCTTCATAATGAGATAATGTCAAAAACATTATCAAAATTAGTTGTAATTTTAGGGCCAACCGCTGTTGGAAAAACAGCTCTTTCTGTTAAATTGGCTAAAAAATTCAATGGAGAAATTGTTTCTGCTGATTCAAGACAAGTATATAAAGGAATGGATATTGGAACTGGAAAAATTACTAAAAAAGAAATGAAGGGTATTCCCCATCATCTTTTGAGTGTAGTTAGTCCTAGAATCAAATTTACAGCTGCTAGATACAAGAAATTAGCCCATAAAGCAATTAAACAAATTATTCGAAACAATCATATTCCTTTTCTGGTAGGAGGAACTGGTTTTTATCTTCAAACAATAACTGATAATATAATAATTCCTCAAGTAAAACCTGATTGGAAATTAAGAGCTGAGCTAGAAAAATTAAACACTCAAAAACTTTTCCAATTATTAAAGAAAAAAGATGGTAGAAGAGCCAAAACAATTGATTCAAAAAACCGCAGAAGACTAATCAGGGCTTTAGAAATTATAGAGAAAACAAAACAACCAATACCTGTTTTTAAAAAAAACAAAGCTGAATTTGATCTTTTAATAATAGGAATAAAAAAATCTCAACAAGATTTAAAAAAACTTATTGAGAAACGACTGTATAAACGATTAAAACAAGGAATGATAACTGAGATTAAAAGATTAAAAAAACAAGGTCTTTCCTGGAAAAGATTAGAAGAATTTGGCCTAGAATATAGATTTATTGCCCAATATCTTCAAAATAAAATCACCCATAATCAAATGATAGATAAGATTCAAAAAGAATCAGAACATTATACTAAACGTCAAATGACCTGGTTTAAACGCGATAAAAGAATTCACTGGATAAATAAACGAAAACAAGCTGACAAGTTGATAAAAGGTTTTCTAAGATAATAATTTCTTTAATATCTTAGTAGCAATTTCTGGACTTGCTTTGCCTTTTGTTTGAGCCATTACTTGACCAATTAAAAACTGAAGGGCTCCTTGTTTGCCATTTTTAAGATCTGAAACTGCTTTTTGATTTTGAGCAATTACTTGTTCAACAGCTTTTTCAACATCAGATTGGTCAGTCATCTGAGTTAATCCTTTTTCTTGAATGATATTAGAAGGATCAGCTCCTGTTTTGAACATTTCAGGAAGAATAGTTTTAGCAATCTTGCTTGAGATAGTATTTTTATGAATCAAGGCAATAAGTTCAGCAAAATTCTCTGGACTAATCAAAAACTTTTTATCTTCTACCGACAAGCCACCCAATAATCCCTGCAAATCAGTAATTAGATAATTAGCAGTTAATTTAATTAATTTCAAAAGCTCTTTATGACTAAGATTAGGTTCTAATTCGCTTATTACTTTTTCAAAATATTCTCCTAAATTTTTATTAGAAACAAAAATCTCTATTGCCGAGTTCTGCAAGGTGGAACGAGGCGGGAGATGAGGTGAAACCTCAGCGACCTCTTTGTCTAAAACCTCATATTCTTTTTTAAAACGTTCTCTTCTTTGCTCAGGCAATTCGGGTAACTCAGCCTTCATTTTATCAATATCTTTTTGTTTCCACTTAATCGGAGCTAAATCTGGTTCAGGAAAATACCTATAATCATGAGCTGATTCTTTTTCCCTTTGACTTTTGGTTATTTCTTTTATAGAATCCCATCCTCTGGTTTCTTGAACAATCTTTTTTCCTGATTTTAATATTTGAGCCTGTCTTTTAATTTCATACTCAATTGATTTTTCAACTACTCTAAAAGAGTTTAAGTTTTTAATTTCAACTTTTGTTCCTAATTTATTTGGATTTTTAGATAAAGAAATATTAACTTCAACCCTCATTTGTCCTTTTTCCATATTAACATCAGAAACATCAAGATATTTCAAAATCAATTTGAATTCCTCGGCAAACTTTTTAGCTTCCTGAGCTGATTTCAAATCAGGCTCAGTCACTAATTCCATTAAAGGAATTCCTGCCCTATTAAAATCTACTAAAGAGTAATCTGCTTTTTCTGGATGAATAAGACGCCCGGTATCTTCTTCTAAATGAATCCTGGTAATTCCAATCTTTTTCCCCATAATCTCTAAGCTACCATTTTGACAGAATGGTTTGTCATACTGAGAAATCTGATACCCTTTGGGCAAATCAGGATAAAAATAGTTTTTTCTATCAAACTTTGAAAAATAAGGAATCTGACAATTCATGGCTAAACCTGTTTTGATTACCTTTCTAACTGCTTCTCTATTGATAACTGGCATGGTGCCAGGATGACCCATGCAAATAGGACAAATGTTTAGATTGGGCTCTTTTTCGTCTGGATCATTCAAACAATCACAAAACATCTTTGTTTTGGTTTTGAGCTCAACATGAATTTCTAAACCAATAGTTGGTTTGTACATAAAATTACAATATCTTTAAAACTTCTTTCCAAACCTTTTCATGAATCACCTCGGGCAATAATAATTCTCCATTCTTATAACACCCTATCACACATTTCTTTTCTGGAAACTCTTTAGCCCAATCCATATATGATCTTTCGGCACCAACCAAATGACTTAAATCTCTCTCGTGAATATCTTTGCTTCCCTCCCCCAGATGCTTTCTTTTTTTAATTTTTTGTTCATCTCCAGCTAAAGATTGAGATTTCTCTGGAATGGATTTAAAAATAATAGTTATATTAGGTTTTGGTATATTCAATAAATAATATTCTATCTCAAAAAGCCAATCTAAATACTTTCTCCATTCAGATTTGTCTTTCATTTTACCCCCTTGATGACCAACGTTAGAACCAATATACCTATCACAAACTATCATTTTTCCTTCTTGCAACCATTTTCTTATTTTAAAACTTGCATCAAAACGATCACAAGAATAAAAAATTGATGCTTGATAGGGACTCACGTCAGAAGCCTTGCCATACTTTCCGCTTAAATACTCTTCAACCAATCCACCAGCTTTTGTGCCATATTGAGGAAAATGAATAAAAGCAGTCTTAAATCCTGCTTTCTTTAAATTATTAAGTAAAAGTTTACTTTGGGTAGATTTGCCAGAACCATCAATGCCTTCAAATACAATAAATTTTCCTAAAACTTTATTGTTCATTTTATGATAATAGCATTAATTTTGAACAAAAAAAAGAAGCGAAGAGCTCTTTGATTTTAATTCTGTCAAACTAGATTAGTTATAAAGTAATCTTAATTTATTCCCACGCCATCCATTTCCTGTAAACACTTTCTTGAGTTAGAGTAGCTTTTTCAATATCAAATTCTAACACCTTAACTCCTTTTTTAACCTCCCCTTTAGTGGGAATATAGATTGAAGAAGCTTTGTTCCTAAAAGGACAAACAGGATAAAAAGGATGGGGATTGCCAGTTCTTACTCCAGTTACACCACTTTCAGGACAAACACCTCTTGTAAACCCCCTACATCCCACCAAGTCTCTCATAATGGGAAGTTTTTCAATTAATTCAAAATAGAGCTGAGCAGCTATACAACGTAGTTCGGGTGAAGATCTGACACAAAGTCTTAAAGAAAGAAAGTTTAAAAAAGATCTTAAATTAATAGTTACATGATAAATACCAACTGCCTGAGCGAAAGGTAAAACATATCTTGCTATTTCTTTAGGTATTTTTTTAGAAAGCAAATCATCATAAGTATCAATTGAATGCCTTATCCCTCTCAACATGTCGTCTTTAACTAAATCATTATTAAGCAAATGAAAAGGCACAATTATCTCATAAATAGACTTATCTTTATGAAAACCCTGATTAACTTTAGTGTATCTCGTAGAATAACCAGTGTGACTTACCATTCTGTGCTCTAGAAACTCGGGAGCATTTCCCTTGGTCATTTTCATATCAAACTTAATAATAATATGCTCTAGAGCAGAACCGTAATCGTTTTTCACAATCATTGCGAATACGTCTTTGTCTATAATCTTTTTTGGAACACCGCTTACCCGAGCCGAATAAACAACTTCCTTCCAGGCATCTTGTTTCTTAATAGTTTCAAAGTTCCAAATCCTTGGCTTTACTAAAGCGATTTCTGTTTTTTTATCTTTGTTATTCATATTAACCTTACTCTAACAAAATCCTACTTTCTGAAAGTTTTTCCTAAAATTAATTACTTTTTTCCTTACGCTCTCAGGGTTTTTCTTATCTAAAATTACTTCTTTTATAAACAGAGCGATTTGTTTCATCTCTTTTTCTTTCATCATATATCTAGTCATTTCTTGAACTCCAATTCTTAGTCCTAATGGATTTTTAACGTCCACTTTTTCTGATCCCGGCAAAACATTTTTATTTAAAATAATGTTGGCGTCTTCCAGTTTTTTGGCCACCTCTGTCCCTCCTCCATTCTTTTCAACATTAACCAACACCTGATGGCTTTGAGTAAATCCCTTTTCCTTAGCCAACACATCAAATCCTAAATTATAGAGTTCTTTGGCTAAAGATTTTGAATTTTTAATAATCTGATTAGCATATTTTTTACCAAATTTCTTCATTTCCAATAAAGTGATATAAAGAGCTGGAATTCTGTGAAGATGATGATTAGACAGAACGCCAGGGAAAACCTTATCTCTAATTCTTTTCTGATACACTTTATCAATATTGCCTAAAATTATCCCGCCTTGTGGCCCAGGAAAAGTTTTATGAGTAGAAGAAGTAATTATGTCTGCACCCTCTTTAAGAGGATTCTGGAAAAATCCAGCAGCAATTAAACCAAATACATGAGCAGCATCATAAATAATTATTGTTCCCGTTTTCTTACAAACTTCTTTTAACTCCTTTACTGGCAATGGAAAAAGAATAGCCGAACAACCAATAATTAAAAGCTTGGGCTTAATTTTTAGAATCTTCTTTTTTGCTTTTTCTAAATCAATAGTAAGATTCTTTTTGTCAAAATCTAAATGAAAAATATTAAAGCCCAAAATACCAGCTGCTCCTGGTTTTTCGTGAGAAACATGAGACCCCCCCTGAATTCCCAGGGTTATGACGTTATCCCCTCTTTTAGCCAAAGCAGCAAAGGTAGCAAAATTAGCTGACGTTCCCGAAATGGGACGAACATCAACAAAATTAACTTTAAAGTGTTTTTGAAAAGCTTTAATGGCTTTGTCTTCTATTAAATCAAAGTATTTAAGGCCCTGGTAATATCTTTTATAGGGCATGCCTTCGGCATATCTATGCATTAAGTCAGACATATAAGCTTTTTCAGCCAAAGGAGACATTGTGTTTTCAGAAGCAATCAAATTAATACAGCTTTTTCTCCAACTGTTATGTTTTTGAACTAAGGATAGAATTTTTTCCATTGCTCTTTTTGGTTAATAATAATTAGCCCATTATAACACAGAGATGCAACCAAATAAAAAAACCCCAAGATATTAGGGTTTGTAAATTATTTATCTGTACTACCAATACCTCCCCGACTCTGTTTTCTTATCTCTGAAACTTCTTGCCATTCAATAATGTCTACTGGTAATAATATCCCTTGGGCTATCTTTTCTCCTCTTTTAATCAAAGTATCTTGATTAGAAAAATTATAAAATTGTGCTAAAATTTCGTCGTCAGAACCACAATAGTCCTGATCTATAAAACCTACTCCATGTGGTATTAACAAACCTTTTTTTCTTGGCGTGCTAGACCTGGAAGTTATTACTAAAACATATCCATTAGGAACCTCAATTATGATATTACAGGGAATCAATCCTGTTTCTTTAGATCTAATTAAAGTATTCTCTCTGGTTAATAAATCAAAACCCACCGAGCCTTCAGTTTCATAAACAGGCAAAGGTAAACTTTTATCAATTCTTTTAATTCTAACCTTCATTTTGATATATCTTACTTTCTTCTGGTAACTTGTTCTAAATATATTCAGACCCCTTTAAAATTGCATAAGGCTTTTTTGATTCGGAAGACAAGCTTTCAAAAACTAATTGTTCAATCCTAATTCGGAGTACACCGATATTTGAGGACAGCTTCTATTCTTAAAATTTACCCATCAGCTCGTCTACTTTCTTATGAAATTCTTCCAAAGAGCCATTATTCTCAATTTTATAATCAGCCTCTTTGCCTATTTCCTGAATCAAAGATTCAGTTTCTGATTTTTCTAGTTCTAAGAACTTTTCATAAGAAGCGCTGTCATCCTTTTTTTCTCCTCTGTCCTGCAATCTCTGCCATCTTAGCTTAGAATCAGCTGTAATATAAATTATTTTACCTTCCATTTTCTTAACCATATTAAACTCTTCTCGATATCTTATACCATTTAGAATTATTAATCCCTCCTGAGTATTATTTATTTTCTTTTTAATAGCTTTGGCTAAAATATCTTTTCCAAATCTTTCTCTTAACATTATTGCTAACCATTGTTGATCCTCTCTACTAACTTCATCAAAGAAAATTGTTAAAACTTCTGACAAAGGATCAGAAAATTTAAAACAAAAAACAGGCCCTTGAGATACTTTTGCTATGTGGTCACAAAAAGTATCTTTGCCTGCCCCCATTTCTCCAGTTAATCCAATAATAATCTTTTGCATTTATTTTTTACTAATTAATCCAAAAATGTTACTTCACTATTGGGCCTTTCCAGGACATCTACTTTTATACCAGCTTCCTTGAAAAGATCGACAAAAGAATTATCAGCATATTTTCCAAAGGATACGAATCTTTTTATCTTTGCATTAACCAACATCTTGGCGCAAATGATACAAGGAGTATGAGTACAGTAAATAGTAGCTCCTTCAATGGAAGTACCGTGCAGAGCTGCTTGAATAATAACGTTTTGCTCAGCGTGAATTGCCCGACAAATTTCCTGTCTGGTGCCAGAAGGAACATTCTTCTCATCTCTTAAACAACCCAGTTCTAAACAATCTTTTAAACCAGCAGCTGCTCCATTGTAACCTGTAGTTAAAATATATTTATTTTTAACTGCTACTGCTCCAACATGGTGCCTTAGACAAGTTGAACGTTCAGCTACTACTGAAGCAATTTTAAGAAAATATTCATCTATTGATAATCTTTTCATATTATTTAATCCACAATATCAATACCTATTGACTTTGCTGTTCCAGCAACAATTTTCACAGCAGCCTCAATATCAGTGGTATTAAAATCAGACATTTTCTTTTGAGCAATTTCTCTAAGCTGAGCTTTAGTTATTTTACCAGCTTTTGTCTTTTTCTGAAAACCAGAACCTTTTTCAATCCCAAGCATGTTTTTAATAAGGTGAGAAGTCAAAGGTTGTTTTATTTTCAAATCAAAAGTTCTATCCTCATAAATAGTAACTTCTACTGGTATTATTAAACCCTCCTGATCTTGAGTTGCGTCATTAAACTGCTGACAAAACTCAGCAATATTTAAACCGTGTGGAGCCAGCGAGGGTCCTACTGGAGGAGCTGGAGTTGCTTTGCCAGCTGGAATTTGAACTTTGACATTAGCAATTATTTCTTTAGCCATTTTATAGTTTTTTTATTTGGAGAGAATCCAATTCAACTGGAGTGTCTCTTCCAAACATATTAATTAATACTTTTACTTTTCCTTTTTCCTGATCAATCTCTGAAACCTTACCATCAAAATCTTTAAAGGGACCATCAATAATCTTAATTGGATCTCCCACCTTAACCTCAATCTTATACCGAGGAGATTCAACCCCTATTCTTTTCTTTAAATTATCAATTTCTGCTTTAGAAACTGGAATTGGAACAGTACCTGCCCCCACAAATCCAGTTACATTGGGAGTATTTCTGACCACATACCAAGAATCATCAGTCACAATCATTTCCACTAAAACATAACCAGGATAAATTTTTTCTTCAACCACTCTTCTTTTACTGTTTTTTATTTTAATCTTTTTCTCTTTTGGTACCAAAACATTAAAAATTTTATCTTCCATACCCAAACTTTCAATCCTTTGTTTAAGGTTTTTAGCTACTGCCTCTTCATAACCAGAATAAGTATGAAGAACATACCAATTTTTCTCTTGAGAAGTTTGTTGTTTTGGCATAGATAGTTATTATATCAACTTATTTAACAATCTAGTAAGCAAAAAGTCAATCCCTCCTAAATATAGAGCAACTATTGTTAAAACAACAATCACAATCAAGGTATATCTTATGGTTTCTTTACGACTAGGCCAGTTCACTTTTTTTAATTCCAGCCAAGCTTCCTTAAAAAATGCTTTAATTTTTTTAGTTTTCATATTTTAAATATCTAAATTCTTAACCTTTTTCGCATGTGTTTGGATAAATTTCTTGCGTGGAGCAACTTCTTTACCCATTAAAATATCAAAAATTCTATCGGCCTGGTGAGCCGATTCAATGTTCACCTGTAATAAAATTCTGTTTTCTGGATTCATGGTTGTTTCCCAGAGCTGTTCTGGATTCATTTCTCCCAAACCCTTGTATCGCTGAATATTAATTTTAGACACTTTCTTTTTCTTAATTTCTTTAATCAGTCTATTCTTGTCATCTTCAGTATAAACATATTCCAGTTGTTTTCCAGCCCGGATTTGATAAAGCGGAGGCTGAGCAATATATAGAAAACCAGCCTCAATTATTGGTTTAAAGTAACGATAGAATAATGTCAAGAGTAAAGTAGTAATATGATGACCATCAACATCACTATCAGTCATAATAATAATTTTATGATATCTTGTTTTCTCTAAATTAAAATCTTCACCAAT
>CAZDCT010000002.1:0-1731 GCA_964504075.1 uncultured Candidatus Saccharibacteria bacterium
AAAATTACTTTAAACAATGATGGTGACGGATTAAATCTTATCCAGCCCGATGGAAAAATTATAGATAGAGTAGATTTTGAAAAAGCCTCTTTAGCACAATCGTATAATCAAACCGAATCCGGCTGGTTTTGGAGCTCAACCCTTACTCCAGGAAAAGAAAATATTGTTATAAAAGAAGAGTCTGTTCAGTCAGAGATAAAAAACATATCTCTTGAAAACGAAACAGATAATGATCTTTCTAAAAAAGAACTGGCTGCGATCAATGAGCAGGTTGCAGAATCTTTCAACTTTCTTAACATTTTATTCTCTGCCCTGATCCTCGCTTTTGCCTCAGGAATAATAATTCTAATATTTAGAAAAAGAATAAGATCTAATTGATTTTAAAAACAAATTAGAATAGAATAAAAAATTATGAGCGGACATTCGCATTTCTCAAAAATTAAACATAAAAAATCCATCACTGATGCTAAAAGAGGTCAGGTGTTTTCAAAAATGGCAAAAGTTCTTGCAATCGCAGTTCGTGAAGGCGGAGCAGATCCAGAAACTAATTCTAAGTTACGCTTGGCAATCGAACAGGCCAAAGCTATTAATCTTCCTAAAGACAATATTGAACGAGCCATTAAAAAGGGAGTTGGAGAAACAGGAGGAGCTCGATTGGAAGAGGTTTTGTTTGAAGCCTATGGTCCTGGAGGCATAGCCATTATTATTGAAGGCATTACTGACAATAAAAACAGGGCTTTGGGAGAGATTAAGCAAATCTTAAATCAACATAATGGAAAATTAGCTGGAGAAGGTTCAGTAAAATGGCTTTTTGAAAGAAAAGGTGTGGTTATTGTTGAAGCTGGAAACCAAACATCTCAGCTCAAAGAAGAATTGGAATTAAAGGCAATCGAGGCTGGAGCAGAGGATGTACTTTGGCGCGATGGGTTCTTAGAGGTTTACACAAAAGCAAATGATCTTGAAAAGATAAAGAACGATTTAGAGAAACAGGGACAAAAAATTGAATCAGCCTCTTTGGCTTGGATTGCTAAAGAAGAAATTGAAGTAGAGGAAAAACAGAAACAAGCTTGCGAAAATCTTTTTGAAAGCTTAGATGAAAGCGATTCTGTCCAAGAAATTTACTCTAATATCAAGTTTTTGTGAAACAAAAACGAAGATGGCAAAAGAATCTGTAATTCGAAAAAAAGCAATTCAAATATTAGAAGACGATGGGTGGGTTGTCTGGTTTGCCCCCAAGGTAAAGTATCAACAGACGGATGTCTTCGGGATTATTGACTTATTGGCCATTAGGGGAAAAAGGATGAAAAAAATCCAATTAACTACTTTACCTAATATTTCGACAAGAAGAAGAAAAATACAAAAATTCCTTAAAAAATTTAAAATAGAAATGTCAGTTCAAATTTGGGCCTGGAATAAAAAGAAAAAGAAGTTTAGAAAAGAAAAAGTTGAGAGTTAAAACCCCGTTCAAAGAAATAAATCTCTTTTCTTTACTCAAAGAGCTAAAGCTCTTTTTGACAGAGCCTTTATGTGAAATAATTTTTTGTAAGGCTCTGTGCTTGACAAGCCTTTTTGAATATATATAATGCTTGTTATAAGCCTAAAAAATGGGCTTTTCTAATTGACCCAAAAGGTCGGGAAATTAAAAAATCTTAACAAGCTAATAAAAATGATTTACGAAAAAATTTTAAACCAAGAAGAAACTGAGGAGAAAGATACTGAGGAAAGTTCAGA
>CAZDCT010000002.1:1831-12061 GCA_964504075.1 uncultured Candidatus Saccharibacteria bacterium
AAGATACTGAGGAAAGTTCAGAAGAAGATACTGAGGAAAGTTCAGAAGAAGATACCGAGGAAGCTTCAGAAGAATAGTTCTAAAAACAAAACCCGCCCATAATTAAGTGGCGGGTTTGTTATTCAATCTTTGCAAACTTTCTCTTCCCAACTTGAACAACCTGTCCCTTTTTGGTTTTAACAATTACCTTCCAATCTTTTTCAACCTTTCCGTCTATTTTGACTCCTTTTTGTAAAATCAATCTTTTGCCTTCTGTTTTTGAAGAAACTAATTTTGTTTTAATCAAAAGATCAAGAATATTAATTACCTTCTCTTTAATTGAAACTTTTACTATTTTTTGAGGCAGTTTCTTTTGTTTAAATACTCTTGTAAATTCTGATTGAGCAATTTTTGCTTTTCTTTTTGAATGATAGATTTGGACAATCTCAAAACCTAATGCCTCTTTTAAGGTCATTGGATTCACCTTCTTTAACTTAAGTTGTCTCTTGTATTGCTTAACTAAATCAATTGGAACATTGGTTAGCGTCTCAAAATAAGAAATAATTAGTTTGTCGGGAATAGACATAATTTTTCCAAACATTTCTTTTGGAGAATCAGATAGCCAAACACAATTACCAGAAGTTTTGCTCATTTGATTACCGTCTATACCAAGAATCATGGGAACGGTTAAGACTAATTTTTCTCGGTTTTTCATTTTTTGCTGAAGCTCTCTGCCAATAAGCATGTTAAATGTTTGGTCCGTTCCTCCAATTTCTAAATCAACATCCATGGCTACTGAATCATACCCCTGAAGCAAAGGATACAGGGTTTCATGCATCCAAACAGTGTCTCCTCTTTTAATGCGCTTTTGAAACATATCTCTTTTAAAAAGCCGAATAGATGATATATTGGAAGCAATTTCAATAATTCCTTTAAGGTCTAATTTTAAAAGCCAATCTCCATTATATTTAATTTTTATTTTAGAAAAATCTAAAATCTTACTTGCTTGTTTTTTCCAAGTTGCAATATTTCTTTTAATTTCTTTTTCAGTAATATAGGGTCGGGCTTTATCTCTGCCTGATGGATCTCCAGCTAAAACTGTTCCTGTCCCAACCAAAAGAATGGCCTCGTGCCCTAAATCAGCAAACTCTTGAAGCTTTTTTAAAGCAACAGAATGGCCCAGATGAAGCTTGGTACCGGTAGGATCAATGCCCAAATAAAGCCTAATCTTTTTCTTACGCATTAAGCTTTTGAGCTCTGCTTTAGTAGGCAGAATTTTGTCTACTCTTCTTGTCAAAACTTCATCAATTTTTTCAGAGCAACTATTTATTTTCATATATTTTTATTTTAAGATAAAAACATGGATATGTAAATCAAAATTATGGCAAAAAGAAGAATTTATAGAAAAACCTACAAAAGAAAACGGGCAACAAAAAAAAGAACAAAACTTTATTCAATCATTAAACTATTTATTTATTGTTCTTTGTTCGCTGTTTTTTGTTCTTTGCTTTTGTTTATTTACTATGGAAAAGATTTGCCTCGCCCAGAAAAATTTAGCGAAAAACAGTTTATTCAGTCTACTAAAATTTATGACCGAACTGGAGAAATAGTTTTGTACGATATCTACGGAGAAGAAAAAAGAACTTATGTCTCATTAAGCGAAATCCCTGACCATTTAAAACAAGCTGTTATTGCGACCGAGGATGCTAATTTTTACAATCATTTCGGAATTGATATCACAGGAATAATTAGATCTATATTAGCTGATTTAAAAATAGGAAAGCCGACCTATGGGGGTTCAACAATCCCTCAACAATTAATCAGATCAAGTTTTCTGTCTCTTGAGAAAACAGCTCAAAGAAAAATCAGGGAGGTTATCTTGGCCCTAGAGTTAGATCGTCGCTATTCTAAAGACCAGATTTTAGAATGGTATTTAAATCAAGTGCCTTTTGGTTCAAATGCTTATGGAGTAGAAGCGGCAAGTCAAACCTTTTTTCAAAAGCCTGTTTCTCAAATTTCAGTAGCTCAGGCAGCTATTCTTACCTCTTTAATCCAAGCTCCGAGCTATTTGTCTCCTTATCAAAACAAGGAAGAATTACTTGAAAGAAAAGATTATGTATTAGATAGAATGGCTCAAGAAGGGTATTTAACTAAACAAGAGGCTGAATTAATAAAAAAAGAAGAATTGAGCTTTGAAAGACCTACTACTCTTAAGGCGCCTTATTTTACCTTAGAATACGTAAAGCCCTACCTTGAAAATAAATATGGTGAAGATTTTTTAAGAGAAAATGGTTTAAGAGTTTATACCTCTTTAGACTGGGAACTTCAAGAAGCAGCTGAAAATATTATTGAGCAAGGAGTAAAAGCAAACAAATATAATAACGCTCATAATGCTGCCTTAGTATCAATTAATCCTAAAACTGGTGAGATTTTAGCTATGGTTGGAGGCGCTGGTTATTTTGAAGACCCTTATCCTCCAAACTGTGTTTCTGAAGAAAATTGTAAATTTAGCCCTCAATTTAATGTAACTACTTTAGGGTTAAGACAACCAGGGTCTTCTTTTAAACCTTTTGTTTATGCTACTGCTTTTAAAAATGGATTTACCCCTGATACAACCGTGATTGATGAGAAAACAAACTTTGGAGTCTGGGGAGGAAAAGAATATATACCTGAAAACTATGATGGACTTTATAGAGGAGAAATAACTCTTAGACAAGCTCTTGCTCAATCAATCAATGTGGCCTCTGTAAAGGTTCTTTTAGATATGGCTGGACCAGAAATAGATAACTCGGTTAAAACAGCACAAGACCTTGGGATTACCACCCTAAAGCCACCCTATGGCCCCTCAATCGTTTTAGGAGGATGGGAGGTCAAGCTTTTAGACATGGTTTCTGCTTATGGGGTTTTTGCTACAGAAGGATTAAAAGTTTCTCCAGTTACTATTTTAAGAATAGAGGACTCAAAAGGAAATATTATAGAAGAAAATAAAAAAACCCAGAAAAGGGTTTTATCTATTGAGCCATGCAGAATGATTAATAGTATTTTATCAGACAATGAAGCAAGAGCTCCTATGTTTGGATGGAACTCTCCACTTTATTTTAGGGATTATCAGATAGCCGCTAAAACAGGAACAACCCAAAACTATCAAGATGCTTGGACCATAGGTTATAGTCCTTCAGTCGCAACTGGTGTTTGGGTTGGAAATAATGATAATACTCCTATGGAAGAAAAGCCAGGTGTAGTTTTAGCAGGTCCTATTTTTCATAGTTTCATGGAACAGGCTTTAAAAAAATATCCTCAAGAAAATTTTACTCCACCTGAACCCCTTGATACTAACTTGCCTTAATAGGCATTACAATATAAAGATAACTTTTATCTCCAACTGGTTTTAAAACTCCTGGACCATCCTCACTACTAAGTTCAAAAGTGATTTGAGAGCTTTTTATGTTTAAAAGCCCGTCAAGTAAAAATCTATGATTAAAGGCAACTTCCATCTCTTTACCCTTTATCTTGGCTGGAAAAAAACTATTATATTCTCCTAAATCAGGACTCTGACTAAACACTGTTATTTTTTGTGTTTTAGGATCTATTTTTAACTTTATCTCGTTTATCTTGCCACTAAAAATACTGGCTGTTTTAATTTGGTTTAAGAATTCTTCTTTTTTAAGAATAATCTGGGTTTTATATTTTTCAGGAATAATTTCTTGATAGTTTGGATATTCTCCCTCTATTAATCTTGAGACCAAATGAATTTGTGGATGTGAGGGCAATTCAGGAATTAGTTTTTCAAACAAAATCTGATTAGGGGTTAAATAAATTCTAAGTTCTTCTTTTTTTTCTCCAAAAATATTAATAATTTCTTTAACTGCTTTTTGGGGAAGGATTAAAGAATATTGTTGACGCAATTTTGCATTCTTTTCAAGGACAACTGTTTTTTCTCCCAACCTAAAACTATCCGTAGCTACCATTTTTATTGAATTTTCTTTAAAAATTAAATAAACTCCAGAGATTTCCGGCCTAGTTGTAGATGGACTAGTAATATTTACTACTTGATTTAATCCTTGGCAAAAAATTTCACTATCTATAACAACTATTTCTGCTTCAGATATTTGCGGAATAATAGGAAACTCTTCTGTGCTGCATCCCTTCAAACGAGTTTTATAATTTTCGCATTCAATATTTAGAGTTAATTTATCAACCTCTAACTTAACTTTTTTATTAGGCAAAAAGCTAATAAAATTAGAAAAAACTTGAGTGGGAACAATAATTTCTCCTTCTTTTTCTATTTTTGCCAAAGACCACCATTTTATTCCAACCTCTAAATCTGTAGCCGCTAGTTCTAAAAAGTTTTTTTCTGTTCTTAATAAAATATTATTTAAAACAGGAAGAGAAAGAGATTTAAAAGAAGCTCGACTAACTATTTTTAATCCTTCTTTTAATTTTTCTTGTAAAACTAATAATTTCATTTTAATTATTATTTAAATTATTTAATTATTATTAATATTATGTCTGTGAATTATTATATTTTTTTATTCAATTCAATTGGGCAAAAATGGTGATTTACTATAGGAATATTATGTTTTCTTTTTGTGTAAATATAATTATTTATGTTTTAATAAGTGTTTTTGCTCAACTTTTCCACAAAATTTCCCATGACTAAACACTGAAAACTCTCTGTTTAATAAGATTAATTTCTTCTGCAATATTCTCGTTTTTATTGATTTCTTTTGTAATTTTTTCATAAGCATGAATGGCTGTAGTATGGTCTCTTCCTCCAAACCTTCTACCAATAAAGGGATAAGAACTTTTAAGCTCTTCCCTTAAAAGATACATTGCTATTTGACGAGGCCTGACAATTTCTCTCTTTCTTGAAGAGGATAAAATCTCTTTCTCTTTTAAGTCGTAAAAATCAGCCACTATCTTAATTATTTTTTTAGGAGTAATTCTTTGTTTGGGTGAAAGAATAAGGTTTTCAAGAAGAGATTTTACCGTTTCAATATTTGGGGTTTGATTGTTTAATTTTTGATAAGCCGAAACACGAGTTAGAGCTCCTTCTAATTCTCTGATATTTTTTTGAATACTAGAAGCAATATAGTCTAAAATATCTTCTGGAAGAGCTATTTTTCCTTCCTCACATTTTATTTTTAAAATAGCCATTCTTGTTTCATAATCAGGATAACTAATGTCAGCTATCATTCCTCCTTCAAAGCGAGATCTTAGCCTCTCAGCTAAAGCAGAAATTGCTTTGGGCGGTCTGTCAGAGGAAAGAACGATCTGTTTGTTTTGTTCATATAAATGGTTAAATATGTGAAAAAATTCTTCTTGAGTTTTTTCTTTTCCAGCTAAAAACTGAACATCATCTAAAATTAAAACATCAATGTTTCTATATTTTGTTTTAAAATTTTCCATATTATGTTTTCTAATTGCTGAAACTACCCCAGAAGTAAATGTTTCGGATGGAATATATTTAACCTTTTTTTCCGAAAAGTTTTTTACAACTTTATTTCCAATAGCTTGTAAGAGATGAGTTTTACCTAAACCCACTCTTCCATAAATAAAAAGAGGATTATAAACTTTACCTGGTTCTTTTGATACTGCCCAACTTGCAGCCTGGGCTAATTCATTAAAAGGGCCGACAATAAAACTTTCGAATGTATATTTTGGATTAATGTTTGTTTCTTTTTGAGTTTTAAATTCCTGAAGATCAAGTTGTCCTTCTCTAGAAAAAAGAAAAGAGCTTTTATCTAAAACCCTTGTTTCAGTTTTATTTGTTTTATGCTTAATTTCATATTTGACCTCTTTGACCCTAGAATCTAATTCGTGTAAAATTTTTAAAATAGTTTTTCCATATTTATTTTGAAGCCATTCTTTGGCAAAAGAATTAGTTACTGAAATAATTGCCTTGCCTTCTTTTTGACTGATAATGTTGGTGTTTTTAAACCAAGTGGCAAAACTAGCTGGAGAAATATTAAGTTGAATTTGGGCTAAAGTTGCCTGCCATAAGTCTTGGTTGTTCATATAATTATCAACTCTTAATCTTTTATAAATAATAAATTATTATATCTTATAACCAAGCTAAAATCAAAACAAACACAATAAAGCCGTAAAGGTGAATAACCTGTGGATATTTTGTGGAATGGATATAATGTTGATTTTAAGATTAAAACAAGATAAAATAAAAACATGTCAATTACTTATAAGCCTAAAAAAAGAAAAAGAAAACGAACTCACGGCTTTAGAAAAAGACAAAAAACCAAATCAGGCCAAAGAGTTTTAGTAAGCAGAAGAAGAAAAAAAAGAAAAAAGCTTACATTTTAAGCTAATGTTTTTATTATAGAGATGTTAGCAAATATTAACCGGCTCAGAAAAAATAAAGATATTCAAAAGGTTTTTAAAAAAGGAAGGATTTTTAAGCAAGACCTTTTAATTTTAAAAATATTATCCAATGATTTAGATGAATCGCGCTTTGCTTTTGTAATATCTAAAAAGTTTTCTAAAAAAGCTGTTAATAGAAACAAAATAAAAAGAAAACTCAGAGAGGCAGTTTATTCTAATCTTAAAAAAATCCAGAAAGGAGTAGATGTGGTTGTTATAGCGAGTCCAGGGTTAGAAACAAAAGATTTTAAAGAGATAAAAGAAATAATTAGTAATCTTTTTAAAAAAGCGAAAATAATTAATAATGAATAATGAATTTTTTAACAGAATTTTTTAATAAAATATTGTATCAGCCATTATTTAATGCTTTATTTTTTTTATATCAGTTTTTGCCAGGACATGATTTTGGCATAGCAGTAATTGTTTTAACAGCTTTGATTAGATTGGCTTTGTCTCCTTTGATGGCCCAATCTTTAAAATCACAAAAAGCTCTATCCGGAATTCAAGAAAAAGTGAAAGAGATTCAAAATAATCATAAAGACAATAAAGAAAAGCAAATGCAAGAAATCTTAGAGCTTTACCAAAAAGAAAAGATTAATCCTCTCAACAGTCTTGTTCCTGTTTTAATTCAATTGCCACTTTTAATTGCTCTTTATCGTGTATTTTGGAGAGGATTACAAATAGAAGAGTTAAGTAATCTTTATAGTTTTATTCCAAGGCCTGAAATAATAAACTTTAGTTTTTTGAATTTGATAGATCTTTCTCAACCAAGTCTTTTTTTAGCAATATTAGCTGGTCTTGCCCAACTGATTCAAATGAAAAGCAATAAAGAAAAGGCAGGGCAGGCAGCAAGTGCAGTTTCTAATCAAATGATTTTTATGTTTCCTTTTTTAACAATTATTATTCTTATTAGAATGCCAGCCGCAGTTGCTTTATATTGGATAACAACTACTGTTCTTTCAATCGGCCAACAATATTTAATCTTTAAAAGAACATGATTTCAAAAGAAGGTTTGGAAAAAGTAAGAAAAATTACTAAAGAGTTTTTTCAAAAAACCACTTTTGATGTTAGTCTTCATTTTTCGACTGAAGAAGAGAACAGTCTTTTGATTGAGGTTAAGACTGAAGAGCCTCAAATCTTGATTGGGGAAAAAGGCCAAACTTTGGCTGATATTCAGCATCTTTTAAAAATTATTTTAAGAAAAAAAACAGAAGAATTATTTTATGTTAACGTTGACATTAATGATTATAAGAAAAAGAAGGCCGAATACTTGAAAGAATTAGCCAATTCTGTTGCTGATGATGTGCTTTTGACCAAAGAAGAAAAAGCGCTAAGTCCAATGCGCGCTTTTGAAAGAAGAATTATTCATATGGAGTTGGCTGAAAGAAACGGGGTTATTACAGAAAGTGTTGGCGAAGGAGATGAAAGAAAAATTGTGATTAAGCCCTCTTAGGTTGACTCTCTTTTGCTTTCTTAATTTTTAACACCTCTTCTGGGCTGGTAGTAACAATTTGATCTTCGGTATAAGAAGCAACTACTTTGATAGCTACATGTTTTTGTCCTGCAAAAAATATACCTTCCCCCACCTCAGCTTCTAATAATAAGTATTTTTCTTCTTCAGTCAAATTAAAGGTTTTCTTAACCAAATCAATTGTGGCTGGAGATTGTTTTAATAAAATTTGTAAAGAAGAGTTGGTAATAATTGGTTTTCCATACTCAGATTTCATAAAATCTCCCACATCTTGAGTAATAGTGGTTACTCCTAACCAGTACTTTCTGGCTCTTTTAGCCATGCCGTATAAAAAGGAAGCTCCGTCTTCTGATTGCATTATCCACCAGGCTTCATCTACCACCAAGATTCTTTTTTTAAGCTCAGACCTGACTTTATTCCAGATATAACGCATAATAATAAACATTGCTATTGGTCTTAATTCGTCCTCCATATCTCTAATTCCAAATACAACTAAAGGATTATCAGTTGAAATATTAGTTTTTTGGTTAAAGAATTCACTGAACGTTCCTTTGGTAAACTTTCTTAATCTTCTGACCAAAGAATCAGTTCCTTCCATGGTGTTGAGAATTGATTCCAGGTCTTGCATCAAAGGAATATTATTTTCCCAAGCACTGGGATCACTTTTAACAGTAATGTCTTTGGCAGCATAGGTTTCAGTAAGAGCTTGGTCCATAATAGAATCTTCTTCAGGAGTTAAGCCTCCTAACATAACCCGCATTAAACCAACTAAATTAATAATATTAGACCTTAAAATATCAGATGGTTTTTCATCTTTTCTTGGGGTGGGCAAATCAAAAGGATTAATGTGATTTGGAGATCCTAAAGAAATATTAAAGAAAGAACCATCCACAGCATCAGACAAGAATTGATATTCATTTTCAGGATCAAGAATAATTACATCAGTTCCCACCATTAAAGAGCGCAGAACCTCTAATTTCACCGCATAACTTTTACCAGAACCACTCTTCGCAAATAAAATACTATTCGCGTTCTCTAAACTAAATCTATCAAAAAGAATTAAAGAATTGTTATGTCTGTTTATTCCATATAAGATTCCCTCGTTTGAACTTAAATCAAACGAAGCAAAAGGAAAAACAGAAGAAAGAGGTCCTGTGTTCATTGAAGTATGAACTTGAAGTTGATCTAATCCATAAGGAGCACAAGAATTAAAGCCTTCTCTTTGTTGATAAAGAGCAGGTTTAATATATATTAAACGAGATTCTAACATTGACCTTAGCGTGTTCTCAATGTTTTTTAATTCTTCTTCTGACTTACCATAAGCAGTTAAATAGATGCTTAATTTAAACATTCTTTCTTGAGCTGTCTGGAGACGGTCTCTTAAGGTTTCTAAATCCTGATAAGCTGTTTCTGAGACAGGATCTCTGATTAGGCCTTTTTCCTGTCTTTCTGAAATCTCGGCCTGAACTTCAGTCACCTTTCTCCTTAATTGTTTTAAAATCGTTCCTGTTTCAATCGGGTGAACAAAAATAGAAATATCCATTGGATCATCAAGGTTAATGATTGGAGAAAACCAACCAGTGCTTAAATATCTGGGATAGGAAAAAATGAAAAAAGATTTAGCAAATCTTTTGCCAAGTTTTAAGTTGTTAGAAGAAATAGCGATTGAAGAAGGGGCAATGATGTCGTTAAGTTCCATTGCCTTTTTTTCAAAAATCTTACCAGTGTCTTCTTTAACCAATTGATATGTTTTTTTCTTTTTAAAAAAAGGTATTTTCATTTTATTAATTCAGGAGGTATTTCAGGATAATATCCTATTTCAGCTTCTTCTGGATGATGCAATGACCAGAAAAGCTCAATTAACTCAGTGGTGTTTAAGGGAATACACTTTAATCCACATCTTCTTAGTCCCATAGAGACAAATTCCATTCTTTGCCAAAGTTGAGACTTCGCTCTTTGAAATTGATCGTCGATTGTTTTTCCAGAACCTTTTGAGGTAATGCCAGGAATTTCAATCGAAGTAAAAGGAACTATAACAAAGAAATTCTTAGACATAATAGAGCTCCCAACAATTAATTCTTCTATAAAATTTCTGTATTCTGCTGTCTGAATTTTTAAGAGTTCGTTTTTTTGCTCTTTTTCTAAGTCCTTTAATTTATCTAAATACCCAGTAATATTGAGTTTTCTAGACTGAACCACTGTTTGAAGAGGAAAGTCTAAAGAATTTAAAAAGCTTTGGAATTGGTAAATAGTGGCATTTTGTTCTTCTTGAGATTTCAAAGCAAAGTTTAAAGAAGAAACCATAATTACTCCTCTTAAGGCTTTGTTTTTTAAAACAACCACCCCTTGCTTAATTTCTTTAACTTCTAAAAATTGTTGAGTTGATGCTTTGGCCATATTATTCT
>CAZDCT010000002.1:12161-41376 GCA_964504075.1 uncultured Candidatus Saccharibacteria bacterium
TTAATTTCTTTAACTTCTAAAAATTGTTGAGTTGATGCTTTGGCCATATTATTCTGGCTTGGTTTCAATTTCAGTCCTTAATTTTTTTAATTGACTCTTTTCAGCTATTTTTAAAGGAGTTTCTGGTTCTTTTTCTGGTTGCACTATTATCTCTTTTTTCAGAATCTTTATTGGTATTTCTCTTTTTTTCCAAAGATACATTTTAGGAGCAAGATTAAATCTTAAAAGATTTGATAAAACAACGGGCAAAGATCTTCCTTGTATTTCTAAAAATGCCAAAGCCAAGGCGCTTCCGCCAAAAGCAATACAGGCTATTATAAATACAGAGAAAGGAGCAATATTATAGATAAAAAAGCAGATAGCACCAGCAATTGCAATAAAAATAAATTGCCTAAAAGTCATAGGTCCAACTATTTTTGCTTCACGTTCAATAAATTGAGGAACAGTAAATCTCATAAATTTTATTCAATAGGTTCTTTATAAGCGTCTTTTCTGGGAGGAGTTGATTCTTCTTTTTCTGGAACAGTGGCTTTATCAACTAAATCAGGTTTTTCCAAAGAAGGGGGAGTAATTTTCACACTATATAGTTCTTCTAACAATGTTTTAATTGGATAGAAAATAAAGCGGTTAAGTTCTTGTATTACTACTTGCGATTGGGCTTTTTTAAGCTTTAATTCTTTTTCTAATGTTTTTTGAAGATTGTCCGGAGCTAAAACACCAAGTAATGTTTGTCCTACATAATCAGCCACCTTTGAGATATCGTCTATTTTGTTTCTTTCACAAATATCAAAAATGTCTGTAGCAGTTTTCTCAGACAAAATTACATCTTTCATCTCTTCAGAAAGATTGTTAAAAAGTTTCCAATATTGTTCTTTAGTTAACTTTTGAGTCATAAGTATTGACAAAATTACAATAAACTGATATAACATTACTACCTTAACAATTGAATAAGGAAAGAAAAGGAGGAATGAAACAATTATGACGTTTGGAATAGCATACTGGTTGCTTGTGGCTGTGTTAGTGGCTTGTGTGGCAATAATTGCTGTGACAGTAGTTCGCGAATGGGTCTTGCCTTGGTACAGGAAGAGACGAGACGCTAATCATGATAATATCCTCGCAGATGACCTTATAGAAGACGATATATCTATAATCCTATCAGGAACAGTAACACAGAAAGATCTTAACAAGACTATAAACCTTCTTAAAGAAGTCTCTGTAGCGGTAAAAAGGACAGAACGGAAAGTTACTGCGCTCGAAAAGATTAAGCAACACAAAGTCAATATCGAGGAAGGAAAGAAAAAGATCGAACAGCTAACTACAGAAATAAAGTCCACAAGTTAGCAGCCCTAATCATACAAAGTAGATTAAACCCTACTTTTTTCTTTTTTTAAAACTTTTTAAATGTTCTATTTTTAATTATTTCTTATCGGCTTTTTTCTCAAGCTTTTTGTAAAGGCCTTTTTCTTGTCTTTCTTTTTTCTCTTCACCTAACCTATCTTTAATTTGTTTTTGAGACTTTTTAAACCTTTCTTCCAATGTCTGTAGACTATCTGAAACTGGTTTGATTTGTTCTTTTTGTTTTTGTATTATCTCGGAATTCAATCTCTTGAGAAGCTCTGTTTCTTCATTGGTTTTACTTGCCTTTTGTTCAAGAGAAGAAATCTGTTGGGTTATCTTTCCTATTCCCTCAACAAGAACGTCTAAGGTTTTTCTTTGTTGCTGAATTGCCGACAAATATTTACTAGCATTCGCCACCTCTCTTCTTAAATAATTTGGCATATCCGGCGTAATCTTATGCAGTTTCTCTTCTTTTTCTCTTTCTGTAATAATTATTTTTGGCTTTATTTTCGCCTCTTTACTCGTCTCTATTCTGGCCTCTCTAACTATTCTTCTAATTTCTTTTGGCGTTGCAGGTTTCTTAGTTTCTGGTAGTCCTAATCCTAATTTGCGAGCAGGGGTACTAGCTAAATAAAGAGTTAAATCTGGGTTATCTTTAGCATGAATGTGTATATCTTTTTTATCTATGGCTTCTTGTATAGAGCCCACAACCTTACTGTCGAATGATTTTACTATTTCACCCAAGCGCTCACCCTTAGAGCTAAGCACCCACGCTATCCCGTTTTTACTGGTTAAGAGGTCTTTGTTAATGTTTTTAACCTGATCATCGGGCAGATCTTTTAATACTTCATTAAACAGCCCCTGATATTCTTTTTCAGCCCGATCATTAGCGTCAGACGATTTAAGCAACAAAGCCTCTCCTCTTAATTTGTTCACTTCTCCCATTCCCACGGGGAATCTGCTTCTTATAGCCTCTTCGACTACATCTTCAGAAGTTGTAGCTAAAATGGTGGCAGCATCTTTTTCTCTTTCTTTTTCTTGAGATAAAGTCTCGTGTATTTTTAGCACCCTATCTTCTGTTGTTAACTTATCTTGAATTGCGTCACCAAGTTCTCCTCTTTTTGCCAATTGAACCATAGCTTCTTTTTGATCTCTGTCTATAATTCCCCAAGGTTTAATTGTCTCCAGCAATTGACTTTTGTGAGCTGTTTCAGCTTTGGCTTGAGCTGCTTTTCTTCTACTCTCTTGCTCTTTTTCAGGAGTGGTTTGGGCAAACGTTCTCATAGCCCAGCGGGCCGGAGAGGCAACGCTTCTTCCTATTATCGAGTCAATTTTTCCCATTAATGGAATTTTTTCTCCCTTTCCCTTTCTTTCTTGCATTTCTTTTAGTCTTTCTGCTTCATTCACCAACCAATCAGGACCTCTTTTTTGGGCAGCCTGAAGAGCCAACCCTCCTGTTTTCTTTAGAAGCGTTTTCCCTTGACCAATTAACATCTCAGCATATTTTGGCACAGATTTCTTAACAAAATCAAGGCTAACGACTAAATAAACAAGCAAGAATAAATAGTTAAAACTAAGACCAGGGAACGTAAAATCTCTTATTTGAAACTCTGATCCTGGTGGAACAACAGCTCCAAATAATTTTAATCCTAATCCCAAAAAGAATAAAGCAGAGACTCCCAAGAGGGCCCAACTAGTAAGCAAGCTGAGCCATTCGTCCCAACGTTCTTTTAGACCCAAAGCATAAGAAATAAACGCTAAAGGAGATACGATTGCCAGAATCCAGATCATTACTACTCTTACTATGAAAAGACCAGCATAAAAGAAAAGTACTCCACCTATCATAAAATTAAAAATAATCATAACAATAGTTTGACTAAGAATGCCAAACATTCCTTCTCCTAAAACAAAAGCTCCAATAGTTACAAGAGCGGCTACATTAGCATAGGGAATAAGAGCGGTTATTAAATAGCCCACTGGAATTCCTGCTAAAAGTAGCAAAAGGTTCATTGAGTTGGCCCTTAAGGGCTCAAAGGCTAAGGTAACGAAATTGCCCTGTTCTCCCGCAAAAGCCTTTAAAAGCGTTCTTTGAAAAATATCAGCTAAATCAACAATAAAACCAACAAAAACCAAACTAAAATTAATAAGCAGAGCCACTATAATCAGGTTTGTTAAAATCTTTTTGGGCTCAGTTTTTCCAATCTTAATTTTTAAAATATAACTCAAAGCCATAAAAACAAAAATTAGAATAAAGGACATGTTTACTAGTCCGACCACAAAGCTCCAGCCCGAATTAACAAGAAGATTCTCAGCTGGATTGCCTATTCCTAATTTAATTGGCATAGCCATTGCCCACTGAAGAATATTTGCTGCAGAAAAAATGAAAATAATAGACTCAGTGGCCATTAAGTTAAAGAGTACAATAATTTCTATAATCGTATTATCTACAAAGTCCAAAGCATCTAATTGCATTGAGGCTAACTCAGTGATAGTAAAATCCGCAAACCCAAAGATAGCCTGAGCGGGTTGTAAACTGAGAAAAAGTCCGGCAAAAACAAAAAGAAATAACAAAACAATCCTTGTAGTTTTACTCTCGGTTATTTTAATAAAATAATCTAAAAACTTTTTTAACATTTTTCTATTTTTTTATTTGCACACGCCTAATGCTGTCTGGTAAATATAATTGACTGATGTCTTCAATACTATAATTAATGGTTGTCATTGGATTTCCGTCGCATACAGTTTTATCATATAGTTCTACGATACAATTTCCTGTTGGTTTATCATCTAAGTATAAAATAATTGCACCAGAGTCTTGGTAAATATAAGGAGATGGTTGCAGACACTTTCCAACATAATTTAATTCATCTGACATATCTACATATAACACCTCTAACACCTCTTGGTCATATTGAAAGGGATAGTTGATATTATAAAATTTAATTTCATCACAACCTTTAGAAAAGTCAGGCTCCTTAACCTGTATAAGATCGCATTCATCAATACATTCATCTTTCCATCTATCTTTTCCCCATCTATCTTCTCCCCATTCTTCCATACAATCTAAGCATTCTTGTCCAAAAGGCTCTATTGTAGGCATTTTTAAGTTTGTCAATTCAGGATTAACAGTATTAAGAATAAGAAAGGAAGACAAAAGAATAACAAGTCCAAACATAGCTGAACTTATATCTTTTCTCGCTTCTGTCATTTTAATAGAGTCTCCAGTTGAGGTTAAATACTGAAAGCCAGCTCTTGTTAAAGAGATAAAGGTTGCCAATCCTCCCAACAGAATTCCCCATTGATAAAAATATTTAACTAATTCTTCCAAGCCAGCAGCATCATTCAACTCAATTCCACCCGGAGAGGCGGGCCAAACTAATTCTAATGCTAAACCGTTGGACACAATTCCAAAAAGACCAAGAAGAATTAGAGAAATAAAAACTTTCTTATAAAATCTTTTCATTTGAGTATTATAGCACAAAAAACATTTTAAATAATTATATCATTTATTTGTAAAAACAAAAAAATAGGACTTTTGGTCCTATTGGGTTTTTACGATGCGGCAATCTTTCAGGTCGCATAAGATTGTGTTTCTTGGCAAAGAGCCTGGTAGCGTTTGTTGATAATCAGATACTTTGCTGTAAGAAAACAGTTTGCCCTGGAAAGTAACAATATCGCCTATCTTAATGTTTTGGAAATCTTGTATTGCGTCATCTGCAATGATGCATTCTAACCTGTAGTCTTTATAATCAGAGTGTAGGAATATTACGTGCTGTTTTACGAGAACTCCATTTACAGAGTAACCAAGATTGCGGCTGTATATTTCTCTGGTAGCATTAGTTGTGATTTCTAATGTTTTTCCAATGTACGCATCCATTTCTGCCTTAATTTCCTTGTCATTTATGCCACCCGCAGGGCTACCGAAGCCATATTGCGATAATTGATATGCTTTCGAGCTAAACAATCTAAGATTATCAATGACGATTACTTCGGTTTCATTGAACTGAGGCGTTTCTGGAGATGTGTCCGTAGCATTTACTGTTTGTTCTGTTTCTGTAGAGGTTGTTGTATTTATTAATTCAGAGGTTGTTTCATTTGTTTCAGCGTTTTCTGTGGCAGGATTTGTTTGTTTACCAATGTTGGCTGACGAAGTTGCTGGACGAGTAGGTGGTCCTGATGGGGCGGGGTTATAAAACATGGTGTAATAACCAATTCCTCCAATAGCAAGAGTTGCTATCAGGATTGCAATGATTGCAGATCTATTAAGATTGCCAAACGTTTTAATGTTCTTTTCGTTATCCAATTTTTAACACTATCCTAATTCTCTTTTACCTTATTTTTCCCTATCTGTCAAGTGGTTGTTATGGATTTAATTGAATTGAGTTAAAAATCTCATTTGCCTCTTCTTTAAATTTTAACCAATCTTTATCAAGAGTAATAAAGCTAATTAGATAGGCTTTTTTATTGCTTTCTTCTGGCTCAAGGAATATTATCTTTTCTTTAGAATAAACACTATAGCTTTTGCTTTTTTGATACCTTGCTTCAAAAGTAATTTGATTGTTTTCAGTTTTTGAGTCAATAATCTCCATACTCCATCCCTGTTCAAGATTAGCTTTCTGCATTTCATCAATAATTTGCTCAAAAGATTTTTGGACGTTAAAAAAAGCCTGTTCAACAATTAGTTGAGCAAACTCTCCGCTAATTTCGAATCGTTGAGCTAAAAGCAAGCTGGTTAAGTTGTATTTTTGAATTTGTTCATTTGGAATGATTTTTTCTAAACTTTCGCTCGGCGTTTCTATCCATTTCAAGGAATACTCTATTTTTAGCTTTTTATCTGGACTGATGAATTCTCTGACCTCTTTTTCTTTTTGAGATTTTAAAATTTGTTCAGATGATAATCCCTTAATTTGAGGCATTATTTCTGAAAAATCTACTCCCCCCACCTGTTTTAATTGTTGTTGTAAAAAATAATTGCCCAAAACAATAATAAGCAAAAAAACAATTGCTAAAACTATAAAGATTTTTATTATTTTACTCATTGTTTTAGAAATTAATTTGCCACCAGTTGCCAAAAATTCCAACTTGATATCCTAAAATATTTAAAACAAGATTAATAATTATCCAAGATAGAAAAATAATTGCATAGCCTTTTCCAGCCGCTCTCCAAACACCTCTTATATCAATTACAAGAGCAGGGGCGCCTATTGAAAAGTAAAATATTATTGCTGTGGCTATGACCAGTAAAAGCAAAATAATTAGAGTTACTCTCCATAAAAGAAAATCAAGAATATTTTTAAAAAGAATAAAAAGATGTTTAAATTGACAACTGTCCCTTTCATTCCATGGAGTATCTGGATTATCTGAGCTTCTTCCACAAGGAACCAAACCAAATTGAGTAGGAGGAGTGGTTTGATCCAAGGTAAAGTTCCGGATAGGGCTTGGGGTTCCTTCTTGATCACAGTTTTCATCTAAACAAGCTTGAACTTGCCACTGATATTCTCCTAAGCAATTCAAGGAAAGAGAGTAAAAACTATTATCAATGATTTTTTCTTGTCTTCCAAGAGGGCAATCCTCAACCTCTTGTTCTGCTTTTTCAATATAATTTAAAATAAATCTAAAATATTTTGCATTTGAATCCCAGGAAAAGCTTTTAGGCATTTGATAAGTGAAAATTGTTTCATTGTTTTCTGGTAACAGGTTTAAAGAAGAAGAAAGCTTAAAGGTTGTAAATTTCCATAGACTTGTAGGGAGGCCACAAATCTTCCCTTCTTCATCAGCACAGGTTGCAATTTGCCAAGAATAATCAGTTTCTTGCTTGGGTTCTTTTAAAACAGGATCGTATTTAACTAAAACAGAGTTTTCTGTAGAGGCGCCGCTAGTAATCAATTGACCATTAGAATAAAGCCAATACTTATAAGATTTAGCGCCCGACATATTTTCCCATTCTAATTTTATAGGAATTGGAATGTTAGAAGTATTGCTTTCTGGAGAAATTAAATTTGGTGAAGCGCCAGTAGTTTTAAAAGTCCACTCCTCACTCCAATTTTCTTCGCACTCTTTTCCTTCATAGTCCCAGCATGGTTTTATTCTCCATTTATAAAAACTATCTAAAGAAAGAATTGGATAATCAAAATCAGCTTGCGAAGAAGTTACTATTCTAGTGATATCTCCTGGATTTATTTCATAAATGAAAGAATTCATGCCTGTTTTTGTCTCCCAATCAAGAGTTAAAGGCAGTCCTACGGGCGTATTACCAGCTGGATCATTTTGGGGCGAGATAAGCTTGAATTCGTCAAGAGAAACAAGAGCTGTTTTAAATCCCCACTTTTGTCCAAAATCACCACAACCCGTGCCATCATCATAAACGCATGTTGCTAATTCCCACCTATATTCAGTGTCTTTGGTAAAATATCCTTCTTCATCGCGGAAATTTGAATAAAGCATTTCCTCGCTAGGATATGGTGGGGGTCTTTTTTTTGTTGTAATTATTTTAGAACTACAGCTTTGTTCTGACACGAGCCAGGGATGGCATAATTCTTGGTCATCTTTAATGTAATGAATTTTTACTCTAAAAGATTGGGCATTATTAACATCACACCAATCAAGAAATACTGGGATTTCAACTCCAGGTTTAATTTCTTTTTCTTCCCAATCAGGATCAGCCGGCAAAACAGGTTCTGGCGCAGAATTAGTTCTGAAATCCCATTCACTTTTAGAGCCACAGTTAGTACCGTCTGCATTACAGCAAGCGCTTACATTCCAATTATGAGTTATTCCTGATTTTAAGAAACAAGCCCCTTGATCTTGGGTTGGATTATATTCAGAATCCTGGGTCAAAGCTTTTGAGAAATTATCAATCGGAGTATTATCTATTCCAATCAGGTATGATTGAAAACAATCTTCTGAGCACTCCTTTATTTCTCCGTCCTCTTCCCAGCCATTTTTCCATGCTTTGACATTGTCCCAATCTAATTTGACTGGCAAAAAGATATTATTAGCATTTTCTGATTCTTCTGGTTCATATGGGTTAGTCGGGTAATCTGGATTATTATAATATCTTGGATTTTTGGGTGCTTCTAAACACGTTCCAGCACAATCACAACTACGAGTAGATTTACTCCACTGATTGCTTCCAGAACAAAGCTGCCAATCTAACTCACAATTTTCTATAACAGAAGGGGTATTACACTCAGGAGTGCTCCAACTACTCCAGGATCCTTTTCTCCAGACCCCATTGCCCTTACAAGTCACACTTCTTGTTCTAAAATGAGAACAAGTTCTTTTCTCAATGTATTGTTGTCCACAACCAGCTGCTTGACATCGGTATTCCTTCCAGGTTTCTTCGTCATGATTATCTGGTTTTGATGTTTCGTCACAATCACCCCAGTCGCAAACAGTGACTGTTATTGGGCCGCTTGGTGTTTCTACTGTTTCATCGCTACATTCACATCTTTGAACACCACAAGTACCACAATTTTGTGTTTCTCCTTGTCGGCATTGATCGGCTGAAACAAATTGCCCAAAACTTAAAAAGCTAAGGACTAAAAATAAAAAAAGCAGAAATTGTAAAAAAGACCTTTTTGACATTAATTCATTTTAATTGTTTTCGTAAGACTTATCCAATCTTGAACTTTTAAAGTTTCTGCTCTTTGCTCTGGTTTAATACCATTTTCTAAAAGCCATTGTTCAATCTTTTCTTTGTTCATTTTTAATCCTTTTGCGAGATTATTAATTAGTTGTTTCCTTGGACTAGAAAAACCAGCCCTTACTATTTGAAAGAACAGGTCTTTATTAATACTTAATGCTTGATATTTAATACTTGATATTTTGATAATTGCTGAATCAACTTTTGGTTGGGGCCAAAAAGAGTTTTTCGGAAGATAGCAAACAATTTTTGGCTTGGCATAAAATTGAACTGAAACAGCTAAAATGCTCATTTTTGGTGGCTTAGCGCAGATTCTTTGTGCTACCTCTTTTTGAATCATAAACACCATTTCTTGTGGCTGGTTTTTGATTTCTAAGAATTTTCTAATGATAGGTGCTGTAAGATAGAAAGGCAGATTTCCTACTATTTTTACTTTCCCAGAAGATAAGCTAAGTTCCTTGGAGGAGCTTAGATTCTCCAACACGTCTTGATTGATTATTTCTATGTTTTTAAAATCTCTTAATGTTTCTTTCATGATTTCACACATTTTTCTATCTTTTTCTATGGCAATTACTCTTTTTACTTTCGGAGCTATTTCTTGAGTTATGGCTCCAAGCCCAGGTCCAATTTCTAAAACAACATCATTTTTTTTCAAATCACAAGCATTAATAAAATCATTTAGAGCTTTTTTGTTAATTAAAAAATTCTGCCCCAATCTTTTTAAGGGCTTAGTTTGATGTTGAGCAAAAAGTTCTTTAACAGTTCTTTTTGAACTTAATTCCATAGATATATTTTATCATAAAAATTCATTTGACATTTAATCAAGGATTAATTATAATCAAAACATAAAAAGTATAGGAAATGAGAAGTAAAAAATGGATTCAAAGGAAATGCGAGACGAACATGGAAACTGGAAAGGCAATATAGAGAAGGATGGCACTGTAAGGGACAGCGACGGGGACTGGAAAGGCAATATAGAGAAGGATGGCACTGTAAGGGACAGCGACGGGCACTGGAAAGGCAATGTAGAGAAGGATGGCACTGTAAGGGACAGCGACGGGGACTGGAGGGGAAGAAACAACATAATAGATCTGCTTGACCTAGACGAAGACGAAGACGAAGACGAAGACGAAGACGAGTGGTGGGAGGAAGACGGATCTTGGTTTGAAGAAGGATATGATACAGCAGGCGATTACTACGAAGCTATGGAGCTAGGATGTGATACGGCAGAAGAATATTATAACATGGAAGAAGATTATGACCAAAACGAAGAAGAGAAGACCACTTACTTTTACTTATTGGATTCAAATAATGACGAAGTTATGACCCCCTCTGAAGAATTTAAAATAATTTGCGAGAAGATTAAAAAACTTGAGGCGAAACCATTAACAATCGATAACGAAGTTGAGATTCTTCGTAAAGAAATTGAAGAAATTGACGAAAAGATTCGTCGCATAACAACTCGCATGAGAACTTATGGAAAAAGAGACATACTGATGTAAGCGTCATAAACACATAGTCCTTAAAGGCGAGAGTAATATCTCGCCTATTTTTTATTTTATGATCTTGCTTTAGGCAAAGAATTAAACTTTCTCATTTTAGTTTTAGAAATTAAGTTCATAAATATATTTTATCATAAATATCCACTTGACTTTTATTGACAAATCCACTATCATTTTGAGTAAAGGTGAAACTGAGTTGAAATTGTGGATTAGACCAGAAGAGTCTGTCTTAAGAGTACTGGTGGGATTGTTACTAATAGTGGTTGGCGGGATGATAGTAGTGGATGGTTTTCCAAGCGATTATCCCCCTCGCGCAGGCAACATAGATTTAGCAATATTTGGCACCTTGATTGTGTTTTTTGGCTCTTTGATATTTGGGACAGCGTTTGTCACTGGGGCTATGTCTTCGACATGTTGTCTGCTATTTTGGATTCATTATCCAAGTACAATTATTGGAACAATTTACATAGTGCTTTTTTTGTCCACTATAGTTCTAGTAGGTGTATCGCTGAGTGGAGCAGGAGCTGGCGGTAGTGGTGGCGGTAGCGGTAGCGGTAGAAAAGAGCCTGCAACATTAGACGACATAAGAGATCGTTTAGAAAAAATCGAAAAGAAGATGAAATGACCAAAACAGTGCAACATCCTAATCACAAAACCAGAGTTATCTCTGGCTTTTTTTATCCACTTGACTTTTGCTCTTGCTAAGATATCCTTAAATTAGACCTAAAAGGGTCAATGTTTAGTTCAAATATGTCGCGAAAAAAGATTTTCACAAGTGCGATTATCTTATTAGGGTTGATATCTTTGATTCTTTTAGGCAATGATTCTCCAATTACAATGGAGAATTTTGAGGTTAAAAGCCCACAGGATTTATTTTTAGGTCCATCCAACAAGTTTTCTTTAGAATCCCCAGATTTTCTTTTAATTCAAAGAAACAGTTTAAAAGCCTCTTTACCCCCAACCACTCTCTCTCCTCAGGTTTTAGGAGCTTTGGTTGGTTCTGGAGATTTGCCAGAAATTAGACAAGGAATTATTGAATATGTTGTTGAATCTGGCGATAATCTTTGGACAATTGCCCAAAGATTTAATATTTCTTTAAACAGTTTACTCTGGGCCAATGATTTAAATAAAAATACAGTTTTAACAATTGGAAAAAGTTTAGTTATTCCCCCAATTTCAGGAGTGATTTATCATATTAAGAATGGAGACACAATTTCAAACATTGCCCAAACTTATAAAGGAAAAACATCAGAGATTATGGCGTTTAACGGTCTTTCCTCGGAAGGAGATATTTTTATTGGTGATATTTTAATAATTCCCAATGGAACAATGCCTGCCCCATCTACCCTTTATGTCTCTCAATATGTTCCTTTAGCTTCCAGTTATTTTATTTGTCCAATTGCTTTACCGTGCAGAATTACTCAAGGACTTCACTGGTATAATGCAATTGACTTTAGCCATGGCAAATGCAATGAACCAATTTATGCTGCTGCAGGAGGAGAGGTTTTAAGAGTAAAATTAACCACCTCTACCTCTAAGTGGGCTTTTGGAGGAGCGGGCAACCATATTAAAATTTTACACCCCAATGGAGTTGTAACAATGTATGGACATATTTCTAAAAGCTTGGTTAGTGTTGGAGAGAAAGTTTCTCAAGGCCAGATTATTGCCTTAATGGGTGGTGGGTTGGGTATGCCTGGTTCAGGATTATCTACTGGTTGTCACGTTCATTTCGGAGTAAGTGGAGCTAGAAACCCTTTTGCCCAGTAGTGAAAATTTGACTGTTTTCAGAAATAAACTCAGTTTATCCAAAATAAAAACCGCTTGAAGCGGCTTTTTGTTTTTTATTTATTAACCTTATCTTTAATGTTTCTAATATCATTCTTAATCTCTTTAATATCATTCTTAATCTCTTTAATATCATTCTTTGCTTCCTTAAGACTCTCCTTTACTTCCACAAGACGGTAATTTAAACTTTTTAGATCTTCTTTTAGTCTTTCAAAATAAGATTTGATATCATAAAACACATCTGTGGTTTTTCTCGTTTCTGTCTCTATGACTCTTTTTACCTCTGTTTTTAGATCATTGATTTGACCCTTGATTTCGTCTGACATATATTTTTTATAATTAATTTTTACACTTTAAACAAATCCTTGCTTCGGGAGAAACTTTTAACCTTTGAATGTTAATTGGTTTTCCACATTTTTCACAAGTTCCATATTCTCCTTTCTTAATTTTTTCTAAAGCTAGAACTATATTCTTTAATCTTTTTTCCAAGCTGTGCTCAATCGGTAAAAGAGTACTGTATCTTTCTACTTCATCGGCCTCTCTTTCTAAATCAACTCCCTCAGACCCCTGGCCCATAGAAGGAAATTTTGTATCCCAGTCCCCAGGCACTTTTTCATCTTTTTGAGCAAAAGAGCCAAGTATTTTTTCTAATTTATTCTTTTCTTTTTCTAACTTATCTTTTAATTCTTGAATTAATTTTTTATCCATATTTTTAAAGATTGTTTTGTTTAAAGTTAATAATCTTTGAAACAGCATTATTAACGCCTGTTTCTGAAATTTCACCAATTTCAAGCGCTGATAAAAATGTTTCTAATGCTCGCTCCACTGGACTTCGCCAACCAGAAAAAATCATAATATCAACTCCAGCCTCAATGGGTTTAATAACAATTTCTTTTAAAGAAAAATTGTTCAAAAGAGAGTTTTGATCTAAGTCATCAGAAATTATTAAAACATTAATACCCAGGTTATTTCTTAAGAACTGAATTCCATCCAAAGAAAAAACAAGAGGTAAGGAAGCATTAATTTCTTTATAAATAACGTTTGAAGTCATTACCAACTCAGGATCAGCTTCCATTGTTTTTTTAAATTGAGAAATTTCAGGTATTTGCTCGACCTGAGCTAAAATTTCTTCTGGATGGAAAGAAATTGTTCCATATCCGGGAAAATGTTTTATGGCTGTTAAAATGTCAGCTGTTTTTTGTCCCTGAACTAGTGATTTTCCCAATTCGCCAATCTCTTCAGTCGGTTTTTGAAAAGAGCGCTCAAAAAGAAAATCTCCTGTTTCAACAGAATCTAAAGCAGGGGCTAAATTAAGGTTTATACCCAACTCTTTCAATTCTTGACCTCTTTTTTGACCAACCAGGAATGCTTGTTCTGGGGTTTCAATTTCAGACTGAGCAGTTTTTTCTTCTAAAAAATCAATCCTGGAAATAATTCCCCCTTCTTGATCTACGGCAATAAAAAGAGGCAATCCGCTTTCCCTTAAAGAAAGAGTTTGCAAATCTGCGTTTAATTTTTTTAACTGAGCTTTACTTTCAATGTTTTTAGAAAGTAAAAGCACTCCCCCTGGTTTATATTTTTTAAAAAACTCTTCCAGTTGAGGTGTTACAACTTTTCCTTCAAAACCAACAATAAACAATTGACCAATCTGATTATTTGTTTCTTGTTCTTCTATTTCATCAATTACTTTTTTAAAGCTTTCAAAAGAAGATGTTGCTAAGAAATAGTTATTAAAATAAGCATAACAAAGACCAAGATCAGCTTTTGAAACAGTTAAATAACGAAAATCAATATCTTTGTAAAAAGAAGTTTTAAAGCTGGGCACCAAGAAAGGATATTGTTTTCCTGAAATTACAATGCCCTTTTCAAGTATTTGTGTTTCCCAACCTTTTAGTGCTTCAATTAGACCTTGCTGTTCTTTAACTTTTGCCAATAAAACTACTCTTTTTCCCTGGGCTTGTGAATAAAAAGCCAAAGTATAATCTTGATCTATTTTTTCATACATTTCTTCGGGCACTTCAATACCAAGACCAGCTGAAAGTTCTTGAAAAGAAACTAATCTTTCTTCTTCAATATTTTTAATCGCAACTCTTAAAAATTCACCCTCGGCTATTTCTTCTTGCATTATTTCTTTAAGAACTGCTGAAATTTCTTCAACGTTAGAAATCTCAGGGGTTTTGGTCTTTTTTATTGGAATTAAAGAAAAAGGGATTCGTATTTCCGATTCTTCTTCAACTACAGGTTCAGAGGTTTCTTGTTCAGATTCAGGAATAGAGGACTTTTCTTTGGGCCAAAAAAACCAGGCAATTACACCCAAAAACAAAACAAAAAGAAGAATAATTATTCCTCTTACCAATATTTTTTTAGACCGAGAAGAAGTTTGGGGTGTTTTTGGAATTGAGAATATTTTTTTAGGCTCGCCCTCAGTTTGTTTTAGAATCTGTTCTGGTTTTTTTTCATGAGGCAAACTATCTTCTTTTAGCTTTGTTGAGGCAATTTTTTCTCTCTGTTTTTGAGCCTCTAACTCTCTTAAAGAAGATAAATCTTTAACCATTGTTTTAATCTCTTCTCTCTTTAAGAAATCTAACTTTTCCTTTTTTTGTTCTGGCATAAAAATTAAATTTTAAGCTTTTTTAATTACCTTATTGAGCAAAAGATTTATTCTGCCTTGTTCATCAATAGAAATTACTTTAACATCTACAATATCTCTGAGATTGACAACATCAGTTACTTTTTCTACTCTTCCTGGAGACAGTTTTGAAATGTGAATTAAGCCTTCTTGGCCTGGAAGAATCTCTACAAAAGCTCCAAAATCCATAATCTTTTTTACTGTTCCCTGAAAAGATTCTCCGACCCTAGCTTCTCGGGTAAGTTTTTCTATCCATTCAACTGCTTTTTGAGCTGATTCTTCTGATTCTGAAGTAATAAAAACTTGACCTGTTTCCTCAATATCAATTGAAACATTACATTCTTGTATAATTTCATTAATTATTTTTCCTCCTTTCCCAATGACATCTCTGATTTTATCGGGATTAATCTGGATAGTTAAAATTCTAGGAGCAAAAGGAGAAAGTTCTGGTCTTGGTTTAGAAATTGTTTTTTTGATTTCGTCTAAAATTTCAAATCTTGCTTTTTGAGCTTGAACAAGGCTTTCTTTCAAAATCTTGGTTGAAATTCCATCAATCTTAACATCCATTTGAATAGCAGTAATGCCCTTTTTAGTGCCCGCTATCTTAAAGTCCATGCTTCCATAATGATCTTCTAATCCTTGAATATCTGTTAAAATTTTGTAATCTTTACCTTTTTTAATTAGCCCCAGAGCAATTCCAGCTACAGGAGCCTTAATTGGCACCCCAGCATCCATTAAAGCTAAAGAAGAAGCGCAGACTGAAGCCATTGAGCTTGATCCGTTAGACGACAGAATCTCTGATACTATTCTAATAGTATAAGGAAATTGTTCAGCATCAGGAATAACTGGTTTAAGAGCTTTTTCACCCAACATTCCATGACCAATTTCTCTTCTGCCCGGTCCTCTGATAGGTTTTACTTCTCCAACTGAATAGGGGGGAAAGTTGTAATGATGCATAAATCTTTTTTCTCCAACCATCTCCATATTAGCAAAAAGCTTAACATCTCCGGGCGAGCCCAAAGTAAGAATAGAAAGAGTTTTAGTTTTGCCCCGGATAAAAAGCCCAGAACCATGAGTTCGGGGCAAAAGCCCGGCTTGACAAGATAGCTTTCTAACCTGATCCAACTTTCTATTATCAGGTCTTTTTTCTTTTTCCAGAATGTTTTGATAAACTAAATCTTTTAATTCTTGTTCTAAAAAGTCTTTTACTGCGGTCTTATCTTGTTCTGGGTATTTTTCTTCTACGAAATCTATTACTTCTTGACTAACTTGTTTAATTGCCTGGGACTGCTCTTCTTTGATCTTTTGTTCTAAGGCTTTTTCAAGCTTATTTCCTAAAAACTGTTTGATTTCCTGTTTTAATTTTAAATCAAGTTCTTTTATCTCAACGTTCACTTTTTCTTTAGCAACTTTTTTAGTAATTTGATTTTGGAAATTGATTAATTTTTTAAAATAAGGTTTTGCCCATTCAATAGCCCTTGAAACTGTTTCTTCATCTATTTCTTTAGCTTCTGCCTCAATCATATTAATCAGGACCTCATTGTTCTGCTCAACAGCCGAAGTAGTCAAGTCTAAGCTGCTTTGTTCTCTTTGAGCATAAGTGGGATTAATAATAAACTTTTCTTTTTCCTGGCCGATTCTAAGAGGAGCAATTGGACCTGACCATGGAATATCTGAGATTAAAAGAGATATTGAAGCAGCCAAAAGGCCAAGAATATCTGGATCATTTTCTTTGTCCCAAGACAGACAAGTAATAATAACCTGGACTTCTTTTTTAAGTCCTTTAGGGAAAAGAGGCCTAATTGCTCTATCAATTAACCTAGAGGTTAAGATGGCTCCGTCTGATGGTCTCCCCTCTCTTCTCATGTATCTTGAGCCCAAGATTTTTCCAGCCGCATAATGTCTTTCTTCGTAATTAACTGATAAAGGAAAATAGTCTATGCCCTCTCTTTTTTCTTCTGACATAACTGCAGTAGCTAAAACCAAGGTGTCTCCGTATTGAACTAAACAAGAACCAGAAGCTTGTTCTGCTAAGTCGTTTATTTCAACAATTAAATCTTTCTCCCCAAGTTTTAATTTAAACTTTTCCATCATTTTTTAATAATTTTTAATAAATACTTTCGAGGACTTTTTTCTAAATCTGCAAATTCATCAACAACTTCTTTCAATTTTGCCGAAGAAGATCTGCCAAAAGCAATCATTTCTACTCTTTTTCCCTGATTTTTTAAATATTCAACCAGTTGAATAAAATCACCATCTCCTGAGGCTAAAACAATAGTGTCAACAGATGGAGAGATTCTAATAGCATCAACAGCTATTCCTACGTCCCAATCACCTTTTTTAAATCCTCCATAGAATTCTTGTAATTCTTTAACCCTGGTTTCTATCCCAAGCTTTATTAAAGCTTCAAAAAAAGCTTTTTCTTCTCCTGATTTTGTTTTAATCACATAAGCAAAAGCCCTAATAAGCTTTCTGTCGCTTACTGCTAATTTTAAAATAGCCCTGAAATTAGCTCGGGCTTGATAAAGATTTTTAGCTGAGTGATAAAGATTTTGAACGTCAATTAAGACAGCTATTCTTTGATCTTTGTGTTTAGCGGTTATCATTTACTTTTTAGACCAACTTTTTTAACAATACTGTTGTATCTTCTGGTGTTTTTATCTTTTAAATAATTTAAAAGAGACCTTCTTTTTACCACCATTTTTAAAAGCCCTCTTTTAGAATGAACATCTTTTTTATGTTTTTTAAGATGTAAAAGAAGACGATTGATTTCATCGCTTAATAAAGCAACCTGAACTTCAGGAGAACCAGTGTCTGATTCATGCAGTTTGTATTTTTTAATGATTTTTTCTTTTTGTTCAAGTGTTAACATAGTTTTAATTTTAATTTAGTGCCCCCACCAGGACTCGAACCAGGATTTACGGATTAAGAGTCCGTTACTTTACCAATTAAGTTATGGGGGCGGGTCAAAATTTAATTTTTTCTGGCAAATTCACTGGTCGAGGAACTTCCTTGAGCGATTTCCATTCTTTTTCGACTAATTTTACATTAGGAGCAATATTTTTTAAGGTAGCTTTTATCCAGCCAAAAATCCTATGTTTCATATTTGTTCCTTTTGGGACGCGAATCCTCATTGTTCCATAATAAAGATTGTTTTTCTTATAATTTTTACTTGGAGGTTTTACGAAACTTTTACCAAAGTTTTCTAAAGGAATACCGGTTAACTGTGACCAGAACTGCTTTAGCTCTAAATCATTTTGCTGAGGATAAATATTAAGCCAAGCTTTTAAATTTCCCGGAGGAATCCCAAATACTCTTTCAAGCCATCGTACCATAAAAAGCACAAAATAAGGGTCGGAATTTGTAACTCTAAGACCTTTAGTTTTACTTCCTTCTCCCCAATATAACGCAGCACCCATAAGTCGGTAAACTTCGAAAGATAGCGGAAATTGAATTTCCTTTTCAGCCTCTTTAATAATTTTAGCTATTTCTCGAATTCTTCTTTCTTTTTGGCTTTGAGGACCCCTTGTTATCATCAGAACCTGCTTTGTATAAAGGCGTTTTTTATCTTTAGGTTTTAAGGACACGTCTATACACCAAAAACAAATTGTGCTCTTAGGCACGCCTAGTTTTTTACTTATCTCTTTATAACTTAACCCTTGTTTACGTAATTTAGCGGCCTTTGATTTTATTTTTTTAGAATATTTTGATTTATTCATTTTTATTTTTAAATGTTGCTCTGCCGATTGAGCTAGCGGGGCTTATTTTAAGGACATTCAATTTTCCACCAATTTCCCAATCCAGTCCATTCAGCCACTCCGATAGAAGACAAAAACATATTTAAAAATACCCAGGAAGCCAGAATAATCACTAATCCTACTATTGCTGCTGTTATTATGTTTTTTGCTTGTTCAAACTTAGTTTTGCTTTCTCCAGCTGTGAGTAAAGTAAATCCTCCCCAAACCATTAAACCAGTAGCTGTCACAGGAAGAATGATGGTGAAAAAGTAAGTAAAAATATTGTTGAGAAGAATAAAAATGTCGCAGAATTGACAGGGCTGACTTTCGTCAATTTCAGCAGTATTAGGATCATCTTGGTTCGCGCCGCAAGGAACTAACCCAGCCGAAGATTGGAATGGGATTAAAAATAAAAAAACTAAAAGACTCATTAAAAATATTTTTTTCATAATATATTGATTCAATCAATCGTTCGGCTTTATTGTATCATTTTTTTTAAAAAAAGAAAGAGTAAGGTAGGCCTTCACTCTTTTGGGGTGAGATTTTTTAATTTCTATTTTCTTGCAATATCTACCTCTTCCCAAGTTTTTCCTCCATCCCGAGTTCGCCGGAGCACTGTTTCAGATCCCTTGTATCTAAGATTAAGGATAACGTATTCCCAGCTTTTTCCCCCGTCTGATGTATCAATTTTTATGTTTTTGTACTTTGTTGCCCGAACCAACATATGTTGCTTATCCGTGAAGGTGAAGCTATTAATTGCTGCTCCCCATCCAGACCATTTATAAGTTGACTCTCCATACCCATACCATTCTGGGATAGACAGGAGGGTGTTCCAGGTTTTACCTCCATCGGAAGTTTTAAATATCCTTGTATAGTTAGCTGCCAATCCTTCTGTATCGTTGAAGAAATATACTGTAAATATGTAGTTAGGGTTCCTCTCCCAAGTGTTACCATTGTCTGAGCTATAAATTACACATGGTGGTTCCGAGGAAAGATCCTCACGTCGCACTACCCAGATATTTTTCTCAATTACGAAACAGTTATTGGGATAAAGGTTATATCCTGTGCTCTCTTTATACCATTTTTCTGCACTTTGCATCATCTTTTTATTCAGAGATAGAGAATCAGTTTCGGTTAGTGTGTTTGGTGTCCCAAATTGGCCGTTTAATCCTATCACTATCCCTAATAATATCAAAAGCAGAAGCCACGCCCAAACTGGCTTTCCTTGTCTAGTGCTATCTGACGGTGGCGATCCGTAAGTTCTACGCTGAGTTTCTCGCTGGTCGGCTGGTCTTTCTCTTTTTGGTGGTGTTGAATAGGTTGGTCTAGGTGTAACCTCGGGCTCTGTTCTGGGTGCGCGAGAAGTATAAGCTTTTGTTTCTTCTGTTGCTCTTTTTGTATTCTCTAACCAAGCTGAGTGATATCTTCTTCTTTTTTCAGGATCCTTTAGCATCTCATAGGCTCGATTCATTTGTTTCATCCTTTCTTCGCTTTGAAGGTTTTTGCCAACATCTGGATGGTATTTCAAGGCTAATTTACGATAAGCGGCTTGAACAACTTCTGGTTCTGCTTCAGAATCTACCTGTAATATTTTATAGTAATCTTCCCAACGGATTTCCCACTGCTCTGACATTCTTTATCATTCTCCTTTTTCATCTTCCGATAAACCATCTTTTAAAGACCTGTTTTCATTATAAAATCAACTATAAGTTTTGTCAAACTCTAGGTATTCAAACAAAAATTAAGACTTTACACCTTGCTTTCTGATTAACCCTTTCTTTTAGTGCCCCCGGAAGGACTCGAACCCTCACCACAGACTTCGAAGGCCTGCACGCTATCCATTACGCCACGGGGGCATAATAGATCAACATTATTAAAATATTGTATCAGATTGATTGAAAAAAGCAAGAATCAAGGTTAGAATAAAATTATGTTAATTCCCAAACAAGCACAATTTATTGTTTCTAAACTAAAAAAAGCTGGGTTTGAAGCTTATATTGTTGGGGGTTGTGTTCGGGATTTTTTGCTAGAAAAAGAACCAAATGATTGGGATGTTACCACTAACGCTAAGCCAAAAGAGATTCAAAAAATATTCCCATCAAGTTTTTACGAAAATAAGTTTTTAACTGTTACTATCCAAACCAAAAGCAAAAATCCTAAATTAAAAGAAATTGAAATTACCACTTATCGTTCTGAAGCAAAATATAGCGACAAACGCCATCCTGATATAGTTAAATTTGCTCAAAGTCTTAAACAGGATTTAGCTCGAAGAGATTTTACTATCAATGCCATGGCAATGGACAGTGAATTAAAGATTATTGATCCTTTTGAAGGCCAAAAAGACTTAAAAAAGAAAACAATTAAAGCGGTTGGTAACCCAGAAAAAAGATTTTCAGAAGATGCTTTAAGAATGATGAGAGCAATAAGATTTGCTACTACTTTAAACTTTAAGATTGAAGAAAAAACAGGTCAAGCAATCAAAAAGAATTCTGCTTTGCTTAAACATATTTCTCCAGAAAGAATAAGAGATGAGTTTTTGAAAATCATTATGTCTGAAAATGCAGCCAAAGGTATTGAGCTTTTAAGAGAGCTTAATCTTTTAAAATATATTGTTCCCGAATTAGAGCAAGGCTATAATATAGCTCAGAATAAACATCATATTTATGATTGTTATGAACATTATATAAGATCTTTAGAATATGCGGCCCAAACAAACTTTAACAAATACGTTAGATTAGCTGCTTTATTCCATGATATTGGAAAGCCCAAAACGAAAAGAGGCAAAGGTTTAGAAGCTACTTTTTATTCTCATGAAATAGAGGGTGCAAAAATGACAAAGCAGATTTTAAAACGTTTAAAGTTCTCTGAAAAAGATATTAAAAAAATTACTAAATTAGTAAGATATCATCTTTTTTATTATCATCCAGATGAGGTAGGACAAAGTTCAGTTAGAAAATTAGTAAGAAATGTTGGTTTAGAAAACATAGACGAGTTGATTCAATTAAGAATGGCTGATCGTATTGGTTCTGGTTGTCCCAAGGCCAAACCATATAAATTAAGACACTTAGAGTATGTTATTGAAAAAGTATCTCAAGATCCAATTTCGGTTAAAATGTTAAAAGTTTCAGGTAATAATATAATGAAAATTCTGAACATTAAACCAGGTCCTCAAATAGGACAAATTTTGAATCTTTTATTAGATTATGTTTTAGAAGAGCCAAATAAGAATAAAAAAGAATTTTTAGAAAAAGAAATTAAAAAATTAGGCAAGTTGTCTGAAAAAGAATTAAAACTCATTGCTCAGAAAGCTAAAAAAGAGATTGAGGATGTTGAAATGAAACAAGACAAGATGACTAAAGACAAATATTGGGTAAAATAGCGGGGCATGGTGTAACGGTAACACGCACCTTTCGGGAAGGTGAGATTTGTCTGGGTTCGAATCCCAGTGCCCCGATTGGGCCTGTAGCTCAGTGGTAGAGCACTGCACTCGCATTGCAGGGGTCAGGGGTTCAACTCCCCTCGGGTCCACAATAAACAATAATTAAAATAAATGATTAATAAAATTGGAAAAATCCGGGACACGTACAGCATTGTAAGAAAACTCTCTGTTACAAATAATTCAGACATTAGCAAAGCATTCTTAGATCGTGTAATGTATAATATAGAAAAGTTACCGCCATTAGGCAAAGAATACTGGTGGTTTCTTTTTTTTGACGACAAAGGAGAAAAGCCTGCTCAATTAATGCTGATGATATGTCGGACTTATGGCAAGAAAATGATCTTTAATGGTAAAGAAATGATACTTAAGGATTTTGGAACAAACAAAATTCAGGCAGTTACCACAGCTTGGTTTTATGACGGACAGAAGCTTAATGAGCTTGGCGATACGAACGCCATTACAGAAATTCAGGGTAACAAAATAATTTCTGAAATTTCAGGTCAAAAAGTTGTATTTTCTGGTTCTTTTCCAAACTATAAATTAAAGATAGGCAATATTGTTGATCTGGATATAAAAAAATCACAACATCTTTATCGCAAAGAAACGTGCGGTGGTTTTTTTCCTCCATTTGGTATGGGTTGGATAAATATTGATTCAGACGTTGAGGGGACAGTGTTTGGTAAAAAATTTAAAGGAAAGGGCCATTTACAAAAAGTTATTGGTGTTACTCTTTTAGGACCTTTTAATTGGGGTAGGATATTGTTCAAAAACGGTTCTGTGGCTCGCTTCTTCTATCTTAAAGCTCGCAAAAACTCAAAAAGATATTTTAGAACATCTATAGATTTTTATGATCATCCAGGTGGACAAATAATCAAGTTTGATAATCCTAAGATCAATGTATCAAAAAGGGATGATTTTTGGATTATACATGGAAAAGATTACGATAAGAATTTTCAAATTACATTAGAAGCTTACGCTCACAGGCAATTTACTATGAAAGGCTATGGGCTTTTAAACTATAACCCCTTAAATTATAATGAGTATGCTGTTGTTCCAAGAGAGTTTCATTTCAGGACTAAAGACAGAAAAATTAATTTAAATGATTTGGGTGGGGGCGTAGGAACGTTTGAAGATACATACTGGTAAATAACAGTGCATCTGTTAAGCTACGCATTTATTAAACTAAGTTTAAGAGAAAGTTTAATAATGTTGTTGGGGTAGGCTTAGTAATAAATAATAATTAATATTAAAAATCTATGAATAAAATTGGTTTAGTTATTGATGAGGGCGCTGATTTAACCCTAGACATTATAGCAAAACATCAAATAGCAGTAGTTCCTCTTAAGTTAGAGTGGCCTTCAGAAATAGAAAATCTGCCAGGCGAGACTGTTTTTCACAGAATGAAAGAAGCAGATAAAAGAGGAATGAAAATCTTTTGTAAAACTTCTCAACCATCTCCAAAGGATTATCTGGATATTTATAAGAAACAATTAGAAAAATTCGAAAAGCTTATTTGTCTTACTGTTACTTCTAAACTATCAGGTACATATAATTCAGCTGTCCAGGCAAAAAACTTTTTACCCGAAGAGCAAAAGAATAAAGTTTTCATTGTTGATACTCTTAGTGCAGCTTGTGGAGAAGGACTGCTTGTTTTGAAAGCAATTGATCTTATTGATCAGGACAAACAAGTAGAAGAAATTGTCAAAGAACTTGAACAGCTTGTTAGCAGGGTATTTCTTTATGTTGCGCTTAAGGATCCCAAATGGTTAGAAGCATCGGGTAGAATATCTTCAACCATAGCTAATTGGATTCGTAAAATGTCTAATATTAATTTAAGACCTTTATTGGGAATGAAAAAAGGAGTGCTTAAACCAATAAGCATTAAAATGGGAGTAAAAGATGTGGCTGAAGCGATTTTTAAGCAATTAGAATCAAAAACAAAAAAATCCAGAAAACAAGGCAAAAGAATTAAAATATTTATTTCTCATGCTTTAGCGCTTGAAGCTTGTCAAAAACTACAAGATTTGATTGGAGAAAACATGGAAAATACAGAAATAGTTGCAGCAAATCTACTTGATCAGATAATAGGAAGTATTGTTGGCCCTGGATCTATGGCTGTTGCTTGGTATGCAGAATAAGATAAATTCTTTGGACAGCAGTTAGATTAGATAGGACAGATAGGACAATAATTAAATACAATGTCCATTGGAGATTAAATATTCCTAAAAATATAGCTGAAAACTCTAAAATCATTCTTTCTCCTCTGCCAATCATCCCCTTTTTTAATTCTGTTTGTAATATCCCCTTTTCTTTTCCAGCAGCTTTAGCATAAGTTGTCATTAAAGAGCCGAATAAAGCTAAAAATATCCAAATATGAGCAGGTAAGAATATTTTGGGCAAGGGTAAAAATAAAAATCCAAGCAAAACCATTCCTTCAACATAGCGATCTAAAATTGTGTCTAAATAAGCCCCTTTTTTAGAAGCAGTATTAGTTTTTCTGGCTACTGCCCCATCTATAAAATCTAAAAAAGAAGCTATGAATACAAAAATCAAAGCAATCTTTAAGTTGTTTTTTATTAAAAACCTGAGACACAATAAAGCCATTAAAATTGCCAAACAAGAATACTGATTGGGACTTAAAAACTTAGAAAAGAATTTTCCGACTATATTTTCAAGCTTTTTAAAGCTTTTTCTTTTTTCTGCTAACATAATATTCAATTTTTGATAAATTTCTTTTTAAAAAAGCAATTCCCTTTTCAAAAATATTAGTTTCTCGACCAATGATTCTAACATTTTTGTTTTTAATTTGTTGGAAAATTTGTTGAACAGAAAGTTGATCACCTGGAATTTCAAGATAAGCCCTGCCTACAAATTCTGGACTATGAGCATCAGAACTGGCTATAAAGGCTAAATTATGTTTTTTAGCAAACCTTAAAGCTTTTTGATTATCTTTTTTAAAAATATTAGCATTTAAAACTTCTATAGCATCGATTGAGTCAATAAAATCTTCTAATGCTCCTTTAAAAGAGCAAATGAATCCAAAAGGATGAGGAATAACAACAAAGCCCCCTGCTTTTTTAATTTGTTTGATTGTTTCTTTTGCTGAAAGTCCATTAGGAATTATTTTTCTAATATTCAACCCTAAAATATCTCCTTGTTTACTTTTTATTTCAATCCCAGGAATAATTAAAATTGGTTTGTTAAAAGCAAATTTAATAGCTTCAAAAGCACCCTTTGTTTCTCCGTGATCACAAATAGCAATACAGTTTAAATCATTTTTAAGAGCAGCTTTGACTATTTCTTGCGGCAAAGATATACTATCGTAAGAGTAAGAAGTATGAACGTGAAGATCGCATTTCATATTTTTTCCTTTATACATTATATATCAAACACTAATATGCTCAAGTTCATTTTCTCTTGTTTCTATTTTTTTCTCCCAGCTTACTTTACCAATATGACTCCTTCTTTAACAGCCTCTTTGAGTGTTTTTAATTCTTTTGCTAAGCCAATTGATAATAATAAACAATTCAAGGAAAAACCTTTATTGGGCAATCATAAAACTTGGCGTGGTCTTGTTTTGGGTCCAATTGCTGGTATTTTAATTCTTTTTATTCAAAAATGGCTTTTTAATAATTGTTTTGCTGCAAGAGAAATTAGTTTGCTGAACTATCAAGAAATAGGCCTGTCTTTTGGCCTTTTAATGGTTTTTGGAGCAGTTTTTGGAGATTTATTCTTTGCTTTTATTAAAAGGCGTTTAGATTTAAAACCAGGAGCAAAGTTTATGCCTTTTGACCAAATTAATTATGTGCTTGGAGCAGGTTTTTTCTTAAATCTTTTTTCTGAGATTAAAATTGATTTTAAGGTTTGGACAACCCTTTTGATTTTAACCTTTGTATTACATGTTGCTGCTACTCAAATAGGATTTAGAATAGGCTTGTCTAGGAATCAATGGTAGGGTAAAATAATAAATATGGCACAAGATTTTTTACAACTATTTTTAGAGAGTTTTATTGAGAATTTACCTCAAGCTTTATGGGCAATCTTGGTTTTCCTGATTGGTCTTTTGGTTTCTAGGTGGGCCGGCAATGTTGTTGCTCGATTCTTAGGCAAAATCCGTTTGAACCAAGCTTTGAAAAGATTGAATTTTGAAGAAAGCTTGTTTGAGACAGATGTTCGTTTTAATGCTGCCCAGTTTTTTGGAAATATAGTTAGATGCTTTTTTGTCATTCTCTTTTTAATGACTTCAGCTGAGATTATTGGGCTCCCTCAATTTAGTCAGCTTTTAGGTGAGGCAATTAGTTATTTTCCCAATATTTTTATTGCTTGTTTAATCTTTATTGTTGCTCTTTTTCTGGCTGATTTTTCTCAAAAAATTATGTTTGCTGTTTTAGAAGAAGAAAAAATAACCTATTCTCGGTTTTTGGGAAGAATAATTCGTTGGATAATTTGGAGTTTAGCTACCCTGGCTATTCTTTACCAGCTTCAGATAGCTCCTACCCTGATTTTGACTATTTTTGTTGGTTTTGTGAGCATTATAGTTATAGCTGTTGGTATTGCCTTTGGTTTAGGGGGTAAAGACATGGCAGCTAAAATCTTAAAAGAGTTTGAGGAAAAAATTCGCTAAACCATTGTATGGATTATTTGACTCAAAGGGAATTGAAAAAGATGATGCTTTTTTCCTGGGAAAGAGTTGAGAAAGAAAAACAAGAAATTAATAAGATTAATGTTTTTCCAGTACCAGACCAAGACACAGGAACTAACCTGGCTTATACTTTATTAGGAATAAAAGAACAAATTGAAAACAGGGATTTTAATAATTTGGGCGAAATTTCAGACGCTATTTTAGAAGGAGCCATGACCACAGCCCAAGGAAACGCTGGTATAATTTATACCGGCTTTTTAGCTGGATTTTTGCCTGTTTTTGGAAACGAAAAATCAATTAATGCTCATAAATTGGCTCAAGCTTTTAAACAAGGGTTTGAAAGGGCTGAGAAAAGTATTCAAAACCCAAAAGAAGGAACTATTTTAGACGTAATGAAGGCTGCTGCGCAAAGTCTTGAAAAACAAGTTGAGAATGAGAAAAACATTACTGTTATTCTTAAAAAAGCAGTTCAACAAGCTCATCAAGCTTTATTAGAAACTCAGGAGAAAATGGAGATTTTGAAAAAAGCTGGTGTTGTTGATGCTGGCGGTTTGGGTTTTTTAATAATTCTTGAAAGTTGCCTCAGTGTTTTAGAGGGAGAAAAAATAAAAGAAATTAAAAAAGAAAAAGAAAGACCATCAGAAAAAGTAAAAAGGTTTATCCAAACCATTTCTAATCGTTACGAGATTGTGGCTTTGATCAAGAATCCAAAATTGAGCCAAAAAGAAATTGGAGACAAATTATCAAAATTAGGCAATTCTTTAGACATGGTTACGGTTAAAGATAAAATGAAAATCCATATTCATACTGATTTAATAGAGGAGGTCAAAGAGTTGATAAGACAGGCTGGTCGAGTTGAAAGTATGAGGATTGAGGACATGGCTAAAGAAGCGGTTGGGCAAGAATCATTAAAAGATGTTTCTATTGGAATTATTACTGACCAAACAGCTGATTTAACGGCAAAAATTATTGAAAGATATAAAATTAAGATAGTCAGGTCTCAAAACTTTCTTGAAGCTTATCAAGAACAACTCAAAAGCTTTAAAAAAGTTTTAATAATTACTGGTTCTTCAGATTTAAGTTCTAATCATAATCAAGCCATGGAAGCAAGGTCAAAATTAGAAGATCCTTCAAAAGTTTATGTTTTAAACTCTTTTAACATCAGCTCTGGCCAAGCCCTTTTGATTTTAAGAGCAATTGAGTTAATTTTAGAGCAGAGAGAAATAAAAGAAGTTATTAGTGAGCTAAACAAAACAATTTCTCATATTCATACTTATTTGTTTTTGTCTAAACTTGAGAAAATAAAAAAAACAAACAAAATTTCATACTCTCAAGTTAAATGGGCAAAAAGATTAGAAAGAATTGGAGCTCAACCATTGTTTGGGATTAAGAAAGGGAGAATAATTAAGAATGGAATTCATTTAATGACAAAAGATGTTTCAGGTGCAATATTTAGGGAAATAGAATTGAGAAGTAGAAAGTCTCGAAAACAAGGTAGAAAAATCAGAATAGTTATTACTCATTGTGACAACTTAGAAGAAGCAAAGAGATTGAAAAATAAACTTAAAGAGATTCGAGCCGAAGTTTCTTTTATAAATTCCAGCTCTTTGGACATGGATTCTGGGAGCTTAATTGTTTCCTGGACAATTATTAATAATAACCATTAAAAAACATGCTCAATATTTATTTAATTTTATTTTTTATCCTTGCTTATATCTTGGGCTCTTTTCCCACAGCTTATTTGATTGTTAAAAAATCTGTTAACAAAGACGTTAGAAAACAAGAATCTAAAAACGTAGGAGCAATGAATGTGATGCGAATAACAGGAAAACCTTTATTATTTCTTTTAACTGTTTTTATAGATGTGGGAAAAGGAGCTTTGTCTGTTTTAATTCCTCAACAATTTACTTATTTAGGTTATAATCTTGTTTGGGCAATTAGCTTGGCTGGCTTTGGAGTAGTTTTAGGCCATTGTTTTTCTCTTTATTTTAAGATTAAAGATAATAAGTTTTCTGGTGGCAAAGCTCAAGCATGTTTAGCCGGAGTTTTAATGACTCTAAACTTTAAATGGTTATTTTTACCCTGGGCAATCAGTTGTCTTTTGTTTGTTTTAGCTACTCAGACATTTTTTTTCGGCCAATTCATGGGAAATATTTTTTTACCTTTAATCGGTTATTTTTTAGTTCCAGAATATTTTTTACTTTGTGTTTTAATGGCCATACCTATTTTTATTAAACAATGGCCCCACTTTATTCCAGCCCTAAAAGGAGCCAGACCCAAGTGGTATTTTAAGAAAAGAGAACAATAAACAAAGAATTAAAACTCTACTCAAAGAGCTAAAGCTCTTTTCGACAGAGTTCCTATATATAAAATAATAAATGTAAAACTCTGTGAACAATGTTTTTAAAACAATCATTGTTGGAGCGGGTCCAGCCGGCCTAATAGCTGGAACATATTTAAAGGATGCTTTAATTTTGGAAAAGGAAAAAGAGATTGGA
>CAZDCT010000002.1:41476-50619 GCA_964504075.1 uncultured Candidatus Saccharibacteria bacterium
AGCTGGAACATATTTAAAGGATGCTTTAATTTTGGAAAAGGAAAAAGAGATTGGAATACCAGTTCAATGCGCTGAGGGCATTAGTCAAGAATCATTGGAAAGACAGGGCATTAAACCAAATCCTGCCTGGATTTCTACAATCATTAATACGATTGAGATTTACATTGCTTCAGGAAGGAAAGCTAGTTTTAAGAGTGAAAAATTGGGATATATAATAGATAGACCGGCTTTTGAAAAAGCTTTGGCTCAAAAATGTAAAGCTGAAATTAAACTTAACAGTAAGGTGGTTCGTATCGAAAAAGGAGGTGATTTCTGGAAAATCAAAACAGCCCAAGGAGAAGTTTTTCAAAGTGAATATTTGATTGGGGCTGATGGTCCCCTTTCGATCGTTAGAACAAAGCTTTTTCCAGAAGAAAAGATTGAAGTTTTGCCCACTTATGAATATTTGGTTGAATTAGAAAAAGAAATACCTGTTTCAGTAATGAAAATGTATTTTGATAAAGAAAGATTTCCCGAGGGCTATGTTTGGATATTTCCTAAATCTAAAAACAGAGCCAATATTGGTTTGGGGGGAAAAAACAATCTTGGCCAGAGATTTAAATATTTTATGGAAAAATTTGTAAAACCAGAATTTGGTAATTATAAGCTTTTAGAAAATAGAAGTGGCACCATTACCTGGGGCGGAGTTAAAATAAGATTGTATAAAGATAAGGTTTTTTTAGTAGGAGATGCCGGCGCTCTTGTAGACCCAATTTTAGGAGGAGGAATGAACAATGCCATGGTTTCAGCCAAGATTGCTGCTCAATGTATTCTTTCTAACACGCCTTATGCTTTTGAAAAGAAAATTAAATCTTTACCGTTTTTTAGTCCCGATTTAATCGTTGCTCAAAAAATATTATATTCTCTTTCTAATTCAGTTTTAAATGAATTAGTAGAAGCTTTAAACAAAAAAGGGTTATCTGCTTTTGAAACCCTTTCTGGCGTTCTTAATCTTATTCGCACTCCAGAACTAAGAAGAAATGCTTTTAAGATTACAAAGTTGTTTTTTATTTTACGTAAAAGTGGAACAAATTTTGGATAATTAAAAACTGAATAGGATAGCTAAGACAATAATCAGCATTGCTACCTTGGTCATGATTTTAATTTTATCAGGTTTTTGATAAAGAGAATAAAAAAAGATAGCGTTTCCCAGAGCAGCAATTTTGAGATAGCTTGCCCTTAATAGCCCTGACAAATAGGGAAGATTGGAGAGTAAAATAGCTGAAGCAATAAATCCCTGAGCAATTTCCTTGGCTGTTTTGGTGCCTGAAGATACGGGAAGAGTATCTAATTTCATTTTTTTATCTCCTTTTACATCCTCGATCGCCTTGAAAATTTCTCTTCCCATGTTTGACAAAAATGCTAACAAAGATACAATCCAAATCAGTCTAAAATCAAAAGTAATCAGGCCTCCAAAAATGAAAACAGAACCAGCTAACCAGCTAACCAGTATATTTCCAAACAGCCACCATTTTTTAAACTTTTTAGCATAGAAAAACTCAATTAAACAGTTGATAAGGGCCAGCATAAAACAATAAACATTTAAAAAAGCGGAAAAAACAAGGCCCAAGGAAAATAAGAAAACACTATAAGATAAAGCATTTTTTCTTGATATTCTGCCACTGGGTAATGGCCGATGAGGAGCATTAATTCTGTCTATTTCTATATCATAATAATCATTGATTACCATGCCAGCCCCAGTAACAAACCAAACGGCTAAAAACACATAAACAAAATTAATGGAAAAAGGAACTCCAGCAATTACAGCGCCAACCACAGCTCCTATAGCAGCTAACAATGAGGTGGCAGGACGAATTATTTCTATCCAAGCATTCATAAGTTAGATGATAAACAAAATTTTAAGAATTGCAAGTAAGCTTTTGTCCAAGTATAATATTAATTATAAAATAAAAAATTAAACTATGCCTGATTCAAACAAAATTAAAACAGGAAAATTCATAGAGTATTTAAAGGAACTTAAGCCTCAGATTGATGCGGTGATTGAACAATATATGCCCAGACAGGCTTCTGAGAAATGGACAAATTTTGCCTTTGAAAAACCCCACTATGCATATAGTCTGGAGGCAGCAGAGAGTTCTTTGATTAAACCATTTTGGGAACTTATGGACAGAGGGGGAAAAAGATGGAGACCGGTTTTGTTTCTGTTAATTACAGAAGCAGTAGGTGGTGATTTAAAAAAAGTGGAAGATATAGTCATGATTCCTGAGGTTATTCATAATGGTAGTCTTATTGTTGATGATATTGAGGACAAGGGAGAATTAAGAAGAGGAAAACCTTGCGTTCACAGGATGTTTGGCGTTGATGTTGCAATTAACGCTGGAAACTTTATGTTTTTTTATCCCCTATTAGCTCTAATAAAGAACAGAGATAAATTTAAACCAGAAATTTTAGTTAAGGCTTATGAAACATATGTTCAGGAAATGATCAATATTCATCTTGGTCAAGGCACAGACATTTTTTGGCATAACGGCAAGGCATCTGACATTAGAGAGGAGGAGTATTTGCAAATGTGTGCTTTTAAAACAGGTTGTCTTTCTCGAATGTCAGCTAAATTAGCTGTTATTCTTTCGGGGGGGTCCGATGATTTAATTGAGGCAGCGGGTAGGGTTGCTGAAGCAATGGGTGTTGCCTTTCAGATTCAGGACGACATTCTTGATATTGTAGGAGAAAAGTTTGCTAAAGGAAAGGGTGGGCTTGGAATGGATATAACTGAGGGAAAAAGAACTTTAATGGTTATTCATACATTGGAAAAAGCAACAGAAGAAGATAGAAAAAGATTGATAGAAATTTTGAACAAACACACAGAGGATGCAAAAGAAAGAAGAGAAGCAATAGAAATAATCAAAAAATATAGCAGTATAGAATATGCTAAAGAAAGAGCTAAAGAGATTATGAGACAAGCTTGGGCTGAAACAGATAAATTGTTAGTTGCTTCTCCAGCCAAAGAAAGGTTAAAAGAATTCGTTAATTATTTGATTGAAAGAAAAATATGAAAATAGGAAAAGTTGAAAAATACATAAATGAGAAAATTAAGAAAGACGGTGCCATTCTATCTATTTTGATTGACCCTTGCGACTATCCATCGTCCCAGAAAGCAATAGAAACTGCTTTATTAGCAGCTGAGGCAGGAGTTGACATATTAAGCGTTGGCGGCAGTACTCAAGCTCAGGGTGAGCTTTTAGACACAGTAATTAAAGGCATTAAGCAGAAAACAGATATTCCAATAGTCTTATTTCCAGGCAATATTGCTACTATTTCTCGTTATGCTGACGCCATTTTGTTTATGAGTTTATTAAACTCTCGGAATCCTTATTGGATTTCTGAAGTTCAAACGCTTTCAGCTCCTATTATTCAGAAATTAGGAATAGAACCATTGCCTTTGGGTTATATTTTGTTTGACCCAGGAGGAACAGCTGGTTGGGTAGGAGATGCGAATTTGGTTCCAAGGAACAAACCAAATATTGCTGCTGCTTTAGCTTTAGCTGCCAGATTATCAGGTAAAAGGTTTGTTTTTACTGATGCTGGTTCAGCTGCTTTTGATCACATTCCTGTTGAAATAATAAAAGCTGTAAGAAAAACAATTGGTGATATGGTTTATATCGTTGGAGGAGGAATTAGAACTCCTGAACAGGCAGGTAAGGTTGTGGAGGCAGGTGCTGATTGTGTTTTTGTTGGAACAGCGGCTGAAAAGACCAAAGATGTTAAAAAATTAGTTAAACAATTTATAAAAGCTGTTAAAGAAAAAGGAAGATTGAAATTAAAGAAAAAATGAGTATTTTATATATATTCTTATCTTATCTTTTAGGTTCTATTCCTTTTGGATATATTTTTACTAAGGTCTCAACCCGAAAAAACATCTTAGAAATTGGGTGGAGAAAAACATCTGGTTCCAATGTTTTCAAGAATATAGGGTTTTTGCAAGGATTTTTTACAGGGCTCTTTGATATTTTAAAAGGATATATTTCAGTCAAAATAGCTCAGCATTATGGAGAGCTGGCTTTAATTCAAGTTTTATGCGGAGTAGCGGCTGTTATAGGACATAACTGGTCTTTGTTTTTAAGCTTTAATGGGGGCAGAGGCATAGGAACCTTTGGGGGAGCGCTTTTGGCTTTTAGCCCTGAGTTTTTAAAACTTTTCTTAATTCCCCTTATTTCATTAGGAATAATTTGGAATCTTTCTATTGGGACTATTGTGGCTTTAGCTACAGTTATTTATTATGGTGATAAGCTTGGTTTATCACATATTAGATTGTTTGCTGTTTTATCTCTTCTCCCCATTTTCTTAAAGCGTTTAAGTCCAATGCAAGAATTAAAACAATCTAAAGACAAATGTCGTTTATTGAGAAATCGTTTAATTTTTGATGATGACGTTGCTAAGGACTTTAGAATAAAGAAAATAGTTAAAAAGTTGACAAGTAAATAGATATCGCTATACTTAAAGGTAGGTCCGTTAAAAAACGGACGCTTTTATTGAAAACAACATGGATCTTAAAGATTTTACATCAGCAGTTAAGCAGATTGCCGAAGAAAAAGGTATTTCTTCAGAAAAGGTTTTAGAAACAATTGAACAGGCAATTGCTGCTGCTTATAAAAAAGACTACGGAAAAAAAGGACAAATTATCCAAGCCAAACTTGATTCAGAATCAGGTAAAGTTAAGTTTTTACAAATTAAAATAGTGGTTGATGAAACCATGATTTATTCTGAAACCGAGCTTTTGCAAATAAAAGAGAGGGTATTAGAAGAGGAAGATAAAAAAATCAAGTTTAATTCAGAAAAGCATATTATGATTGATGAGGCAAGGAAAATAAAGAAAAAGATTAAACCCGGCGATGAGCTTAAAATTTCTCTTGAAGCCCAAAAAGATTATGGTCGGATTGCTGCTCAAACTGCTAAACAAGTAATAATGCAGAAATTAAGAGAAGCAGAACGAGAAAGTATTTTTGAAGAATATCAAGATAAACAAGGAGAAATTGTTTCTGGAATTGTTCAGCGGATTGAAGGCAGAAATGTTTTTTTTGATATTGGTAAGGCCTTGGGAATTTTAATTAGAGAAGAACAGGTTCCTGGAGAGTTTTATCGACCCGGTCAAAGATTAAAAGTTTTTGTTCTTAAAGTAGAAGATACCAGCAAGGGTCCTAAAATTTTTTTATCAAGAGCTTATCCTAAATTAATTTCAAAACTGTTTGAATTAGAAGTTCCTGAAATTACAGCTGGTCAGGTTGAGATAAAATCTATTGCTCGGGAGCCTGGTTCTAGGACCAAAATTGCGGTTACTTCCAGTGTTGAAGGAATCGATCCGATTGGAGCTAGTGTGGGTCAAAGGGGAACAAGAGTTCAGGCAGTAATTAATGAGTTAGGCGGAGAGAAAATTGATATTATTGAGTGGTCAGAAGAACCAGAAAAATTTATTGCTAATGCTTTATCTCCAGCCAAGGTTTTAGAAGTAAAAGTTTTACCCAAAAATAAAGTTCTTTGTATCGTTCCAGAAGATCAATTATCTTTAGCCATTGGTAAAGATGGCCAAAATGTAAGATTAGCTGCCAAGCTTACGGGCTGGAAAATTGATGTTAGAGGTTCTGGTGCAGAGTTGGAAGAAAAACAGGAGGAAGAAAAAAAGGAGGAAAAAAAAGAAAAAAAGAAGTCAAAAAAGAAAAAAACAAAAAATAAAAAATAAATAAAAAACAAAAAATATGCAAGTACTAATAATTGCTCCAATCTCTGGCATTATTTCAATCTTAGCTGCACTTTATCTCTTTTCTAAACTGGTTAAGCAAGAAAAAGGAACAGAAAAAATGATTGAGATTGCGGATGCTATTAGGGAAGGATCTAATGCCTACTTAAAAAGACAAAATCAAACCTTAGCTGTTTTTGTTTTAATCATGGCTGTTTTACTTTGGATTTTGTTGGGTTTTCAGCTTGCTGTAGCTTATGTTTTAGGAGCAGTTTGTACGGCATTAGCTAGCTTTTTAGGCATGGCAGCTGCTGTAAGAGCCAATGTAATAACTGCTAATGCTGCTCGAGAAAGCTTAGATGATGCTTTTAAGGTTGCTTTTTATGGTGGAGCAATTATGGGATTATCAATTGTTGGAATGGCCTTGCTGGGAATAAGCACTCTCTATTTCGTTTTTGGACCAGAAGGATTAGATATTATATTGGGTTTCAGTTTTGGAGCCTCAGCCTTAGCTCTTTTTGCTAAGGCCGGTGGAGGAATTTATACTAAAACTGCTGACATTGGAGCAGACTTAGTTGGAAAAGTAGAATTAGGAATTCCAGAAGATGATCCCAGAAACCCAGCTGTTATTGCTGATAATGTGGGAGATAATGTTGGTGATGTTGCTGGAACAGGTGCTGACTTGATTGATTCTTACATTGCTTGTGTGGTGGCATCAATGATTTTGGGAAAAACTTTGGGGATTGATTTTATTATTTTACCTCTTTTGCTCGGAGCAATTGGAATATTTGCTTCTTTAATCGGAACCTTTTTTGTTAGAACCAAGAATCAAGACCCAGGAGCAGCTATTAATAAAGGAACTTATTTAACTTGTTTTTTCTTTGCTATTTTGGCATTTTTACTAATTAATTATTTGAACCTTGGAGCCCAGGGATTAAGGGTTTTTTGGGCCACTGTTTCAGGATTGGCTGCTGGAGTCGTAATTGGAATTACGACTGATTACTTTACTTCAATTGATAAAGCACCAGTTCTAAAAATCGCTGAGGCCTCAAAAACAGGAGCAGCCATGAATATCTTGTCTGGTTTTTCTTACGGCTTAATGAGTATTTTACCTCCAATCATTGGTGTTTGTGCTGCAATTCTAATTTCTTTTAATCTGGTTGGTGTTTATGGGATTTCAATTTCAGCTGTGGGCATGTTATCTATTGTGGGAATGATAATTTCAACTGATGCTTACGGTCCTATTGTTGATAATGCTAAAGGAATTGCCGAGCAGTCACATTTAGGAGAAGAAGTAGTTAAAATAGCTGATAAATTAGACGCAGCAGGTAATACTGCAAAGGCAATTACTAAAGGTTTTGCCATTGGAGCTGCTGCTTTAACTGTTCTTTCTATTTTTGCAGCTTATGCTGAATTGGTTAATATACAAAGTTTAAATTTAATGAATCCTGATGTTATGGTTGGTTTATTTATTGGAGCCATGGCTCCACCATTTCTCTCTGCCCTTTTAATTTTGGGAGTTCAAAAAAATGCAGCTCGGATGATCGAAGAAGTTAGAAGACAATTTAGAGAAATTAAAGGTTTAATGGAGGGGAAAGCAAAACCAGATTATGCAAGGTGTGTAGATATTGCAACAAAAGGAGCTTTAAAAGAGCTGGTTCTACCCTGCTTTTTATCAATAGCTTTTCCTTTATCTGTTGGCTTTTTGTTAGGAAAATATGCTTTAGGAGGATTTTTAGGGGGAAGTATTGTGAGTGGAATAGTTTTTGCCATTTTCATGTCAAACGCAGGAGGAGCTTGGGACAATGCCAAGAAATATATTGAAGACGGAAATTTAGGAGGAAAAGGTTCTGAGGCTCATAAAGCAGCTGTTATTGGAGATACTGTTGGAGATCCATTTAAAGATACAGCTGGCCCCACTATCAATACTTTAATTACTGTTATGTCTTTAGTAGCTACTGTGTTTGCGCCTTTGATTATAAAATATAGTTTGTTTGGTTAATGAAAATATCTATTCAAAAACTTGCCAGGTCTCAAATTGAATTGAGGATTGAAGTTCCAATTGAGGAATTTAATGGTTTTATAGAAAAAGCTGTTTTAAACTTGGGTAAAGACTTAGAGGTTGGGGGTTTTAGAAAAGGCAAAGCACCTAAAGAAATGATTGAAAAAAGCATTAGTCAGGAAAGGATTTTAACCACAGCTGCTGATTATGCAATTCAAGAAAATTATGTTAAAGCAATATCTGAAAAGAATATTGAGGTAATTGCTGCTCCAGAAATTGAGATTCTTAAAATAGCTAAAAACAATCCTTTTGAGTTTAAAGCAAAAGTTTGGGTTATGCCTGAAATTGAATTGCCTGATTATCAAAAGATTATTTCTGGAATTAAAAGAAAAAAGGTTGAAGTGACCAAAGAGGAAATAGAAAAGATGAGACAGGAAAAGGAAAAATGGGAAAAAGAAAGATTGCGCCAAGAAATATTGGAAAAAATAGCTGAAAAATGTAAATTAGAGATTCCTGAAATTTTAATTGAACAAGAAAAGAAAAGAATGCTTGAGAATGTTAAAAAAGGAGTATTGCAAACATTACAGATTAGTTTTGAAGAATATTTAAAGAAAATTAATAAAACAGAAGAACAGCTTTTAGATTCTTTTAGTCCTGAAGTAGAGAAAAGAATTAAAAGCTCTTTAGTCTTAAAACAGATTGGAGAAAAAGAAAAAATCTTGGTTAGTGATCAAGAGATAGAAGAAGAGTTGAAAAAAAGCCCAGGTTTTGGACATCAAAAAGATATTGATTCTGAAAGGTTAAAAAGCTATACTAAAGAAATATTAAAGCACGAGAAAGCATTTAATTTATTAGAAAAATGGCTTTAATCCCAACTGTAATTGAAAAAACTAGTCATGGAGAAAGAGCATATGATATTTATTCCCGTCTTTTAAAAGACAGAATAATTTTTTTGGGTGGCGTCGTAGATGATAATTTAGCTAACTCAATTATTGCCCAACTTTTATTTTTAGCTTCTCAAGATCCGAAAAAAGATATTAAACTCTATATAAATACTCCTGGCGGTTCAGTCACAGCCGGTTTAGCTATTTACGACACAATGCAATATGTTAAATGTCCTATTTCTACTGTTTGTGTTGGTTTAGCTGGTTCAATGGGAGCTGTTTTGTTAGCAGCTGGCAGCAAGGGCAAAAGATTTGCTTTACCTAATTCTGAAATTTTATTGCATCAAGTGGCTGGAGGCGTAAAAGGACAAGCAGTAGAAATTGAGATTACTGCTAAGCAGATTATGAAAATTAAGGATAAATTAAATCAGATTTTAGCTCAACATACTGGTCAATCATTGAAAAAGATTGAAAAAGATACTGATCGAGATTTTTATTTATCAGCTGAAGATGCTAAAAAATATGG
>CAZDCT010000003.1:0-4476 GCA_964504075.1 uncultured Candidatus Saccharibacteria bacterium
GCATAGAAAAATATTTAGCCAATAAAATTATCAAAACTATTTTAGTAAACTCTATCGGGTCAATTGACAAAGGTCCAAGCTTATACCAAGATTTTATTCCCCTAATTTCAGGAGCTAACCAAAACAATCCAGCCAAGGCAAAACAAGAAATAAAATATAAAAACAAAATTAAACGAGAGTCTTCTCTAAAAATGCGCCAGTCCAAAAAACTAAAAAATATCATTAAAAAAAGAGCGAGAAGAAAAAAGATCGCTTGTTTTTGAAAATTTAAAAAGCTCCCACTGCCTACAGAAGAACTATACAAAGAAATAAAACCAATACTCACTAAAAGTAAAGCTGAAACAATCAAGATACAATCAAATCTTTTAAAATGTAAAAATAAAGAATTCATAACATTTTGGGGGACGTTGGACGTCCCCCAAAATTACAACTTTTTATAAGTTTTTTCGCTTCTTAATTTTATACTATCAATAATAATCTCTTTTTTATAATAATGAAATATAATTCTGAATCTGCCTGATTTTAAGCGATAAAAATCAGTATCTTTTATCTTCTGAATTTTAAGAGTTTTTGTTTTTTTATTCATTAATTTCTCAATAACCCCTAATAGCTTTTGCCTATCCTTTTTGCCAATTTTTCTTAATAATTTCTCTATTTTATTCATAATGAACTAAACTGTTTTCTTTAAGATTTTTACCAAATCTTTTGCCTTAATTCCTTTTCCCTTATTATCACGGATAGCATCAAAAACAGTGTACTCATTCTCTCTTCCTAACTTCTCCAAATCTATGGGCCTAATTTCTAATCTTTCTTTTTTTATTTTAATCATATAGCGGTCAGTGGAAAAATTACGCCTCCACCCAATCGGAAGAGTAATTTGTCCTTTGCTTGTTGCTTTAACTATAATAGCCATATTAATATTAATTTAAGTAATAATTTCTTACTTTCTTACAATATCACTATCAAAATCTCTTGTCAAGCTTTGAAGACGTTGAACGTCCCCCGGTTTTTTAATTTAGAAGTTTGAGAAATTGTTTTTCAGTGATTATTTTTACTCCAAGCTTTTTAGCCTTCTGAAACTTAGAGCCAGAATCTCTACCAACAATAACAAAATCAACTTTCTGAGAAACAGATTTCAATACCCTGCCCTCTAATTCAATAATTTTTGTTTTAGCTCGCTCACGACTCATTGATTCTAAAGATCCAGTTAGAACAAAAAATAATCCCTTTAATTTTCTTGCTTTTAGCGCAACTGAGGGCTGTTGACTTTTTATTTTTATTCCCAGTCTTCTCAATTTCTCAATAAAATTAAGATTCTGTTTCTCTTGAAAAAAATCATAAATTGACTTAGCTACAATAGGTCCAATATCTTTTATTTCTTCTAATACAGATAAAGGAGTGTTTTTTAATTTTTCTAAAGAATTAAAATGTTGAGCTAAATCAATAGCTGTTTGCTCTCCAACATTTCTAATACCTAAAGCATAAATAAGATTAGACAAACTAATGCTTTTTTTTGATTGAATAGCAAAAATAAGGTTTTGAGCTGATTTTTGAGCAAATCTCTCTAAGGGAGTAATATCTTCTTCTTTTAATTTAAAGAGGTCGGCTGGATCTGAAACCAAGCTCTCATCAATTAATCTATTAAGAATTTTAGGACCTAATCCAACAATATCAAAACCATTTCTGGAAACAAAATGATAAAAATATTTTTTCTGGCGAGCAAGACACTTATGATTAGGACACCTCCAAATAGCTTCTGTTTTGAGCTTTACAAGCTTTGTATTGCAAACAGGACAATTCTTAGGCATTCTAAAATCTTTCTCTTTTCCTGTTCTTAAGTCCGGCAAAACTGAAATTATATCAGGAATAACGTCCCCTGCCCTACCAATAATAACAGTATCTCCAATTTTCACGCCCAATCTTTTAATCTCATCTTCGTTATGCAAAGTTGCCCGAGATATCACCACTCCCCCAACAGTTATTGGTTTTAAAACAGCTACTGGAGTAATGGCTCCCGTTCTTCCAACCTGAACTTTAATATCAAGCACTTTTGTTGTTGCTTGCTCTGGAGAAAATTTAAGAGCCCGAATAGCTCTCGGACTTTTACCAACTATTCCTAATTTCTCAAAAACCGAATTGTTGTTAATGGCAATAACAATCCCATCAATTTGAAAAGGAAAACTATTTCTTTTTTTATTAACTTTTTTCCAAAAATTTATTACTTCATCTAAATTTTTACACTTTTTGCCCTTGTCTGTTTTAAATCCCAAAGCAGGTAAAATCTCATGTTCTTCAGAATGAGTTTTTTGGCCAAAATCAGTAATAATATCATAAGCTAAAAAATTTAATGGCCGGGAAGCAGCTAATTTAGGATTTAATTGCCTAATTGAACCAGCTGCTAAGTTTCTTGGGTTAGAATAAGTTTTTTCTCCTTTTGCTGCCAATTCTTTATTCAGTTTCTCAAACTCTTTTCTTTTCATATAAACCTCACCCCTAATCTCAATTCTTCCTTTTTTAATTAGTGTTTTTATTTTCTCTTCAATCCTCTTGTTCAAAATATTGGCCCGTATTTCTAATTTCAAAGGAATACTTTCAATGGTTTTAAGATTCTGGGTAACATCCTCTCCCAACCTACCATTACCTCTAGTAGCACCATAAGCCAGAAATCCATTTTCATAAACCAAAGAAATAGCAAATCCATCAATTTTTAATTCAGAGAAGTATTCAAATTCTTGAAGTGGTTCTAATCTATTCAAATAATCTTCCCAGCTTTTAAGCTCTTTGTCAGAAAAAATATCTTCTATCGAGAGCATGGGAACCAAATGTTTAATCTTTTTAAAGCTATCTAATGGTTTTCCGCCAACTCTTTGAGTAGGAGAATCAGGAACAATAAATTCTGGAAACTCTTTTTCTAATTCAAAAAGTTCGTGTTTTAAAGAATCTAAAGCAGAATCAGAAATCTCTTGTCTGTCTAAAACATGATAAAAATAGCGATGATAATTTATTACTTTTCTTAATTTCTCTATTCTCTTTTGAACTTGTTGTTTATTCATTATCTTGAAATCATAATAGCTCTTTTAACCCCCTTATAACTGCCAACTGATTTAACACAATAATTAGCACTAAGAGAACAACCGTCACTGCCCTGAGCCACGACTGAAATACCATAAGAAGCATTACCAATAGAACCAGAGTAGCTAGTTCCCACCTCATTATTTTCATACAATTCTCTTTCAATCCCAGTTTCAGCCGCATAATAAGCAACTACTGATTTCCCCATTTCTCTCATTGTTTTAATTTCAGACAGTAAAATAGTGCTCATGCTTAAACCAATAGACAATAAAATGGTCATAATTAGAAAGGCAATATATAGGGAAACACCTTTTTGGGGGTTAGTATTGAACATCAGGATTTCTTTGAGAAATAGTTGTTTGAATTTTTATTTCAGGCTGCTCTTCTGGTTTTGAACCAGCTCCTTTAACCTTCAAGAAAATGGTAACTCGAGGCTGAAAATTATCAGCTTGAGAGTTTCCAGAAAGTTCAATATTAATGCTTTCTACTATAAGATTGCTTGAAGTAAGCGCTAAATCAACACCATTTTTGTTCTCCCATAACTGAGAATCAGATACATAAAATTCCTGACAATCTTTATTATAGTTCAGAAATTTTATCCCTTTATCATCGCGGGTAATTTCATAATTTGATTTTGCGCTGATACAAGCGCCACTTATATCTTTTTTCCCCATTCTTATAGAACGACTCATATATTCTTCAACATAGCTAGTTTGTTCCAAGAGCTGTTGAAAAGCTACTGATTTTCTTTGGGCTCTAATAGTAGAAATAAATGCTCCAGACATCGCGCTAACAATCAAGGAAAAAACAGATATTGAAACTAAAAGCTCAACAAGGGTAAAACCTTTGTTTTGAATTCTTTTTTTAATTGTTATTTGTTTGGCTTTCATTCTACTTCTTCTTTTTTATACCATTGATAAAGATTTTCTCGGGCAACAACCATGTGAGTTCTTCCTCTTTCTTGCCATGAAACCTTAATCTCAACCTCTATTTTATTCTCTTCTGGTTTTTTAGTAATTTGAGCTTTTCTTTGAAATTTGCCAGAGGCAGAACATTTATAAAAACCCTGGCTAATCTCTAAATAGTTCTTCCCGTCACAAGTAGTATCATCAATTGTTTCGCTTCGATAATCAAAGTTATAATATTCACCATTAGACAAACCGTCATCCCAGTTTCCCTCCTCTCCTTTATTAATCTTTAAAAAATTACTGTCTCTAATGTTTCTTATAATTTCCATTCCCTCTTGGGATAAATAAATAGCTGTTAATCGAGAAGAGGTAATGCTGATATAGGAAATAGTTTGGCTAACTAAACTAAAAATCCCCATAATGCCGACACTCATTACAAAAAGAGCTGCAATCATTTCAATCATTGTAAACCCGTTTTTTCTGTTCTTATTGTTCA
>CAZDCT010000003.1:4576-6292 GCA_964504075.1 uncultured Candidatus Saccharibacteria bacterium
ATTCACTGTCTTCAATTGAAATTAAGCCGGCCTTATTAACTGTAATCATTTTCTCTGAAACTTGAATAGAGGGATCAGTAATAAAAATCGTGGCTATAGAACCATCTCCTGGCTCAATATAAATTCTTGGGTCGGGAGGAGCAAAGACAATATTTAATGCATTCTTTGGCAAAGGAGAAGAAAGATTGTTGATAATAATTCTTTTGTTCAAAAAGCTTTGCTCTGACATCTTTTCTGAAACTCCATTGCACTGTGTTCCATTTGAATCATATTGTCTGTTACCCGAACAATCAGCAAACAGAATATAAAAATTCGCGCTTTTCTCAAAATAGATTCCATACCCTCCCTGAGGGATAACTCCATTAAACTCTAATGATGACATTGCCATTTCTTGAACTTTTCTTAGGTCCTGAGCTAATTTATGAGCTGAATTTTGAACCGCAAATTGCTCTTTTCCAAATCTCAAATTGGGTATAACCAAAGCTGACATAAGAGCAATTATGCTTGTGATTACCAACAACTCAATCAAAGTAAAACCTTTCTTCATAAAAATAAATTACAATACCAATTAATAATTGGCTCTCCGTAAAACATTGCTAAAAAGGTTCCAAAAACTAAAAATGGTCCAAAAGGCACCATTGATTTAAGGGTTTTCTTGCTTTGAGCTATTAGTATTAAGCCTGTTATTGCTCCAGTCAAAAAAGCGAGAAACAAAGCAACTACAATATTAGGAAAACCAAGAATAAAACCCATTAGAAAACTTAATTTAACATCTCCAAAACCAAGCCATTTACCCTTAGAAGCAAAATAAATGGCTAAGAAGAACCCTGAGGCGCCTAGAGCTGCAGGAAAAGTATTAAGTATTAAGTATTTAATATTAAGTAAATTGTAAATAAATGCTGTGGCAATAGCAGGAAAAATCACTTTATCTGGAATAATATAGTGCTTGAGGTCGTAAACAAAAATAATAATCAGGAAACTAGCAATTAGTAACAAGTAGCTGGTATTAAACAAATCTTGGGAATTAAAAATTAAAACAAATAAAATGGCGGTAGCCAGTTCTACCAAAGGGTAGTGTAAAGATATTGGTTTTTGGCAGTAACGACATTTTCCTTTTAATGTTAAAAAGCTAAAAACAGGGATTAAGTCATACCAAGCCAGTTTATGCTTACAATAAGGACAAAAAGAATGGCCCCATAAAAAACTTTTACCTATTTCTAAACGATAGATAACACAATTAAGGAAAGACCCAATAATTGTTCCTAAGAGAAAAATAAATAAGTTCAACAAAACGCCTATCATTCCTCAATTTTAACATTTTTAAGCTAAGCAAAACAGGACAAGAAAACTTCTCGTCCTGTTATTAGTTAGTCTAAACTAATCTAATTATTTACAGCAAGCATCAAGAGTTGGAACAGCAGCTCCTTCCTTTTCAAACGTTCCATCATGAGACGCACAATAATATACTGTATTTCCAGTGGTTGCTGGAGTTTTTTCCAAAGCAGCATAAGCACAGAATTTTTGCTCATCACCCTCAGTTGTTTTATTATCAACCCACCCATAATGTTTAGTGCTTTGTGGATCATCAAGAGCTATTAAATAAGTACTAATTTCTGGAGTACCGTCTCCGGTGCCATCATCTTCAAGATAAGCTTCGTTATCTCCATAATACATTTGTTGAGCAGTAACAATTTGTCTCATATCAGACATTCTTCT
>CAZDCT010000003.1:6392-24654 GCA_964504075.1 uncultured Candidatus Saccharibacteria bacterium
GACAACATACCAATAATAGCAATAACAACCAAAAGTTCAATTAATGTAAAACCTTTTTTATTCATAATAATTAATTTTCACTATTTTTCTTTATTGTTTCGACCTTAATACAATATTTAGTCTTAATAATATATTATATAACAATACCCAAAAGCCACAAGCAAGAAAGTTTTCCACAACTAAAAAGACATCATTTTATAAAGTGGCATTAAAACTGCGAACATTAAGCCTCCAACAACTACTCCCAAGAACATAATCAAAGCAGGCTCTAAAACAGCTAACAAGGTTTCTATCGTTCTTTCGGTTTCTTTTTGATAAAAATCCACTACATCCATTAAAGATTTGTCTAAGGTTCCTGTTTTCTCACCCACTGTTGTCATTTGACAAAACATGGGCGGAAAAATCTCAGGAGCCGATTTAAGAGCAGAAGAAACAGTTTCACCTTTCCTAACCCTGTCTCTGGCCTCTAAGATAACTTCTTTGTAAGCAGAGTTTCCAACAATGTCAGCTGTAATTTCTAGGGCCGTAGCAATTGGTAAACCACCTGAAATTAGAGTAGAAAGATTTTCAGCAAAACGAGAAAGATACATCATTTTTAAAAAAGAGCCGAGGCTGGGTATTTTAAGAAATAATTTATCAAATTGTTTCTTGCCTTCTTTGCTATAATAATAGCGAATAACATAAACTATGCCTCCTATTCCAATTAAAGCAATAAGCCAAAACCATTTTTTCAAAAAATCGGTTGAACCAATAACTACTGTAGTAATAAACGGCATCTCTTGACCAGTTTCTTGTAAAACCTTGGTTAAATTAGGAATTATAAAGAATACCATTAAAAAAAGCACAGCAATGGAAAAAAACAAAATCAAAAGAGGATAAACCATTGCTCCTTTTATCTTGCTCATTAAGTGATATTCTCTTTCTACGTGTTCAGCCAAATAATCTAAGGATTCAGAAAGTTTTCCCGAAGCTTCTCCTGCTTTTACCATTGAAATATAAAAAGAGGAAAAAACCTTGGGATGTTGAGATAAAGCATCAGAAAAACTGGTTCCACCACGCACTTCTTCAGACAGTTTTACAATTTTTTCCTTAAAATTAGCGTTTTGGGTCTGAACAGCCAAAACCTCAAGCGCCTCAACTAGAGGCACCTTTGATTTAAACATTATTGAGAGTTGTCTTGAAAACAAAACAATATCTTTTTGGGATATGCTTTCAAATATAGTAATTCTCTTGAAATAAGCCGGACCTCCACCAATTTCTTCAAGAAGGGTTATATATAACCCTTGTTTCTGTAAAAGAACAATAGCTGCATCTCTAGAAGAGGCTTCTACTGTTCCTGTTTGGATTTGGCCCTCCTTGTTTCGGGTTTGGTAATTAAATTGCATGAAATTACTATCTGATAAGCGTTTTGAGTTCAGTTGGGCTCAGAGAATAATTTAAGGCATTTTCAGGAGAAATCTCTCTTTGTTTTACTAAAGCAGCTAAAGATCTGTTTAAAGAAATCATTCCTTTTTCGGCCGAAGTTTGAATAACTAATGGCAATTCATGAATCTTATTCTCTCTAATTAAATTTGCTACAGCGGGCGTACACATCATTATTTCAGTAGCTGGTATTAATCCTCCCTTAATCCTGGGAATTAATCTCTGAGAAACTACTCCTAACAAAGAACCTGAAAGTTGGGCTCTAACTTGCTGTTGTTGTTCGGGCGGGAAAGTATCAACAATTCTGTGAATAGTTTGAGCAGCTGAATTAGTATGAAGGGTGGCAAAAACTAAATGGCCTGTTTCAGCTGCTGTAATAGCTGTTGCCATAGTTTCTGAGTCTCTCAGTTCTCCAACCATAATCACGTCTGGATCTTGACGAAAAGTGGAACGAAGAGCTGCAGCAAAAGAAAAAGTATCTCTGTTCACTTCTCTTTGGTCAACAATTGATCTATCATCTTTAAAAATATACTCAATCGGGTCTTCAATCGTAATAATATGAACTGCTTTAGTGTGATTTATTTCATTGATCAAAGAAGCCAAAGTTGTTGATTTACCGTGAGAAGATGGACCAGTTATTAAAACAAAGCCCTGAGATACCTTAGTAAATTCATATAAGCTCTGAGGAAGGTTTAACTCTTCAATCGTAGGAATTTTATATGGAATCAAACGCAAGACACAAGAAACATTTTCTCTTTGAAAGAAAACGTTAACTCGAAAACGCGCCTTGTCTTTAAAGTGGTATGAAAAATCAATTTCTTTTCTCTCTAAGAATTTCTCAAACTCTTCTGCAGACATCATGCTTTGAGCTAAATCTTTAGTGTCTTTTGCAGAAAGTTTTTTCTTCTTTAAAAGAGGCACCAATCTTCCAGACACCCTAAGTGTTGGGGGCCGACCAGCAGAAACATGAAGATCAGATGCTTGTTGCCTAATCATTATTTCAAGAAGTTCTTCTAATTTTTTAGTGTAATTGTTCATATTAAACTTGTTTAGTTGCTCTAATTATTTCTTCTATGGTTGTAACACCATTTAAGACCTTTAATACGCCATCCTGCCTCATACTAATCATTCCCTGGCGTTTTGCTTCTTTTAAAATTTCCTCTTCTGAGGGCTGTTTTGCAATAATATCAACAAGTTGATTGGTCATTGATAAAATCTCAAATAAACCAATTCTTCCTGAAAATCCCGAGTTGTTGCATTTTTTACAACCCTTAGCTTCCCAAATTTTTAAGGGTGTTTTTATCTTAACATCTTTTTTTATTTGTGGAGGTAGGTTCTTAATTTCTCTTAAAATAAGCTCCTTAACTTCCTTAGATGGTTTGATTTCTTTTTTGCACGAATCACAGAGTCGCCTGACCAATCTCTGCGCAATAGCAATGCTTAAGCAAGGAGATATCAAATAGGACTCAACCCCCATATCAATCAGTCTTGGCACCACACCTATAGCATTGTTGGTATGTAATGTAGATAAAACAATATGTCCGGTCAAAGCAGAATGAATAACAAGAGAAGCTGTTTCTGAGTCGCGCACCTCACCAACCATAATAATATCAGGATCCTGTCTTAAAACATGCCTTAAACCCTGGGCAAAATCATAGCCAATTTGAGGCCTTACCTGAGATTGATTAACGCCCTCTATAAAATATTCTGCTGGATCTTCTAAACTAACAATATTTACTCCCTCTTTATTCAAAAGATTAAGAATAGCGTAGAGGGTAGTACTTTTACCAGAACCAGTAGGACCAGTAACTAAAACTAAACCATAGGGCCTTTTAATTGCTTCTTTAAGGACTTTAATATTTCTTTTTGCCAGACCAAGCTCTTCAAAACTTTTTAAGCCAGCTGAGGGGTCTAAAACTCTAATAGCAACCTTTTCTCCTAAGGTGGTTGGAAAGGTAGAAACCCGAAAGTCAATCTGCTCACCATCAATAACAGTAGAAAATCTTCCGTCCTGAGGAATTCTTGATTCATCAATCCTGATATTAGAAAGAATTTTAATCCTGGCTACCACAGCCGGATGGATTTTTAAAGGCAATAAGATTGAGGAGTGTAATTCTCCTAACAATCTAAATCTAATTCTCAATTCCTTTTTGGTTGGTTCAATATGAATATCAGACGCTTTTCCCTCTACTGCATATCTTAAAATCACAGCTACAACTTTAGTAATTGGAGCTGCCTCGGCTAATCTTGCAAACTCGGCTGGTGTTTTAAATTTTTTCTCTTCTGCTTCTGTTTTTAATTCTGTTTTCAGTTCTTCTAAGGCCTTACCAACCTCTTTTTTCAAGCCTCGATATTGTTTTAAAATTTTAGTAAAAGTAGTTGGAGTAATCAGAAAAACCTTATAGGTAAATCTGCCCTGACGAGCCAAAAATTTTAAAGCTTCCTGAGCTTTTAAATCTTCAGGATAAACCATTCCTATTTCTACTGAATTATTCTTTTTAGCAAAGGGAATCATTAAATAATACTTAGCTGTTTCTTCTGAAACTAATGCCAGAGCTTCTAGGGAAACATTATCAATAACAACCTTTTTCAAAGGAATATTCAGACTTTCTGATTTTAAAGAAAATAGAACTGATTCTTCAACAATACCTTTTTCCAAAAGAACTTGTTCGATTCTTTTTCCAGTCTTTTTAATCTCAAGCTCTAAAGAAGCTACTTGTTCTTTTTTAATAAGTCCCTTATTAAACAATTCTTTGATCAATGACATATAATATTATAATAAATTATTCTTCAATTAATGGACTAAGGGGAAGAAAAGGATTTTCTCTTCCAACTTGTTCTTCAAAAGCAGGTGTTTCTTCAAAAGATTCAAAATCTTCGGGAACAAAATTTTGTAAAAACTGAAAGTTTATATTAACTCCCCTAAACATCTCAGAATTAATTTCTTCAAAAACAACCTCCTCTTCTTTTTTTAAAAATCCCCACCACATAACAAAAGAGGTGATTATTATCACAAATATTAAAATTGGTAATAATTGCTGCTGTTTTTTCTTTTGTTCTAAAAAAGTAATTGCCATTTTTTTTAGTAGGAATATGCTTTTATTGTCAAAACAAAATCAAAGATTTCTTCTTTTTCAGGTGTTGAAAAAGAAAATGATTCTATTTCAATCATTCGAGCTGATTTTTCTAAAACCGAGATAAAGTTTTTAAAACTGGAATAAGATCCAATTGCTTTTAAATCAACTTTTATATCTTGAATTCCTTCAAGATTAGTAACACAAGAAGAATCCATATCTTTTATAATCAAGCCGTTCTGAGATGCAGTTTTTTGGAGAAGATCAAAAAGACTAGGCAAAGAAAGAGTTGTTGGCAAAGCAGTATTAATAACTAAAAGTTTTTCTTCATATTTCTTGAGTTGTTCTGAGTTTTCAGAAAGATTGGACAAATATTCTTGTTTTGATTGAAGTTGATTTTCTTTTGCCTCAACTTGTTTTTCAAGAACAACAAAATCTTGATACTTTGGATACAGTAAAAACACACCCAAAACAATTGTTAACAGGAAACAAATTATAATAATTGTTAAGCGCTTCATTTTTTTACAATAATAGGATTAAAGATAATATCAAAAGTAAAATTAACCAAACCCTCCTTTCCAATAGAAAGCTTGGTTAAGATTGTTTCTTTAATCAATTCTTCTTGTTGAAAAATTAAAAGTTGTTGGTCAAGTATTAAAAAAGTATCTGTTTTTCCAGAAACAATTAATTTATGATTTGTCATATCTAAATTAATTTTTGAAAACCAAACATTTGGATGACAAAGACTTTCAAAAAAATGAAAAAACTTTGAAGCATAAGTATGTTGACCAATTAAGGTTGAAAAATCTTCCACTTTTCTCTGATAGCCAAAAACTTCTTCTTCTAAAATAGTTTCTTCTTCGGTTTTCTCTCGAGCCAAAGTTTCCTCCAAACCTTGAAGGGCTAGTTCTGATTTTTTTACAAAATAACCTAAAATAAAATAAGCGCCAATAGAAAGCAATAAAAGGCCAATAGCAAAATAGAACAAAATGTTTTGCAATGGAGGTGCTTTTCTGGCTGGTTTTGGTATTATCTCTATTGCCATAAACTTTATTCAAGGCCTCTCAATGCTATGCCAATTGCAATAGCATAAGAAGGACCCATTTTTCTCAATTTTTTTTCTAAAATCGGAGGGTAAAAAATATCAGAAAAAGGATTAGCAATTTCAATTTCTTTTTTAAAATAATCTTGACAATAATCTTTTAGCCCAGGAAGCAAAGCTGAAGCGCCAGATAAAATGATTTTTTTAATCTCTTTTCTTTGGCTTTCATAAAAACTCTTACAAATCTTGTCTATCTCTCTTAAAATTACATCAACTAATGGAAGTAAAATCTCTCTAGTTTGCTTTTCTTGACCTGTTCCTAATGCTTGACCTGACAAAAGGCCATATTTTTTTTTTAATTTTTCAGCTGTCTGATAATCAATATCCAAGCTTTTAGATACAACTTCGGTTAATTCATTTCCAGAAAGATCAAAACTATGAGAACTTTTCAAGATTTTATCATCAATAATAGTACAGGTTGATGTCTGTGCCCCAATATCAATCAAAGCAATTGGTTCTGTTTGTTCTTTGGGCACAGAAGAGCGTAAAAGTCCAAAAACTTCAGCTTCTAAGGCAAAAAGTTCTAATCCAGACATTTTAGCAATATCTTTGTACTGATTAATAGTCTCATTAGGAACAGCTACCAAAAGAATACTATATTCTGTCTGCTTTTTTTGTGGAATACGTCCATTGATTATTTGCCAGTCCAAAGTTACTTCTCTTAATGGCATTGGAACGTGACGCTTAGCTTCATAAGCAATAGCTTGGGGCAATTCCTCTTGAGTCATGATTGGTAATTCAAAGTTGGTAAAAAAACTGGAAAAATCAGGGATTGAGAAAATGGCCCGACGAGTAACAATTTTGGTTTCCTCTAATATTGCTCTTATGCCCCGAGCAATATTTTGATTAGAAAGCAAAAGAGTGCTTTTATCAAAAGTTCGAAATGGCTCTTTATAAAGGGCTTTAGCTGTTATTTCTCCATAATTCTCTAGTTTTTTTCTCTCCCTAAGACGAGATAATTCAACTATTTTAACAGAAGAAGTGCCAACATCTATGCCCAAACATTTTTTTGAAATTACCTTAAAGGGTGACAAATTAGCAAGCTTGTCTTTTATCCTTAAAAAAGGTTTTAAATTTACTTTCATTTTTTAATCTAATATTATACCATTTTAAAAAGGGAGTGTCATTATGGCAAAAAACTTTTTACTCAATCTTTTATTCCCCAAATTCTGTTTTAACTGTCAAAAGGAAGGAACCTATCTTTGCTTAGATTGCGAAGCTGTTCTTGATATTAATAGATTTCATAAACCATTTTCAGACCAACATTTAAACGATCTTTACTGGGCAGTTGATTATCAAAAACCCTTAATCAGGAAATTAATTCATAGCTTTAAACATAAGCCTTTTATCAAGGAGCTGTCTAAATCTCTTTCTTTATTAATAATAAATCATTTCCAATTGATTGAAAAGAAACCAGATTTTTCTGACTTTGTCTTAATCCCAGTCCCTCTTGATCAAAAAACATTAAGAAGGCGTGGTTTTAATCAAGCCCAAGAATTAAGCCAACAGCTTTCGCTCACTTGGAACATTCCCTCTTTAAATGATTATCTAATAAAAATTAAAAAGACTTTTCTTCAGAGTCAACTTGCTAAACAAGAAAGGCTTGGAAATATTAGAAATGCCTTTTTAGTTAAAAACCAAGAAAAAATCAAAAATAAAAAGATTTTATTGGTTGATGATATTTTTGCAACAGGAGCTACCATGAAAGAGTGTGCTTACATTTTGAAAAAAGCTGGTGCTCAACAAGTAATTGGTCTTGTTATAGCTCGTGATTAACTCTATTTGAATAAACTAAAAACCGGTTTTGACCGGTTTTTTTTTGCGGTGGGTGCAGGACTCGAACCTGCAAGCCCCTTACGGGGCGCCACTTTTCAAGAGTGGTTCCTTGCCATTCGGAGCAACCCACCTTGGTTAATTCAGCGGAGAGGGTGGGATTCGAACCCACAAGACTCATAAAAGAGTCACACCTTAGCAGGGTATTGCACTACCATTATGCGACCTCTCCTTAATTTATGCTATAAATATACTCTATTTTTTATATCTTTTCAAATGTTTTGAGTTATGAAAACCAATTAATTGAAAATATGTCTGCATGTCTTTTATGCTATCAAGACGTACGTCTCTTTTTTGAGCCAATCTCGGATTTAATCCATTCTCTTTTAAAATATTAAATACAGACTGACGAAGTGGTTCAGAATAACTTGTAAAAGCAAGTTTTTTGTATTTGTACCATTTTCCGTTTACTTTATAGCGATGAGTAAAAACAGAGCCATCAGTATCTACAAGACCACGCACACAAGCAATAGCATATTGTTTGTTTCGTTTTATCCAATCAGGAATATCTATCTGTTGCTTAACTTTATTGCCGATCTTCAATCCTAATTCTTCTGTACAAAATTTTACTAATTCACTTCTTGAAATAATAAAATTAATCGCGTGATACGCCTTGTAATAATATGTGCCAACCGGAACATCAAATAATTTCTTAATTAGTGCAACAACAAATTTACCGTACTCTTTATCATCTTTACTATGAAGGGTAATAGTAATCTGTCGTTTTGTAATACCACCATCTCCCATGACAATGCCGATAAATTCAGCGAGTTGTTCCGATTTTCTTGGTTTTTTAATAGAAAGAGCGGTATTAATAATGGGATGATGTTTATATTTTCCTTTTTGTTCCCACCATTCATACCATTTCTTTTTTCTATATTCGGGGTCGCCACCAATTCTTCCATATTTTTTATATACAGCAAATCCTCCAGCCGATGATCCATTGACCGTATACCAATAATCATCTTTTAGTTCAATATTGGATGGGAATGAAATACCAGTTTTTTGACATAATTTGCGCAAGGCTCTATCTTGTGGTAAAAACTTTTCACGACGCCAATCTCTAATTGTCCTTTCTGAAAGACTACAAACTTCGGCTGCTTCATTTATAGATATCTTAGATAAAATCTTGTCTAAAAATTTCTTTTGTTTTCCTTTTTTAAATAAAACTCTCATTTTATTAATCAGCTCTACTATGTCTCCATTATAAAGTATTTCAGGCAATTTTTCAATTGAAAATAAATCTATTTTATGTTAATTTTAAATAGAAAAGCGCTCATAGCTTAATGGATAAAGCATCTGGTTGCGGACCAGAAGATTGTAGGTTCGAGTCCTACTGGGCGCACATGAATTTAGATACCCCAGTCAATAAAATTCCTCGTATCGGGACTGAATACCAAAAAAAATTAAAAAGATTGGGAATTAAAACAATTCGCGACCTTCTTTGGCATTTTCCTTATAGATATCAGGATTTTTCTAACTTAACTCCTATTTCAGAGGTTAAAATAGGAGAAAATGTTTGCGTTCAAGGAGAAATTGTAGAAATCAAAATAAGACAAACCTGGAAAAGAAGAATGTTTTTAACTACTGCTCTGGTTAAAGACGAAACAGGATCAATTAAGGTGGTTTGGTTTAATCAACCCTATTTAATTAATACTCTCCAAGCAAAAGATGGGGTCTATTTGGCTGGCAAAACCTCTAAGGGCCCAGAGGGAATGTATTTATCAAGTCCTTCTTATGAAAAAATATCAAGTCGCAAATCAGACAAATCAAAATTAATTCATACAGGAAGAATAGTGCCAGTTTATCCTGAGACAGAAGGTTTGTCTTCAAGATGGTTAAGATTTATCTTAAAACCATTATTAACTAAGTTTCAAGACGAAATCCAAGACCCTGTTCCAGAAAAAATTAGAAAAGAACACAAGCTTTTAGATATTAAAAAAGCTCTTTGGCAAATCCATTTTCCTGACTCAATGGAATTAGCTGAACAGGCAAGACAGCGCTTTTCTTTTGAAGAACTGTTTATTCTTTCTTTAATGATTTTAAGAGAAAGAATGAAATTAATGACTGAAAAATCCATTAGTATTCCTATAGATATTGAAGTTATTAAAGAATTTGTTGATTCTTTACCTTTTAAGCTAACTAATGCCCAGAAAAAATGCAGTTGGCGAATTTTGAAAGATTTAGAAAAAACAAGGCCAATGAACAGATTGTTAGAAGGAGATGTTGGGTCGGGAAAAACAGTAGTAGCCGTAATGGCTGCTCTTAATGTGGCTTTGGCAGGCTTTCAAACAGGATTTATGGCTCCTACTGAAATTTTAGTTAATCAACATTTTCAAGAAATTTCTAAACTTTTAAATGATTTTAATTTAAATATTGGGCTTTTAACCAGCAAAGAAAGTAAGTTAAAAAACAGAAAAATAGCAAGAAATAAACTATTGGAAAAAATAAAGCAGGGCAAAGTAGATATTTTGATTGGCACCCATGCTTTAATTCAAGAATCAGTAAAGTTTGGAAAATTAAGTTTGGTTGTGCTTGATGAACAACATCGTTTTGGAGTAGAGCAAAGAGCTAAATTAACTCTAAAATCAGAACTAGTTCCTCATCTTTTATCAATGACCGCCACTCCAATCCCCCGCACCCTAGCTCTCACTGTTTATGGCGACTTAGATTTATCTTTGATTGATGAAATGCCAAAAGGGAGAAAAAAAGTAATAACTAAAATAGTAACGCCCAAGCAAAGAAAAGAAACCTATCAATTCATAAGAGAACAAGTTAAAGACAAAAAGCAGATTTTTGTCATCTGTCCAAGAATTGAATCTTCTAATGATGGAAACATTAACAGCTGGACAGACACTAAAACAATCAAACAAGAATATAAAAAACTGTCTGAGGAAATATTTCCAAAATTCAAAATAGACATGCTACACGGCAGAATGAAAACTAGTCAAAAAGAGAAAATAATGAAAAAGTTTAAAAAAGGCAAAACTGATATTTTAGTTTCAACTTCGGTGGTTGAGGTTGGAATTGATATACCTAATGCCACAGTAATGATAATTGAAGGAGCAGAAAAGTTTGGCCTGGCTCAACTTCATCAATTCCGAGGAAGGGTGGGACGAGGAAATCATCAATCTTACTGTTTTTTATTAACCAGTTCTTCGTCTCCAAAAACAAATAAAAGATTAAGGGCTTTAAAATCTTGTGAAAATGGATTTGAATTGGCTGAAAAAGACTTAGAAATTAGAGGGCCGGGAGAGTTGTTAGGTTCTAGACAATGGGGTATTCCTGACCTATCAATGGCTTCTTTAAAAGACGTGTTTTTAGTAGAGAAAACCAGAAACGCAGCTAAAGAATTATTAAACAAAGATCCTCAGTTAAAAAAACATCCTCTTTTACAAAAGAGGTTGAAGCTTTTTAGACAAAGAATACATTTAGAATAGCTATTTGCGTTTTTTCTCGGTTGGCCAAAAACCCAAACGCTTACCAAGCATTAATCTTGTTTGAGCCTCTATGGCTGGAAAAGCACCAAAGAAAATTAAGGTAAAGGGCAATAATAGCCATTGAAAAATCATTGAAAGATTTTTCCATTTACTATAATGAGCTGGTTTAGGAGGTAAAAGAGACATACTAATTCCAGCCCCAACAATCATTCCAATCATAGAAATAGTCATCAGGTTTGAAGTTAAGCGAGGCAGATTATAAGAAAGTAAAGTAACATTAAATAACTCTCCTCCCAAAAGAAGAGGCAGCCAACCCAAAAAGAAAATCAGTAAAGCACTTGTTGCCCAAGACCAAAAACCCTCTAAAACAATTATTGAATGACGTAATTTCTCTTTGAGAGGAATTTTTTTGTTTTTCCAAAAATTATAAAACATGTAAGGAACATTTTCTACTCCCCAAGCCCACCGCCTTTGCTGCTTATATTGATTAATAATAGTTAAGCAAAGATTCTCAGCCATTACTGCATCCATGGAAACTGGATAATGAAGAGGAATGGCCCTGTAATCTCCATTATGATAAAAGTAAGATTTCCAAAAAATACGAGAATCATCAGAAACCATTTTAGAGGGATAATTTACTTCTGTAAAAACTTTAAATGGAAAAGAGTGTGAAGAATAAGTAACTAATTGTTCTGGTCTTTCTTGTTGCATCATTTGCCAAAAAGTGCCGGATGTAGCTATTATCCGAGAAAAAGCAGGTGCATCCCAAATATTATTATTATAAACCGGAATTGGCTGATAGCTTGATTTTAATGGAAATTCAGCGCCCAGATAATGCCAGGTTAAAATAGCAAAATAATAAGGATATGGCTTGGTATCAATGTCAAAATCAGAAACAATAATTTTTTCATAAGGAATGCCCAAGGGATCAATAATTTTTTCTTGGGCCCTTTTTAAAGCCCAGGCAACGTTTGAACCTTTGCCTGCCACTTCTCCTGGTATATCTTTGGGATGAATAGTAATGAGAAAGCGAAAAAACTTGTCTCCATATTTTTGTTTTATTTCTTGAGCTATTTGACGGGACTCTAATCCACCCCTTTCTTCAATCGCCAAAACTATTATCATTTTATCTTTGGGATAATGACAAGCATTTAATGCTTCACAAGAAGAAACAATTATTTCTGGTCCCTCTTTATAAGTTGGTAAAACTATTAAATGATAAATGCTTTGCCAATTTTGAGTATAATCAATTTTTAGTTTTTTAACCCAATCAATTTTAAGGTTTTGTTTTAATTTTTGAAAGCTAACTATTTGATGAAAAGAAAGGTAAATAATTCTAATAAGCCAAAAAAGGTCAAAAACAATTATAAAAAAAGCTACTGAAACAGGAGCTAACCAGGATAATAAAAAAGCCAACAAAAGAGTTGACCAAGACAGAAAAGCAGGAACAATTTCAAACAGTTTAAAAAAAACCCTGTCTTTAAAGCGCTTTATTTCAGAAGCTTTTGTAATTTCAAGAGGATTTTCTAACATGGCGACCCCACGGGGAATCGAACCCCGGTTCTCGGGATGAAAACCCGAAGTCCTAGGCCTCTAGACGATGGGGTCAGTATTTTCCCATTTTAAATGAAAAATTGAAAAAAATCAACTTTTCTGACACAATAAAAAAATGAAACAGAAAAACCTAACAATTTTAGCGATTGAAACAAGTTGTGATGATACTGGTATTAGTATAATAAGGTGTAAACCAGAAAGCAAAAAGCGAAAAGCTGTTTTTGAAATTCTTTCTAATATTGTTTCTTCTCAGGTTAAAATCCATGCTCAATATGGAGGAGTTTATCCTCTTTTAGCAAAAAGAGAACATCAAAAAAATCTACCAACAGTTTTAAAAAAAGCTCTCCGACAAGCCAAGCTTTCTTTGAAAGAGATTGATTTGATTGCGGTCACTGTTGGGCCGGGATTAGAACCCTGTTTGTGGCAAGGTATAAATTTTGCTAAAGAATTAGCTAACAAGCTTAATTTGCCCATTGTACCAATTAACCATATTGAAGCTCATATTTTAGCCAATTGGCTTGATAATAAACAGCTAATAATGAACAGTGAACAAATTTTTCCGGCAATTGCTCTAATAGTAAGCGGGGGACACACTCAATTAATTTTGATGAAAAATTTGGGAAAATATAAAATTCTTGGAGAAACACGAGATGATGCGGCTGGCGAGTGTTTTGACAAAACAGCCAGAACACTAGGTCTTGGCTATCCTGGCGGTCCAGCCATCGAAGCCAAATCCTCAAAAGCAGATAAAGACCAGCCCTCTATCAGCTTGCCAAGGCCAATGATTTATCATAAAAATTATGATTTTAGTTTTTCGGGTTTAAAAACTGCGGTTTTATATTTGGTTAAGAAAAATTTTTACAAAAATAATCAATTAACAATTAATGATCAAGAATTAGCAATTATTTCTCACGAAATTCAGCAAGCTATCATTGATGTTCTAATTTTTAAAACCATTAAAGCAGCCAAAGAATATAAAGCAAAGTCAATAATTTTGGGTGGTGGGGTAATAGCTAATAAAGAATTGCGAAAACAATTTCAATCAGCAATTAGCAAGCAACAATTAGTAATTAAATTTTTGGTTCCGCCAAAAAAATTCTGTACCGATAATGCAGCAATGGTAGCTATAGCTGGATACTACAATTGGTTTAAGAATAAAAAAAGAAAAAACTCTACCATTGAAGCCAATGCCAATTTAAGGTTAAAATAAGAATATGGAACTTTCCAAAACTTACAATCCTAAAAACGTAGAGGATAGAATTTATAAACTCTGGCTTAAGAGTGGCTTTTTTAATCCTGATAATCTTCCCGGTAAAAGAAAAAAAACCTATACTCTTGTTCTCCCTCCACCCAACGTAACTGGCTCTTTACACATGGGACACGCCTTAAATGCTACAGTTCAAGATATTTTGATTCGTCAAAAAAGAATGCAGGGTTATAGTGCTTTATGGCTTCCAGGCACTGATCATGCTGGAATTGCTACTCAAAATGTGGTTGAAAAAGAATTAAAAAAAGAAGGTAAAACAAGATTTGATTTGGGCAAAGAAAAACTGATTAAAAGAATTTGGAAATGGAAAGAAAAATATGGGGATATTATTTTAAACCAATTTAAGCGATTAGGCAGCTCTTGTGATTGGTCCAGAGCTCGTTTTACAATGGATAAAGATTACGCTGAAGCAGTAAAAACAACCTTTTTGCACTATTATAAAAAGAATTGGATTTATAAAGGAAAAAGAGTGGTTAATTGGTGTTCAAGATGCCAAACCAGTTTATCAGATTTGGAGCTAGACTATAAAGAAGAAAAGGGGAAGCTCTATTTCATTAAATATCCTTTATTATTAACAAAACCGGGTATCCTTGGTAAAAAATATGTGGTAGTGGCAACCACAAGACCAGAAACAATGTTAGGAGATACGGCTATTGCCGTTAATCCAAAAGATAAAAGATACAAGAAGTTGGTTGGCCAAAAAGCAATCCTGCCCATTATTAATCAAGAAATTCCCATTGTCAAAGACTTTTTAGTTGACCCCAAATTTGGAACAGGAGCGGTAAAGATTACTCCAGCTCACGATTCAACAGATTATCAGATTTCACTCAATCATAATCTGAAAATGAATCAAGTCATTGATGAAAACACAAAAATGATGGGCAATATTCCAGAAAGATTTTTAGGACTATCAACCCTGGAAGCCCGAGAACTGATAATTAAAGAGTTAAAAAAACAAGGCTTGGTTAAAGAAATTAAACCATATACTCATAGAGCACCTTATTGCTATCGTTGTAAAACAAAAATTGAAAATATTCCTTCTGAACAATGGTTTTTAAAAATGGAGCAATTAGCTAAAATTGCAAAAGCTCAGGTTAAAAAAGGAAAAATAAAATTCTATCCCAAACGTTTTGAAAAAATATATTTTGATTGGTTAGAAAATATAAGAGATTGGTGTATCTCCCGACAAATCTGGTGGGGACATAAAATTCCCCTTAAGGGCCAAAATGATGTTTTGGACACCTGGTTTTCATCTGCTCTTTGGCCCTTTGCTACTCTTGGTTGGCCCAAGAAAACCGAAGATTTAAAAAGATTTTATCCAACCAATGTTCTTTCAACGGCCAGAGACATTATTAATCTTTGGGTTTTAAGAATGATATTTTCTGGAATGGAGTTTATGAAAAAACCACCCTTTACAACAGTATATATTCACCCCACTGTTTTGGCTGAAGATGGAACCAAAATGTCAAAATCAATAGGAAACGTAATTAACCCCATAGAGCTTATTGATGAATATGGAGCTGACGCAACTAGGTTTGGAATCATTTGGGGGGTAACTGGCGGTCAAGACATGAGGTTTGTTAAAGACAATATTGTAATGGGAAAAAAGTTTTGTAATAAGATATGGAATGCCAGCCGATTTGTATTAATACAAGCACAAAGAGCAGAATGCAAACCGCAAAACTACAGCTTAAAACTAAAAACTGAAAGTCTTAGCTCGTCAGACAAGAAGGTATTAAAAGCTTTGGATAAAACCATAAAAGTGGTGAATAAGAATTTGGATAATTTTGAGTTTGGAAAAACAACTCATATTCTTTATGATTTTTTCTGGCACGATTTTTGTGATAAATATATTGAAAGCGCAAAACTCAGAGTACAAAAGGCAAAAAATAAAAAAGAAAAAGAGCAAGCTATAGAGATTTTATTATATGTATTGGTAATCTCCTTGAAACTTTTACATCCATTTATTCCCTTTATAACAGAAGAAATTTATCAAACATTACCAATTAAAAATAAACAGAAATGTTTAATGGTTGAAACTTGGCCTAAATAAAATGATTTATCCGCTTTACATATTTTTAGGTGTTTTACCAAGTGTTATTTGGCTTTTGTATTACCTTAAAAAAGATGCTCACCCAGAACCAAGATTAATGATTCTGAAAATCTTTTTTTGGGGCATGTTAAGCGCTCTTCCAGCCATTTTCATAGAGAAAGGAATATTTTTAGAATTACAAAAACTATCTCTTTCTTATTCTGCAAGAATCTTTCTTAATAATCTTTTAGGGGCAGCCTTGGTTGAAGAAACACTTAAATATTTAGTTGTGAGAGGAGAAGTTTCGAAAAGCGATGAATTTAATGAACCAGTAGATGCCATGCTTTATATGATAGTTGCTGCTTTGGGCTTTGCAGCTGCTGAAAATATCTTTGTTATGCTAGAAATGATTCCGTCTTTCCTTATTCATCAAACTCTTTTAGTTTTAGCTTTGCGTTTTGTTGGTGCAGTTTTCCTACATGCTCTTTGTTCAGCAATGGTGGGTTTTTGGTTGGCTGTTTCTTTTTCAAGATACAGAAAAGAAAAATTCAGATTTGTGGGCCTGGGCTTAGGAATAGCTATTTGTTTGCATGCTTTGTTTAATTTCTTTATAATAAAAGGAGGAGTGATGGGATTTTTGATTCCCATTGCAATTATTGTTGGTTTATCTTTTGTTGTTTCTTTAGAATTAGAGAATTTGAAAAAAAATTACTTTTAAAAATATATGGCGAAATCATTTTTTGAAAAATTAAAAAAGGGGATGGGAATTGAACTTCCGGCTGAAGAAGAATTAGAAAAGGAACAAGAAATGGAAATAAGGGAAATTGAAATTGAAAATCAAGACAACCCCGCCTTCGCCGAGGCTACGGTAGGCAAGGGGGAAAAAGTAGTTAAGAAAAAACAAAAAAAGAAAAAGTTAGATTTGAAAACTAAATTGCTAAAACCAAGAATAAATAAGAAAGAAATCTTTAAAACAAAGCAGATAGAACCTGATGCTCCAGAACAAAAAGAAGATTGGCTTGCGACAGAGGGACAATTATCAATTGATGTTTACCAAACCAAGGATGAATTAGTTATCCAATCAGCTATTGCGGGAATAAAATCTGAAGAACTTGATATTGTGTTGGAAAGCGACGTAATAACAATAAGGGGAACTAGAAAAAAACCAATTGAAGAACAGGGAGACTATTTTACCAAAGAGTGTTATTGGGGAACATTTTCAAGAGAAATAATTCTACCCGTAGAGGTTGATCCAAATCGTGCTAAAGCATCAATGAAAGAGGGGGTTTTAACCATTAGAATACCAAAAATCTTTAGAGAAAAGAAAAGGAAAATTTCAGTAAAGAAATTTGGCGAATGAAATTAACCTAATTTCTAAAATAAACCGGCTTTGGGCCGGTTTTTGTTGTGCGGACGGTGGGAGTCGAACCCACAAGCTTTAAGGGCACAAGATCCTAAATCTTGCGTGTCTACCAATTTCACCACGTCCGCCAATTATTTCAATATTATTCTTTTTTAGCCTAAAAATCAAACTCTTGCCACTAACAAAGTGGCAAGAGAGTTTTAAAATTCTTAAAATTATTTCTACCTCTTAGTCAGCTAGAAGATTAATCACTATGTTCATTAGGCCCTTTGAAACCACTGCTACAGCTACTCCAATTAAGGCGTATTTAACTTTATTGCGACCCGACTCAATCTTTTCTGCCTCACCTCCACCCAAAACATAATCAAGTCCTCCCCAGACAAGATAACCCGCTGCCACCACTAACAAAATAGTATAAAGCCAATTTACTAACTTGTCTAAAACGTCTATTATATCTCCAAAAGTTTCTATTTTTGTGTCCGGAACAGATTCTGCCATCACCCCCATAGGCATCATTATTAATAAGCTGAATAAAACTAGTAATAGTAAGGTTGTTTTCATATTTAAATTAAATTCTCAATTTTTCAATTCGACCTTTTAGGTTTTTTTATGCTCCTAACAATTGTTTTATTATGGCAACAAATCCTTTTGAAAGCAAAATAACAGCAAATCCAGTCAAAGTATAAATAATTATATTTTTAGCTTTTGTAATCTGTTCGGAATTACCACCAGAAGTAACATATAATCCTCCAGCCCAAACTATCATTAAGGGAGCAATAACCAAAGAAAGGCTAAAAATCAAATCAATAAGACTATCAATAATTTCTTCGAAACTATCAGCGCTTAAAGGATTGCAAATACAGACCATACCTTTTGGTGGTTCAGTATTATTAAAACAGTAATATTCGCATGTTCCGGGCTTGGGTGGCTTTTTGGGTTCGGACTCTGGTTCTTCGGGCTCTGATCCATTAGATGGAGATTCATCTCCCTCATCATCTGCTCCATCACACACACCACTTGTTCCTTGTTCATTAAAATTACAAGAATCAGATTCGCACTCTGAATCATGATAACATGTTTCTTCTTTTTCCTTTAAATTTAGGTCTTCATTATAACAAACACTATATTTATCATTACAAAGAAAATCATCAACACACTGAGAATCAGATGAAGCG
>CAZDCT010000003.1:24754-33865 GCA_964504075.1 uncultured Candidatus Saccharibacteria bacterium
TCATAGGTTGTGGCTAAAACTTCCTGAAAAGAAAAAATCAAACCAAGAAAAAGAACGATAACGAAAAATGCTTTTAAATTCTTCATATTGTTTATTTTATCAAAATCAAGCCCCAATGATAAGGGCTAGCTTCAAATTCTTTTTCTAATTTCAAAGAAAGCTTTTCAGCCAATCTTTTAACCTCATTAGAAACTACTCTATTATGCTTTGGCCCAAAAGATTTATTGTTTTTCCAATCAACAATTAAAATTCTGCCTTTTTCTTTTAAAACTCTTTTAGCTTCAGCCAAAGCTGTTTCTTTATCTTCAATCTGGAATAAAAGATTGGTCATTAAAACTAAATCACACGAACCAGACAATAGTTTAGAACCATGCAAAACCTCAATATTTGACTTAATAGTTTCAATATTATCAATATTTCTTCTTTTTAACTTAGCTTTTAAAGCAGAAAGGGGTTCTTCTAAAATATCAATCGCAACCACTTTGCCATCTTCTAATTCTTGAGCCAAAGGTATTGCCCAACCACCAGAGCCTGAACCAAAATCAGCGCCCACCATATCTGGCTTTAATTTAAGTTGTTTTAAGATTTTATTGGGATTTAAAAACTCTCTCATATACAAATTACGGAAGCTACCTTGTCTCCTTCTCCCAATCTCATTATTCTCACTCCTTGGGTAGCTCTAGATAGTTTTGAAATTTGAGCAATTTTTGTTCTAATAACTTGACCTTTTTGAGAAATAGCAATTAAATCTTTTTCTTCAGTTAAAATCTTAGATGATATAACTTCACCAGTCTTAGCAGTAATATTAGCTGTCTTAATGCCAGACCCACCCCTTTTTTGACCCCTGTACTCTTTCAAATCAGTTCTTTTACCATAACCATTTTTCATTACTACCAAAAGATATTCTTTAATTCTCGCTTTTAGCTTTTCCTTTTTAGCTTTTATTATCTCCATTCCAACAATCTCATCTGCTTTCTTTAACCTAATTCCCTTTACCCCAGCTGCTGTTCTACCCATTGACCTAACATCTTTTTCTTTAAAACGAATTGACTGACCATTTTTAGTCACTAAAATTATTTCATCATTACCCTCAGTCATTTTAACCTTTTGCAACAAATCTCCTCTTTTTAAAGAAATAGCTTTTAATCCAGAACGTCTTACATTGCTAAATCTTTCTAATTTTGTCTTTTTAATTATACCATCCCTGGTTACCATAACCAAATATTTATTTTCTAATTGCTTTTTATCTTTTTCTAAAGCAAAAATTGATAAAACTTTTTCCTGGGAAGAAAGTTCAAGAAAGTTTAAAAGACCCCTGCCCTTAGCCACCCTGCTTGCTTCTGGAATTTCATAGGCTGGAACCTGAAAAACCTTTCCATAATCAGTAAAAAAGAGCAAAGAATCATGAGTGTTAGCTAAAATAAAGTGTTCAATTATATCTTCTCCAACCGTTTTCATTCCCAAAATGCCCTTGCCGCCTCTGTGCTGAATCTTGTAGGTAGAAGGATTTAATCTTTTAATATATCCGCCCTGAGTTACAGTAACAATGACTTGTTCTTGAGGGATTAGATCTTTTAGAGTAAATTCTCCTACCTGATGAGCATTAACTTTTGTTTTTCTTGGATCACCAAACTCTTGTTTTAATGAATTAAGCTCTTTTTTAATAACTCTTTTTATCTTGGCTGGGCTTTTTAAAATATTATTTAATTCCTGGATTTTAGCTTTTAATTCTTTAAGCTCGTCTTCAATCTTACTTCTTTCTAACTTAGCCAAAGCTGAAAGTTTGGTTTCCAGAATAGCATTGGCCTGAATATCGGTTAATTTAAATTTCTTCTTTAAGTTTTTATGAGCATCTTGACGATCAGCTGATTTCTTAATTGTTTTTATAACCTCATCAATCCTAGATAAACATTTAACAAGACCCTCTAAAATATGGGCTCTTTCTTTAGCTTTTTCTAAATCATATTTTGTTCTTCTTTTCACCACTTCTTTGCGGTGCAAAAGGAAATAGTTTAAAAAATCCAAAAGAGGTAAAACTTTAGGCTGAATACCATCCACCAAAGCCAACATATTCAAATGAAAGGTTTTTTGAAGATTGCTGAATTTATACAAACGATTCAGAATTTGCTTGGCATTGGCTCCCCTCTGTAAATCTATAGCAACTCTCATTCCATCCTTGTCTGACTCGTCTCTAATATCTTTAACGCCTTTAATCTTTTTGTTTTGAACTAATTCAGCAAATTTTTCGACCAAAGACGATTTCTGAACCTGATAAGGAATTTCAGTAATTATGATTTGTTTCTTTTTTTCGTTCTCAGCATCAACTATTATTGCTTTTCCCCTTGCAACAATTGGTCCTTTTCCTACAGAGTAAGCATGAATAATATCTTTTTTATTGAAAATCTCTCCTCCGGTTGGAAAATCAGGACCCTTAACAAATTGAAGTAAATCTTCAGTATCAGCTTTTAGGTTGTCTAATAAATAAATTAAAGCGTCACAAATTTCTGAAAGATTGTGAGGAGGAATATTGGTTGCCATTCCAACTGCAATTCCCAAAGAGCCGTTTAATAAAAGCTGGGGTACTGGAGATGGCAAAACAGTTGGTTCTTTTCTGGTAGCATCATAATTATCAATAAAATCAACTGTTTCTTTTTCAATATCCTTGAGCATTTCTTCGCCAATCTTAGAAAGCCGAGCTTCGGTGTATCTGTACGCAGCTGCGCTATCCCCATCGATACTGCCAAAATTTCCTTGACCTTGCACCAAAGGATATCTTAAAGAAAAATCCTGAGCCATTCTGGTTAAACTATCGTAAATTGCAGCATCGCCATGAGGATGATATCGAGCCATAGTACTCCCGATTACAGTAGCTGATTTTCTAAACTTAGCATTGTTTCTTAAACCATCTTCTAGCATTGCATAAAGAATCCTTCTGTGAACTGGCTTTAACCCGTCTCTAACGTCAGGCAAAGCTCGAGCAACAATTACTGACATTGCATAGTCAAGATAAGATTCTCTCATTTCATCAGTAATTTCTCTTGGCTCGATCTGATCAATCTTTATTTTTTTTAAATCTTTTACCATTTTAAGATTTCAAAACTATTATTCTTGCCTCTTCTTCAGAAAGGTCTTTCTTTTTAATTGATAAACTGTTTAATGGTTCAATAGACTCGACTCCTAAGGTTTTTAAAAACTCTCCCAACCCATCTAATTTAATTTTTAATTTGGGAACAGAATAATGCATTGGAATTGTAATTTTAGGTTCAATCTGAGACATAATTTTCAAAGCATCTTTAGCTGAAATAGTATATTTTCCCCCCACTGGAATCATTAGAATATCAACACTATTAACTTGTTCAACCTGATCTGGGGTTAATTCTTTTTGACCCAAATCACCTAAATGACAAATAGAAATGTTTTCAGCTTGAATATTATAAATTGTTGTTTGACCCCGCTCTTTGCCTTCAACATTATCATGAAAAGCAGGAATGCCGCGAACAAAAACCCCCTTTATGTCATACTCTCCAGGACCAGTAATAACAAAAGGATTGCCTGAAACTGCTTTTACATTATTATGGTCTGAGTGATCGTGAGTCACTAACAAAATATTAGCTTCAAGTTTAGGAAGCTTTAATCCAATTTCTTTTGAAAAGGGGTCAATTACTATTGACACCTTGGTATCTTTTTCTTCTTGGGCAATAATTTGAAAGCAAGAATGCCCGTGCCAAATAATCTTCATAAGTTTATATTATAATTTTACTATAAATAAGGCGATTCTTCAACTATTCTTGAAAAATTAAATGAAATATTGTAAGCTGAAAAGTATGAAAAGTTTATTAGAAAAGGAAGATAATTTAAAACCTTTGAAAGTCGGACAAATTATTGATGGAAAAATTATAGGAAGAGGAAGATCTGCTCTTTTTTTAGATATTAGTCCTTTTGGAACAGGAATAATTTATGGCAAAGAGTTCTATGATGCTAGGGACGAATTAAAAAATCTTGATAAAGGAGCAAATGTTTCAGCCAAGGTGGTTGATTTAGACAATGAAGATGGTTATATCGAATTGTCAGCCAGTGGCGCTTCTCAAGAATTAGCCTGGGGAACATTAGAAGAAAAAAGAAAACAGGGAGAGTTGTTAACGGTTAAAATCTTAGGTGCTAACAGAGGAGGCCTATTGTCAAAAATCTCCAGCATTCCAGCCTTTCTTCCCGTTTCTCAATTAAAAAGCGAACACTATCCAAGGATAAAAGGCGCTGATTCAAACAAAATATTAGAAGCTCTTAAGGGTTTTATTGGTCAAGAATTAGAGGTTAAAATCTTTGATCTTTCTCAAAAAGAAGGAAAGCTGATTTTGTCTGAAAAAGCAAAAGAGTCAGAAAAAATCAAAGAAATATTAAAGAATTATAAGGCTGACGATGTTGTTAAAGCAACAGTTACCGGAATTACTGATTTTGGAGCTTTTGTTAATTTTGGTCAGGAAAAATTAGAGGGACTAATTCATATTTCTGAATTAGATTGGGCAATTGTGGAAAACCCTTCAAAAATTGTTAAAATGGGGCAAGAGATAGAAGTGAAAATTATTGAAATTTCAAACAACAAGGTATTCTTATCTTTAAAAGCTATGAAAAAAGATCCTTGGCAAGATGTTGAAAAAAAATATAAAAAGGGTGATATAATCAAAGGTAAGGCAGTAAAATTTAATCCTTTTGGAGTTTTTGTCCAAGTAGAAGAAAAAATTCAGGGATTAGCTCATGTTTCTGAATTTGGGAGTCAAGAAAAAATGAAAGAAGTTATCAAGATTGGAGAAAAATATAATTTTAAAGTTCTATCAATTGAACCTAAAGAGCACAAAATAACCCTTGCCTTATAAGCATGAAAGGTTTAATTAAAAATTTTGCATTTCTTTTCCTGATTTTATTAATAATTTCAGCTGTATTTAGTTTGTTTTCAACTCCTTTTGAAACTCAAGAAACTTTAGCCATTACCCAGATAGCAAACGATATTAATCAAGATAAGATTAAAAAGATTATAGTTTCAGGGAATGAACTTGTGGTTTTATATCAAGACGATACAAAAGCTTTATCGCGCAAAGAACCAGAAACTGCTCTTTCCCAATCTTTAATTAATTATGGAGTGGAAAAAGAAAAATTAAGCAAGGTTGTTATTGAAGCTCAGGAAACCAATGAAAACTGGTTCTGGGTTCTGTCTTTTTTTTCAAGCATAGTACCTCTTTTGCTTTTTGGTTGGTTTTTCTGGATGATTTTCAAACAATCTAAGGCTGGAGCTATGCAAACCTTTGATTTTACAAAAGCTAAAGCAAGATTGTTTGGAGCAGGTGATAGCTTAAAAGAAAAAATTACTTTTAAAGATGTAGCTGGACTCAAAGAAGCTAAACAAGAATTAGAAGAAGTTGTTGATTTTTTAAAAAATCCCAAAAAATACTTAAAAATGGGAGCTCGAATTCCACGAGGTGTGCTTTTAGTCGGTCCAAGCGGGGTTGGAAAAACCTTATTGGCTCGGGCAGTGGCTGGAGAAAGCAGTGTTCCATTTTTCTCAATTTCAGGATCAGAATTTGTAGAGCTTTTTGTCGGAGTTGGAGCATCGAGGGCAAGAGACTTATTTGCTACTGCCAAGAAAGCTGGTACATCAATCATTTTTATTGATGAATTAGACGCAGTTGGCAGAGCCAGAGGAGCTGGTATTGGAGGGGGTCATGATGAAAGAGAACAAACCTTAAACCAAATCTTGGTGGAAATGGATGGATTTGAAAGAGATGATACGCGTATAGTTATTGCAGCTACAAATCGCCCTGACGTCCTGGATTCTGCTCTTTTGAGACCAGGTAGATTTGATAGGAAGGTTGTTTTAGACCTTCCTGATATTAATGATAGAGAGCAAATATTAAAGGTACACTGTAAAGATAAACCATTAGCTTTAAATGTTAATTTAAGAGAGGTTGCTGAACGTACTCCTGGATTTTCAGGAGCTGACCTAGCTAATGTAGTCAATGAAGCAGCTCTTTTAGCTGCTCGAAAAAATAAAATGCAGGTTTTTCAACCAGATATCTTAGAATCAATTGAAAAAGTATTATTAGGCCCTGAGAGAAAAAGTCATATTTTGTCTAAAAAAGAAAAAGAAATTGCCGCTTTTCACGAAGCAGGCCATGCTTTAGTAGCTTCTTTTGTCCCCACATCAGAACCGGTGAGAAAAGTATCTATTGTTGCTCGAGGAATGGCTGCTGGATATACGCTAAAAGTACCTACCGAGGAAAAGAAAATGAAAACAAAATCAGAGTTTTTGAATGAAATGGCGGTTCTCTTGGCTGGGTTTTGTGCTGAGAAAATAAAATTCAAGGAAATAACTACTGGAGCCGCTAATGATTTGGAAATAGCGACTGAATTGGCTAGAAAAATAGTAAAACAATACGGAATGTCTTCTTTAGGACCTATTGTTTTCGGTAAAAAAGAGGAATTAGTATTTTTAGGAAAAGAAATTTCTGAACAAAGAACTTATTCCGAAGAAACAGCAATTCAGATTGATAAAGAAATAGCTAAACTAATTAAAATTGCTCAAAACAAAGCTCAAAGGATTTTAAGCAGAAAAAGAAAACTGTTAGATAAAATTGCTAAAACATTAATTGAAAAAGAAACGATTGAGAGAAAAGAGTTTGAACAAATAATAGGTAAAAAAGAATCTTTGATCAATAAACAAAATCATTCAACTCCTAAAGTGTCGACAAGAAGAGAAAAATCAATTAAGGTGAAAATCAGGCGCGTGTAGCTCAGTGGTTAGAGCGGTTGTCTTATAAACAACAGGTCCGTGGTTCGACTCCACGCATGCGCACAATATGGGCGATTGGCGCAGTTGGCAGCGCGTTGCAGTGACATTGCAAAGGTCACAGGTTCAAATCCTGTATCGCCCACACAGAATAATGAAAATAATTTTTGAGGATGAAAACCTATTGGTAGTTGATAAACCAGCTGGAATTATAGTTTTTCCAGAAGGAGCAGCTTTATCAACAAGCAGAGAAAAAACTTTAATTGATTTACTTTTAGAAAAATATCCTAATTTAAAAAATGTTGGCACTGCCCCAAGATATGGGGTCGTTCATCGTTTAGATAAAGACACCTCAGGCGTTATATTAATTGCTAAAACCAATCAGGCTCTGGGCTTTTTACAAAAACAATTTGAACAAAGAACGGTAGAAAAAAAATATGTTTTACTGGTGGCTGATAAACTTAAAACCAATAAAGGAATAATTGAAACTCTGATCGGCAGGGCGAATAAAGACAAAAGAAAACAAAAAGTTTATTTACCTCATGAACCTTCAGGTAGCAAAAATCTAAGAAAAGCTAAAACAGAATATAAAATAATAAAAAGATTTCAGAAATTTACTCTGATTAACGCTTTTCCTAAAACTGGCCGAAAACATCAATTAAGAGTTCATTTTGCATATTTGGGCCACCCAATTGTTGGAGATAAACTTTATGGCTTTAAAAACCAAATTATACCTTTGGGGCTTAAAAGACAATTTTTACATGCAAAATATTTGAAAATTAAGCTACTTAATGGTAAAACAAAAGAGTTGAATTCTGAATTACCAGAAAACTTGAAAAAAATATTAAACAATTTGAAAAATGAATAAAATAGAAAAATTTAATCAAGAACAACTTAAAAAGGGTTTAGACGATATTCGTCCCGGAGATACGATTAAGGTTCACCAAAAAATCAAAGAAAAAGATAAACAAAGAATTCAGGTTTTTGAAGGTTTGGTTTTGGCTCGAAAGCATGGAAAAGGAATTTCATCTACTATTACAGTTAGAAAGCTTGTTTCAGGAATAGGGGTGGAAAGAGTCTTTCCATTACATTCTCCTAATATTGAAAAAATAGAAATTGTTAAAAGGGGAAAGGTAAAAAGAGCAAAACTCTATTATTTAAGAAAAGCTAAGGGGAAAAAAGCAAAATTAAAAAAAGTAGACTTTGAACAATCGGTTATTCAAGAAACCAAAGAACCAGCTCAGGAAGAAACAGAAGAAAAACCAGCTGAAGAAAAACCAGAGAAAGAAAAGAAATAAGAGAAATAAAAAAACAACATAAGCGCGGGTGCTGTAACGGTAGCCAGGCTAGCCTGAGGTGCTAGTGCCCTTATGGGTGTGGAGGTTCGAATCCTCTCCCGCGCACCAAAATGGGCAATTGGCGCAGTGGCAGCGCGTCTGATTTACATTCAGAAGGTCGCAGGTTCAAATCCTGCATTGCCCACAGGTCGATGAAGTTTACCCCCTTCGAAGTTTGCTCTCACCTCCACCCTTCGCTTCGCTTGGGTTATTGATTATTGATTAATAATTATTTATCATTTATATTGGGCCGCGGTAGCTCATGTAGTAGAGCGCAACTCTGAAAAAGTTGAGGTAGCCAGTGCAAGTCTGGCCCGCGGCACAAAAATTTGGGTTGCGGGAGTAGTTCAGTGGAAGAACGTTTCGTTGCCAACGAAAAGGTCGCGGGTTCAAGTCCCGTCTCCCGCTCAAGCAACAGCACAGAGTTAAAGAAGAAATTTATTTCTTCGCTGCTCATAAAACCTCTTGACACTATCCCATAAACAAGATATAATCTTAAAACCCCCAAGTTAGGGGTTTTAAAATGAATAGAAAACATTATTTAATTATCTTATTATTTTTATGGCTTTTTATCAGTATTTCGCCTGTTTTAGAATCAAAGACTCAAAGCAATGAGAATAGTTTGATTATATCTTCTTTCCAGGAAATGTCAGAGAGTTTGGCTACTATTGAAAAAAACAGCCTATTGCCAGTAAGTAGTCTTTTTATTTCTAATCCTGATAATCAAACCATAAAAGTAATTGTTACTGCTTATTCAAGTTCGCCATGGCAAACTGACAGCACTCCTTTTATTACAGCAGCTGGAACAGAAGTAAGAGATGGCATTATAGCTAATAATCTTTTAGCATTTGGTACAAAAGTAAAAATACCTGAATTATATGGCAATAAGATTTTTGTAGTAGAAGACAGAATGCACTCTAAAAAAGGTGATTATCATATTGACATTTGGTTTGCTTCCTATGGAGAAGCTGTTAATTTTGGAGCTAAAACAACATA
>CAZDCT010000004.1:0-11020 GCA_964504075.1 uncultured Candidatus Saccharibacteria bacterium
CATGATGAACACCCATTGGATTATTAGCAGTAATAGGACCATCTAAAAAAGACCATCTTTTTTTTCCATGGTTTTTCTTCTGGTATTTCTCAAAAATATTATTATCTTTCCAAAACTTTAGAATTTTATGTTCGTTTTCAACAAAATCCATATCAATTTATTTCTTTTAAATCTCCCATTTTCATGGGAGCACCGTTTTTTCTTCGTTCTAAAGATTGTCCTTGATTTAGTTCGTTTATCCAATCTTCCAAAAGCCACAAGGGATCACCATGACTAACAATTAAAATGTTTTTTTGACTATATTTTTCCTCTATTTCTTTTAATAGGTCAAGCACTCTTGTTTTAACATCATGCCAGCTTTCACCTTCAGGAGGAGCAATGGTAAACTTTTTTTCCATATTATGATTGTAAAAAGCCCAGGCTTGTTTCATTGATTTTCCCTGAAAAACTCCCAAATTAATATCTCTTAGTCTTTGGTCAAACTTTATGTCTAAATCTAATTCTTGAGCAACAATTTGAGCTGTTTGTTTTGTTCTTAAAATATCTGAGGAAAAGATTAAATCAATATTTTTGTCTTTTAGTTGAAGGGCTTTTTCTTGAATTTGGCTTCTACCCAATTCGGTCAATTCATAAGGAGGATTCCCATCGGGCCAATGATATACTGTTTCTGGACTTTCAATCTGATGAGTAGTTTGACCATGTCTTAACAAAAAATACTTGTTTTTAAGTTCTTTCATAAGTTCAAATTACCATTTTCGCTTCCTTTTTTCAATAAAAAATAATCAGGGAATAAAAAAAGCCCACCAATTTATATAAAAAGTGGGGTTGGAGGAGGTTTTGGGTTTGATTTACCTTCCTCTTTTTCTGAGATAAACCCGCATGGCTCCAAAAGCTGCAAGAAGAAGATTCATTTCAGAAGGATCTTTTGTGGCAATGCTCATATTTTTCTTTAGATTTTTCAAAAGCTCTTCTACCGAAGTATCGTAACTAGAATCATCTATAATGTTTAAAATAATGAGACCATCAAGGAAGTTGTTTGCTTCTACGTCAATTAATTTACCTTCAAAAGCTGAAGGAAATTCCTGTTTTATTGAGCGTGATCTATGGTCAGCAGTGGACTTGCTTGAAATTGATACCTCTCTTAGTTTGGGTAAAATTTCATTGAAAAAGGTTTTTAAGTATCCTTCCATCAACTCGTCTAGCGGCGGCAATGAAGAAACGTCTGTGTTTTTATCAAAAATATGCGGGAATATCTGTTCTTTTGTCAATTGATCAAAGTTAATATCTTTTCTGTCTCTCTGCGCTAACTTAATTTTTTTAACAATTCCTATCGTTGTAGCAACAGACCAATACTTTTCAAGAATTCCCATTGCTACCAATTCTTGATATTTCTTAGAAAGTCCTTTTATGGCACCCAGGTGAGAAGTCGTAAGGGTTCCAGGCCATCTGTCTTTGTCGTCAAATGATTCACGGAATAGACGTATCACTTTGTCAGAAATTTCTTCAAGAAGCTGTATTCTAAGGGTCACATATTGTGTATTAGATAAACAATAAGCTTCTACTATTTCCTCATCTGAAAGACCGTTTTCTTTCTTCTCACTCTTAAACATTTTTCCTTCCTTAAAAGGATCGTTTTCACCATGTATGGTTTGTCTTGGATGAAAATATCTCATTGCTTGTGTTTCTGTTATTCTCCAGACGTGGGCTTTGATTTTTTCTATGCTTAGTTTAATAGCTTTCTCATGTCTATGTTCACCGTCGCAGATAATAAACACATTTGAGGGATTCACGCTATGTCCTATAGTTTCTTGAAGAGCTCCACTATTGATAACACGCTGGCTATAAAAGATATTCATTGGAGATATTGTAATCGGGTCGTTTTTCCCTGATTTGACTACTTCTTCTAAAAGATCGGCTTTGTCTTTACTCATACGATTAGGATTAAAACGGTTAGGAAATATATCGTCTACGTCAACCCAAAACCAGTTTTCGTCCCCTATTTCACCGGGAACTATGTTCTGATTAGTTTGCATCTGCACCATATCCATCACTTCAATAACAATGTAAAGGTACTTTAATGATTTACTATCAATAATTTCAAAACAAGTCAAGGCCTAATATATTCTATAAATTATCCTTGACAAATATAAAATTAATCTTAAGATAAAATATCAAAAGCACATTCAAATAAGTGATTAAAAATGGCCTTGAAGAGTCGTTCAGCCAAAAGACGAACTGAAGGAGAAATACTTTTAACTATCCTAAGAATAGTTTGTAAAGAGCCCTTGGGTCCAACAAATCTTATGTATAAGGTTAATATGAGCTGGGAAGGATTAAAAAGAAAATATCTGCCACCGTTATTAGTATTAAAATTAATTACGTCCAAAGAAACCGAAAGAGACAATAGAACGAAAAACATTTATCTATTAACTAAAAGAGGTGAGACGATTGTAAATGCTTGCAGAAAATACGAAGTAATAACGTTTGCGCTAGAAAAAGTGATAATGAATACTGCTAAGACGCGGCGGAACAAAATGGATTTAATTATAGATATTCTGTCAGCAACAAAGGAAAGACAACAGATTACGTTACTAATGGGATTAACGGGAACATCATATAAACAGTTATCAAGGTGCCTGGAAATATTGCGTCGGAGCGAGCTTGTCATGATGTTCGGTAAAAAAGGTGAACACCCCGAATACGTGACCACAAAAAAGGGTCTTGAGCTGATTCAACTTTACGAAAATGCCATTTTATACGTCACTCAAATTATGAGACAAGAATCTCTTGATCAACCAACTGCACGACACATAGATTTTTACAAACAATCATAAAAAGATAAAGTAATCTCCTTAACTTTACTCTTTTTTTATTTTTAAAAAACAAAAAAACCACTTGAATAAATGTTGACAAATAAAAAATTCGTGATAAGAAGAAGGCTACAGAAGAAATAAGGAAGGTTAATTGTGGGAAAGAAAGACAATAAAAAAAGGGGTAAGCGCGACAAAAGAAGAAGTAAACAAAAGAAAGAAGAACGAAAACAAAGGGATAAAGAGGGCTTAGAAAAAATAAGCATTCTTATCCCTCCTTTTTTTACATTTTCTCTGGAACAGAAATTCCCAAAAGAGAAAGAGAGTTTTCTAATACTTGAGCCACAGCCGCTGTTAAACTCAATCTAAACATTTTTAAATTATCTGTTTTAGCCCCAATGATTGAATGTTTTTGATAAAAAAGATTATATTTTTGAGCCAAATCAAAAGCAAAATTACAAATTAAATTAGGAGAAAATTTGTCAGCAGCCTCCTGAACTATTTCTGGAAACTTATAAATCGTTCTTAAAATGTCTTTTTCTTCTGAATTTACACTGTCTATCTGTTTAAAATTAATTTTAGTCTTAGACTTTCTCAATACACCCTTACATCGAGCAATAGTATATTGTAAATAAGGTCCTGAATTTCCTTTTAGACTGAGAATTTTATCCCAACTAAACACAATATTTTTACTGTAATGTTGAGATAAATCATTATATTTAACAGCTCCGACGCCAACAACTTGAGCTATTTTTTCTTTTTCTTTGTCTGATAAATCCTTGACTGTTTCTGATGTATTAATAATCTTTTTTGCCCTATCAATTGCTTCTTGCAAAACACTTTCCAAATGAATTGTTTTGCCCTTTCTTGTTGAAAATCTTCCTTCTTTGTTTAAGTACAGTCCATGAGCCATATGAAAAAACTTGTTTCTTTTTGCCCAACCCAATAGCTCTACTGCCCAGAACAATTGCTTGAAATGAAGAAATTGTTCAACTCCAACTTCATAAATTATTAAGTCTGGCTTCCAGGTTTTCAAACGATACTGAACAGCTGCCAAATCTCTTGTAAAATAACTGGTCGCGCCATCAGACTTAAGAATAATTACTGGAGGCAGTTTGTCTTCTGGATATTGGATAATCAGAGCACCTTGACTTTTGTTACCAATTTTTTTCTTATTTGCTTCTTTAATAATCGGTTTCGTTTTGTTCTGGTAGAAACTTTCACCTAAAGAATAATCAATTTTTATTCCCAATAAATCATAAACTTTATTAAATTCTTTTAAGCTAATATCCACACATGTTTGCCAAATCTCTTTTGCCTCTTTATTGTTATCTTCCAATTTTTTAAACCAAACTCTTGCCTCTTCTTCTAATTCAGGATTAGCTTCCATTTCATTATGAAATCTAATGTAAAGCTTTTCTAAATCAGCAATTGATAAATCTTTTAATTTTTCTTTATTAGCCCACTTTTTAATAGCTACTATCATTTTGCCAAACTGAGTTCCCCAATCTCCCAAATAATTATCACCAATACACTTCCAGCCCAAAAACTGGTAAATATTGTAGATAGATTGACCAATAATAGTTGACCTTAAATGGCCAATTCCAAATGGTTTAGCAATATTGGGAGCAGAATAATCAATAACAACTGTCTTGTTTATTTTAGCTGAACCATATTTTTCTTTTTCTTTTAAAATATTGTTTAAGGAGTTAATAAGAGATTGCTGAGAAAGAAAAAAATTGACAAATCCTGGTTTTACAACTTCAACTTTTTCAAAAAAATCAGGTTCTAAGTCTAAAATCTGATGCTTAATAGTCTCAGCTATTTCCATTGGATTCTTTTTCAGAATCTTACCAATCACCAAAGCAGTGCTTGTAGCATAATCACCGTGAAACATTTCTTTGGGATGTTCAACAATAATGTCAGGAAAAGCTCCATTTTTTTGAGCAACTTTTATTGACTTTTGGATTAATTTTGTTATTTTTTCTTGTATCATCACTTTTAGTATATCGTAATTTAAAGTATAGTGAAACATAGGCGAAGAGGACTTCGTCCTCTTTTTAACTTTCGCCTCCTTCGGAGGCTTGGTACATGGAAACTAAAACTGGGATAAAAAATGCTTTTACAGTTCAAGCATTAAATGCCTTTATCGGCGGTGTAACCTATATTCTTTTACCATTATTAATGCTTGAAAGAAAAATCTCAATTGAATCAATGGGATTGATTTTTGCTATTCTTCCACTGGTAAGTCAAACAAGCAGGGTTATTTTTGCAACAATCTCAGATTATATAGGTAGAAAAAAATTCTATTGGCTTTGTGGAATTATGAATTTGGTCCATCTAATAGTGTATTATTTTTCAAAATCTCCTTTTGGTTTTTTACTTGGAAAAATAAGTGAGGGAGTTAGAGATGCTTCTCTTTGGTCTGTTAACCGCGCCTATTTTCTTGACCACAGTCAGGAACGCGAAAAAACATTAGTAAAAATGAGGGGCATGGGTTCTATTTTTAGTGCCATAGGTACACTCTTGGCCGGATTTTTATTAACAAAGCTTTTTTATGATAAAACTTTATGTTTATTAATGGGTTTATCTTTTTTAATTTTTCCAAATGTTAAAAAATTAATAGATAAAGAAAAAAGAAAAATAAGCATTTCGGCAATTTTAGAGACTCTCAGTTTTAGCAATAAAACCAAAAAATTCAAAACATTTTTTATCCTTTTCTTTGTATCAGGACTTTATTTCGGACTGGTTGGAAATTATGTCTTTCCCTTATTTCTAAAAGAAGCAGGTATTGTCACACAAAACATTGGATTAATTTTAGGCATGAGAGTCCTTTTGGGTGGCATTTGTATTTATGCTCTTCGTTCTATTGGCAAAGGTAAGTATAAAATATTAATAGGCGGTCTTTTCTGTTCCTTGTTTTTAATTTTATTACCCTTTACCAATCAGGTCTCTCTGCCAATATTAATGATTTTATTGGGTATTGCTGGTGGTATTTCTGATGCAGGACACGAAACAATCTTTATTCAAGTCATCAATCATAACTCCATGGCCGGAGACATAGGTATCTTAATGATAGGAACGCATGTGGGAGTGGCCATAACCCAAGCCATTGCTGGTTTTGCTATTACTTCTTTTGGTTTTCTAGCACTCTTTTTCAGTGCCTCGGCATTAAATCTTTTCTTTTGTTTAGCAGCCTTTAAGAATATGAGCTAATGGCCGCTTTAGTCTTAGCTGTGTTAAAATAAAACTATGAGAATGTTTGCCGAAAACAAAAAAGCTTATTCCAAATATAAAATCCTGGAAAAGATTGAAGCAGGCATTTCTTTAATTGGACAAGAAGTAAAATCAATAAAATCGGGCAGAATAAATCTTACTGGCTCTTATGTTGTGGTTAAAAATGAAGAAATCTACTTAATTGGATGCAATATTCCGCCATATCAGCCCAAAAATGCTCCTAAAGATTATAATCCAGAAAGATCAAGAAAATTGCTATTAAAAAAATCTGAAATCAAGCAATTAATAGGAAAAACACAGCAAAAAGGATTAACCTTGATACCCTTGAAAGTTTATGCTAAAAAAGCTATAATAAAAATTGAATTTGGGATAGCTAAAGTTTTAAAAAAGTTTGATAAAAGAGAAAGGATTAAAAAGAAAGATATAGAAAGAACAATCCAAAGAGCTTTAAGAGAAAAATCTTAATGGGGATGAACGTTTCGACAAAACTTTTTATCAATTTATGCAGATCGAGCATTCTAAAATCTCGCTAAACTTTTAGAAAAACAATAAGTGCAAACTTATTTAAACAACCTGCTTTAGCTTACGCTTAAGAAGGCATCTAAGTAGTTGATTCTCGATAGACTATTCTAGGTGTTATATAATCGAGATTGATAGATTTCTTATCTCGGGTATCTATTGAAAAAAAGAGATAAACTTGTTAGAATTTTTCTTGTTTCAATCTAACATTCAAAATAAACAAGATATATCTGTAGAATTATTTTGATAAAAGCTTTGGACGCGAGTTCGACCTCGCCATCTCCACAAAAAATAATATAAAATAAACAACATTAGAAAACCATTAGCTAATAATCGAATAAGGGCTTTAGAGGTAAGGCTAGTAGACGAAACTGGAAAACAGCTAGGAGTTATGAATTTAAAAGACGCGCTCCGAATGGCTCGAGAGCGCAATTTAGATTTAGTCCAAGTTACTGAAAAAGTGCAACCTCCTGTCTGCAGAATAACTGATTATGGAAAATATCTTTATGCCGAGGAAAAGAAAAAAAGACAATCTAAAACAAAAAAGACAGGAGAACTAAAAGGAATAAGATTGAGTTTTAACATTTCCCCTCATGATTTAGAAACAAGAGCGAGACAAGCAGAAAAGTTTTTAAAACGAGGAGATAAAATCAGAATAGATATAATTTTAAGAGGAAGGCAAAGGGCGCTTCAGAATATTGCCGAAGAAAAAATAAATCAGTTTACTCAAGTCTTAAATGAAAAAATCCCAATTAAAGTTGAAAAAAATATCCAGAGAAGAGGAAAAAATTTAACAATGATAATTACTAAAAAATAATATGGCTAAAATAAGAAAATCAATTGCTAAGCGTTTTAAGTTTACTAAAACCGGTAAAATTCTAAGAAGAGCGGTTGGTCTTAATCATAATTTAGCAAAAAAATCAGGTGATAAAAAAAGGAAAAATAGGAAATGGGTTTTGGTCTCAAAACCTGAGGCTAAAAAAATTAAAAAACTCTTAAAATACTAATATGGTTAGAGTTAAAAGAGGAAAAACTGCCAGGAAAAGAAGGAAAAGTCTATTAAAACATACCAAAGGTTTTCTTTGGGGAAGAAAATCTAAATATCGAGCTGCCAAAGAAGCTCTTCTTCATGCCTGGACAAATATGTTCAGAGACAGAAAGAAAAAGAAAAGAGTCTTTCGTCAGCTTTGGCAAACCCAGATTAATGCTGCTTCAAGAAGTCATGGTATTGCCTATAATAAATTCATTCATGGCTTAAAACAAAACAAAATTGAATTAGATAGAAAAATATTGTCTGATATTGCTAAAAACCATCCTAAAATCTTTGAAAAGATTATAGAAAAAGTAAAATAATATTATTTTTCGAGTAAAAAGGACATTATTTCAAAAAATCATCTCACAAGATGATTTTTTGATGTTTTTATCGCGCCTTCTTTTTTAAGTAGAGCAATCTTTTTTTTGGTTCCACCAGCATATCCTCCAATGGTGCCATCAGACTTAATAACTCTGTGACAGGGAACTCTTTTAGGATCAGGGTTATTGTGCATAATATTGCCCACCGCCCTATAAGCCTTAGGGCTGCCTGCAGCTTTAGCCACCTCAGCATAACTCATGGTTTTGCCTCTTGGAATTTTACTAACAATTTCTAATACTTTTTTTTTAAATTTCATGGATTATTGGTTCTTTGAGAGTTTTTTTAGAATATTTTAATAAAAGGTTTTTAGCTTTTTTAATAATTTGCTCTGTAATTTCTTTGCCAAACCCTCTTATTAAAACTGTCGGGCCAGAAAAGTTTTCTGGTTCCAAAATAATGTCCTTATCTTTTCTAAGCTTTTCTATTTCTGCATTTTCTTTTTCGTTTCTTCCAATTATAATTAAGAAATTATTCTCCCAAAAAACCCTTCCTTTTCTTATTGTTTTTGCGTCTTGGCCGTCAAAATCACGTATTTTTTCAAAAAGCAAAAATAATTTCTTTGAATATTCCTTGTCAGTCAAAATACAACCTCCGGCAGGATTAGGAAATTCTGTTATTCCAAATTCTTTAGCTAAAGTTAATTGGGGTTTTCTTGTCTTGCCTGAAATCCCAAAAAGTTCATCTCTTTTTACCCATGCTTTTTGTTCAGGAATAGTCTCTGGCAATAATTTAGCTGAAAGCGGCCTCAAAATTAAACCTTCCAAATCAAGCTCTTTTTCTGCTAATTGAAATACCTTTCTGTTTTGAGAAAATGGTCTTTCGTTTAAAACATCACCGGTAGCAATAAAATCACAATTTTCTTTTTTCATCATCTCTTTTGCCTTTTTTATCATTAATAAATGACAATCAACACAAGGATTCATTCCTTTTCCTGTCCCACGCTTTGGATTTTTAGTTACTTTTAACTGTTCTTCTGAAATATCTATAATCTTTAATTTCAAATCTAAAACCTTGGCTGATTTTTCAGCTGTTATGCAATCAAAGAAAAAACTACAGAAACAAACTGGAATTATTTCAATCCCTTGTTTTTGTAAAATTTTAACAATCAACATCGAGTCCAGTCCTCCAGAAAAAAGTAATAGAGCTTTTTTGTTCATCAAGCTTTCACAAAGTTCATTAGCTTTGTTAAAGGCAAAGTATTAATAATGTCTTTTTTTTCGGCCCATCCTCTACGAGCTTGTAAAGCACCGAATTTAATATATTCTAACTGATTTTTATGATGAGCATCGCTATTAATAATCATTTTAACCCCAAATTCTTTTGCTCTCTTAATATTTTTATCATTAAGATCCAGTCTTGAGGGAGAAGAATTAATCTCTAATACTTTTCCAAGCTCTTTGGCTGTTCTTAAGATTTTATCAAAATCAATCTGATATTCGTCTCTTCTTTTAAGAATCCTGCCAGTAGGATGAGATAGAATTTTAACATAAGGATTTTTTATTGCTCTGATGATCCTCTTTGTCATCTCTATCTTGCTCATTTTCATGTTAGAGTGAATGCCAACTATGACATAATCTAATTTTGAAAGCGTCTCATTTTTAATATCGAGTAAACCATTTTTTAAAATATTAACCTCAGCTCCTTTTAAAATCTGAAAATTAATGCCCTGGTTTTTAAACCTTTTATTCAATCCATCAATTTCCTTTCCCTGTTTAATCAGTTGTTTTTCATCTAAACCATTCTCAATTCTTAAAAATTTAGTGTGATCTGAAATTCCTAAATATTGATATCCCATTTCTATTGCTTTTTTAGCCATTTCCAAAATTGTGTCATGTCCCCCATTCCAGCTTGAATGACAGTGTAAATCTCCTTTAATATCTTTTTGCTCAATAAGTTGTGGCAACTTTCCCTTTAAAGCAGCTTCTATTTCTCCTCGATCTTCTCTTAATTCAGGAGGTATCCAATCAAGACCAATAGCTTTATAAAGTTCTTTTTCATTACTTCCAGCAATTCTTTTTCTTTGCTTAAAAAGTCCATATTCATTAAGTTTCAACCCTTTACTCATAGCAATCTTTCTCGTAGCAATATTATGTTCTTTAGACCCAGTAAAATATTGTAAGGCAGAACCATAACTTTTTTTAGCCACAATTCTTAAATCTACATCAAGCCCCTGCTTAAGTCTTATTGATGACTTGGTTCGTCCCTTTCCCCAAATCTTGACAACCCCTGGTAAAGAAACAAAGAAATCCATTGTCTTGACTGGCTCTTTCGTTGTTACCAACAAGTCAATATCTCCAATAGTTTCTTTAGCGCGACGAACAGAACCAGCAACGCTGATATCCTGCACATGTTTAAGGTTTTTAAAAGCTTGCTCAATTTGTTTAACCTTTGGCAAAATCTCTCCCAATAAAAATCTGCCTTTGCTTTTCTTTAAAAACTTTAATCCCTCTAAAATATTCTTTTCTGTTTTAGAACCAAAACCGAACAAAGGAGCAATTTTTCCAGCTTTAGCCGCCCTTTCCAAATCTCTTAAATTCTCAACATTCAATTCTTGATAAAGAACTTTAATTCTTTTGGGACCCAATCCCTCAATAGCATTTAGTTTTTCCATATCTATGGGTGTCTTTTTTTTCAGTTTTTCAAAATACTTAATCTTGCCTGTTTTTAAATATTCTTCTATCTTATTAGCAATACTTTCCCCAACTCCAGGTATTTCTTTGTCCAATGCTTTCTTGCCGCCCTCAATATAAATATCTGCAATATCTTTTTCAAGAACTTCTAGAGCAAGAGCTACTTTTCTGTAAGCCGAAGGTTTAAATTGAATATTCTCCATTTCTAAAAAATCAGCAATTTCATAAAATATTTTTGCGATCTCGTAATTCAACATTTTACTTCTTTGTTAATTTTTCAATCTTGTTTAAGAAATTGTTCTTAAACAAAAAGCCAGATAATTTAAAAAGAATTATTAGACCAACTAAAGCTAAAATTGTTTCTGAAGCTCTAATTATAAGAGTAAAAGCAGTGGCTGAAGAAATATTCA
>CAZDCT010000004.1:11120-30688 GCA_964504075.1 uncultured Candidatus Saccharibacteria bacterium
AAAATTGGAGCTAAAAATATTATTGAAAAACCAGCCAAATAAGGATAAAAAACATCAAAAAAAGAGAGTTTAACATTCTCTCCTTTTAATATTTCTTGCCATCTCCAACTTCCCATTAAAGCTATCAATAATGTTAAGCCAAAAATTATTAATCCGTGATTTATATTGAAATTTATAAAAACATTTTTTATCTCTTCCCAACCCACAATGTTATAAACCCAAGTAAAAAGAAGTATCCCGACAAAAATAGATAATAAAAAAAGTAAAATATTTCTCAAACTCATGATAAAAAGTGATTTTATTTATTCTTGTAAAATCTTTTCTTTAACTCTTCTATAAAATCTAAACATAACCAATTATCGCACTTTTCATAAGTCCATTCCCAAAGAAAATCAATTGATATGCTGGGGTCTTCTTTTTTATACTGAATACCTTCAAGTAAAACCACTAATACATTGAGTTGGTTAAGAAATCGAGCCTCAGGACCACTTAAAGTTTTATACTCGTCAAACAGATTCAACATTTCTTCTCTCAATGGTTGATTTAAGTTTTTAGTAAGTTTTTTAAGAGCTTTTCTTTCTTTTTTATAGTCTTGCTTAAACTTCTTTTGTTTCTCTTTTTGGAAAAGTCGAGGCCATTTTTCAAAAATCTTTTTCCCTTCTTGTATATCTTTAGGTGAAACCTTTCTATAAGGAGTGATTAAATCTTCAGTGTAAACGGCGGCCATTTCATGACAAAGAGACATTTTCAAAAGCTTTTCCATATTAAGACTCTTATCTTCCTTTCCCAATGCCCAAGCCATTAAGGTTAGGCTAAAAATATGTCCTGAAATCTTTTCCGAATCCTTTACTCCCATTAAAGACCAAATCGTTCTGGGCATTTTTTTTAATTTTCCGGCCTTGATTATAAAGTCTAAAATGTTTTTGAAATCTGTTTTAGTTTTTTTCTTCATAATAAATATACTCAGAATTACTTCTGAGTATATTAAAACATAATTTAAACTTATTAACAATAAAATTAACTAAGATGATATTTAACTTTTTTGATTTTATAAGCTATTCTTACAGGAGAATTCATTATTACTTCGCTTCCAATTTTTTGACCCAAAAGAACTTTTCCAACTGGTGATTCAGAAGATATTTTCCCCTGACCAGGATTAGCTTCTAAGGTACCAACTACTGTAAACTCATTAATCTGTCCTCCCCTTTCTTCCAACGTAACTGTTGCTCCTAATCCAACGATATTTCTTTCTTTCTTTGGTGGAATTTTTATCAGTTCAACATTTTTTAAAACATTTTCTAACTCAGCCATTCTTCTTTCCAAGAGACCCATATCTTCTCTAAAAGAAAGATACTCTGGATTTAAATCTTCAGAATGCAAAATATTTGGGGCCTCTCCCCTTATTTTAGAAAACTTAGTTTTCTTCAGTTCTTCGTATTGTTTTTTTATCTTTTCTAATCCTTTTTTAGTTAAATAGAATTTTTTTTCTCCTATCATTTTAATTTTTTAAAGCACGGAAGCCTCCCTGGCTTGGAGGCTTAGTGATTTTTGATTGCTTTTTAAATCTTGTTATAATGCGTTCTTTGTTTTACTAAACCTCCGACTGAATTTTTGGGTGATTGTTTTGATGGAACTAAAACCACAGTCGTTAACTACGACTGACGACAAAAGCATAGTGATTGTTTTTATGACTTTGCTCATCTTATTATTAGTCCATTAAACAGTTTCTATTTTAGTCTACTAAAAAATATTGTCAAGCTTTGTTCTAAAAAACATATTTTGTTTTCAATAGGTTTCGTTTTACAATATAGTAATATGATTGAAATAAATGGAAGTTATTTAGAGGGAGGAGGGCAAATTATCAGAACAGGAATTTCTTTAGCAGCAATTACTAAAAAGCCTTGCCACATATTTAATATTCGCAAAAATAGAAACGGGCCGGGACTAAAACATCAGCATCTTTTAGGAATTCAAGCAGTGGCTCAACTTTGCGGGGGAAGATTAGATGGAGACTCTTTGAATTCTACAGAAATTAAATTTTACCCCGGCCAGAATTATTTAAACCAAATATCAATTAATATCCCCACCGCAGGAAGTATTACCCTGGTTTTACAAGCCTTAATCCCTCCGGCTCTGTTCGCTCCCAGACCAATAGAAATTACTTTTAACGGTGGGGCAACTGATACTTTTTTCTCTCCGACCATTGATTACTTTAAACATTGCTTTTTAAAAATATTAGAAAAAATGGGTGCTAGAATTGAAATTGATATTCTTAAAAGAGGTTATTATCCCGAAGGAGGAGCAAAAGTAAAAGTAAAAATCTTTCCAAGTAAATTAAAGAAAATTAATCTTAGTAGAAGAGGCGAATTTCAAAATATCTTAGTTATTTCTGGCGCCTCCCAATTTTTAAAAGATAAAAAAGTAGCTGAGCGCCAGCTTACTGGAGTAAAAGAAGTTCTGGGTAAACTAAAATTACCAATTCAAGAACAGGGAGAATATTATCAAACCCAATGTCCAGGAAGTCAGGTTTGCTTATTAACTAACTTTGAGAATACAATTCTTGGAGTAGACAATTTGGGAAAATTAGGTAAAAGAGCTGAAGATGTTGGAAAAGAATCTGCTTTAGGGTTGTTAAAACAACAAAAATCTAATGCTTGTTTAGATAAACATTTGGCTGATCAAATCTTACCCTACATGGCTTTATTAAATAAAAAATTCTCAGTAACAGTTTCTGAGATTACAAATCATTGTAAAACCAATGCCTGGGTAATTGAAAAATTTATTAATGGAAAATTTGAATTAAAAGAAAATCTAATCAAGTGGATACCAAAACCGGAAATTTAAAACAGGGTTGATTGTTTGGTTATTTTTTTTTGTTCTCCTTTGGAAAAAATCTTTACTTTTCCATAAACCCCATCGTATCCTGGCTCAATAAAAACTTTCCCCTCTCTTACCCGAACTATTCCTTCAGCAATTTCTGGTAAAGAGATTCTTTCAATTTCTTCTTGAGAAACATCAAGAAGAATATTAAATTCATTTTTGAATTTGTCAATTAGGTTCTGATATTCTTTCTCTACTGTTTTTGTTCCAGAACCAACACCCAAAGCCTCACCAATTATTTCTTTTAAAGGGATTAAACTCTTAAAAGGAATTGCGTTCTTGAGCTTAAATCCTTCGGGCCTATCAGCCAATTCATTAATTCTATTCAAAACTCCAATAGTTAGAGGTCGGCCACAGCGAGGACAGATATTATTATATTTTTTTGATTCTTGGGGGGACAAAGAAATATCACAATTTCTATGGCCGTCATAATGATATTTTCCTTCTTGAGGAAAAAACTCAATCGTATAAAGAAATCTTTTAGGATCTTTATCTTTAATAGCTTTTATAATAGCTGGGTAGTTTAATTCGGTATCAAAAACATTAGCTTCTCGACCTATTTTTTCTGGACTATGAGCATCGCTGTTTGAAATTAACGTAACTTTATCTAGGGCGGATAAACGCCAATTCATGGCTGGGCTACTGCTTAAGCCGGTTTCTATGGCAAAAATATGTTTTGAATATTCTTCAAAACATTCTTCGATTGAATCAAACCCAGATTTAGAACCAAAAATAGAAAACCAGGGCGTCCAGATATGAGCTGGTACAACCAAGCATTCTGGACAAGCATTTAGAATAATTTTAGCCAATTCTTTAGCATCTAAACCCAAAATAGGCCTTCCGTCGGATTTTAAATTTCCAATACAGCCAAGGTGAGCATTGATTTTTTCAACCGCCTCAAAAGAAGGAGCTAAAACCACAATATGAATTTTACGAACTCTGTTTTTCTTAGTATAAATACAACTAATTTCAGCTGTTAAAATAAATCTAATCTTGGCTAAAGAGTTTTTTAACTTAAAAAGTCCTGATTCTGCAGGTTCTAATTTTTCTTTTATCTCCTGAAACCATTGAGGATGAGTAAAATCCCCTGTCCCTAAAACTGTTACTCCTTTAATCTGGGCCCACTTGGTCAGGTTTTCCAAATCTGTTCTTGGAGAGGTGGCTCTAGAATATTTGGAATGAACGTGTAGGTCAGCAATGATTTTCATGTAAAGAAAAATTGGGAAATTGCTCCCAGAATAAATATTATAATTAGAGAATAAGCAATGAATGAAGGTATTTTTAAGCTATATTCTGGCTCTCTGTTTCCTAAAACTTTTGCTTTTTGGAAAATTAAAATAATTAAAATGCCATCAATTGCTCCGATAAAGGTGCCGGCTATTCCAATAACATCAATAAATTGACGGAATCCTGATAAAAAAAGAATCAATGGTACGCCCCAAGACACAAAAAGGGCTGGAATCATATGAAATCCATAATCATAAATTAAAGTGTTCCTTAAATGAAGACTAAGTATTAAAAATGAATCAGCTATAGTAATTGCTCCAGCCAATACTCCTAAAAGAACAATTTTGGGATCCAAATATGACAGAAGGCCAGAAAACGTTTCAGGAGAAGTATTTTTTCCAGATACTCCCACAACAGAAAAAACAAATAACAAATAAGTAAAAATAGCGATTATAATTGAAAAAATGATTGCTTTTTTAAATTGCTTTTTATCTTCTTTTTTTTCTAAAACATCAGCCATTTCTGGGACAGCACTCCAACCAATCAGAGAAAATAAAATTACTCCGTAAGGTAAAAAAATATTATCCCAAACTAATTCATCTGCTAATAAGCTAAAATTATCCAAGTTAAGTTTTTCTAAGCTTAAAAAAAAGATTAAAAAAATAATCAGAACAAAAATAATGTTAGTCAAAACTTCAGTTTTAGCCACGAACTTCACTTTTCTAACTATAAAAGGAAACAAAATAAAAGAAAATATTAAACTGAAGTGGAAAGAAGACAGTCCGTTAAAAGAAGAAAATAAAATATTCAAAAAATTTCCACCTAAAATAATATAAGCCAAGAGAGCTAATGTTATTCCTAAAACAACAGAAAAAGCAGCCAAAATTTTAGCCCAATCTCCTAAATATTTTTGGGCATAACCTGGTAATCTGTGTTTTTCTTTGGTTCGTAAAATGATTTCTCCTAAAAACAAATGGATTAGGAGAGAAGCCACTCCTAAGATTAAAAAATAAAATAAGGCGGGAAACATCCCGCTTCTTGAAACAACATAAGGAATTCCAAAAATTCCAGCCCCAATCATTGTTCCTAAAAGTAGGGCTACAGATAAGAAAAAACTGTTATTTTTCATTTAACTAAAAACTAAGCACTTATTAAAAAATCAGGTACCTAACTTAAAGTTTGTAAACCTTATAACCGTCTCTAACCTTTTCTTTGACTTTTAGGCCAATTGAATCGCCCGACTTAGCGGTTTTCACTGATTCATGTTCAACCTGCATTGATTTTACCGGCTGAGTAAAATCAATTTCACCTCCAACAATTCGAATACTGTCACCTGTTTTTATGGTACTTGATAATTCAACAACTGCTACTCCAATATTTCCAAAATAATGAGTAACTTTTCCTATTAATTTTCCCTGTTCTGGGACAGAGTCTTTTTGTGGCATATTAAAAAATTTAAAAATTCTTACGACCTTTTAATTATTCTCCCTTAATATATTTTACCTTTTTCTATTTCAAAAACAAGCTTTAAAATTAGTCTATTAAAACTAAAACCTGTTAGAGCTATTTGTCTAACAGGGTTTAGGTGAGAGGGAACGACCCTTTATAACATTAGTCTCTTCCATGGTCTAGTTGGACACACCAGGCAGCTGCTTTAGACCTCCTTCACAAAGAATCGTTTGTCCGTAGAGAACCTGTCTCATACCCTCTCACTTCTAAATATAAAGTTCTCAAAAATTCTGTCAAGAGTTTTTGGCTATTAAATAAATATCAGAGTGGCCATTAAATTTAGAGCTCCAAATTTCTTGTGTTTTGAAATTGCTTTCTTCTGCTAAGCTTTTTAATTCTCTTTTGGTAAAAAAATGAAAATAACGAGATGTTTTTTCTCCCAATTTCCACCATGGAATAAAAGCGTCGCCAAAATCTAATTGTGATCTCCCAATAATTTTTAGAAAACCATATTTTATTGTTCTCAGTAAATTTATTTTATACTTTGAACCCCAGACATTCCAAACAGTTAAAATTAAAGTACCTCTCGGCCTTAAAACTCTTCTAACTTCTTTAAGAGCCTGAAGCCGAAGCTTTTTTGAGGGAATATGGTGCAAAGTCCTAACAACAAAAACTTTATCAAAAAAGTTATCTGGAAATGGTAAACTTAAGATATCCCCCACTTTGAATTTACTTTTTGGATATTCTTTCTTTGCGATCTCAATCAATTTCTCAGATGCGTCAAGTCCAAAGTAATCTATTTTCTGTTTTTTAAACACCTTTAACAATCTGCCATTACCACACCCCAGATCTAAAACCTTGTCTCCATCTAAAACATATTTAGATAAGGTTTCAACATCCCAAGTAAACTGACGGGTTCTTGAAAAGTCCCCAGCAAGCAGGTTATAATCCTTAATAGTTTTTTCAAGTAAAAATTGAGCGTATTTTTCTTTCATATGGAAAAAAATAAATTAATAATTCAAGAATTAATAAAAACTAGAGTAAAAACTCAAGCTGGTTTGGAGTCCTTAAAAAGAAAAATGGCTAAAAAATACAAAACTCCCTGCCAAACCAATATTGTTCTATTAAAAACTTATCATGAATTACTTCAAAACAAAAGAATCGATAAGTCAAAAATCTTAGAAGTTTTACTCAGAACCAAACCAATTCGTTCTCTTTCTGGAATTGTTAATGTTTCAGTCTTGACCAAACCCTATCCCTGTCCTGGCAAATGTATTTATTGTCCTTCCCAAGAAAATGTTCCTAAAAGCTATCTTAACAACGAACCAGCTGTGATGAGAGCAATATTAAATAAGTATGATCCTTTCGAGCAAGTCAAAACGCGCGTTCAAGCTCTAAAAAATAGCGGGCATCCAATTGATAAAATTGAATTAAGAATAATTGGAGGAACCTGGAGTTTTTATCCCAAGCAATATCAAACCTATTTTATTAAGCGCTGTTTTGATGCTTGCAACTCAAAAAATAGCAAAAGCCTAAGACAGGCTCAAAAAAACAATGAAAGAGCTAAACGTCGGATCGTGGGGCTTTCTATCGAAACAAGACCTGACTTTATTACCGAAAAAGAAGTAAAAAGAATGAGAACCCTAGGAATAACAAGGGTAGAGCTTGGGGTCCAAAACACTTATAATCATGTTTTAAAATTAAACAAAAGAGGTCATTTAATAGAATCTACAATAAAAGCCACACGCCTACTAAAAGATGCTGGATTTAAAATTGGCTATCAAATGATGCCTAATTTGCCTGGTTCTACTCTGAAAAAGGATCAAACAATGTTTGAACAATTGTTTTCCAATTCTGACTTTCAGCCAGACCTTTTAAAGATATATCCAACGGCCCTGCTGAAAGAAGCTCCATTGTATAATTGGTGGAAAAAGAAAAAATACAAACCCTATACTAAAAAACAATTAATAGGTCTTATTAAAGCAATCAAAAAACAAATTCCTTATTATGTTAGAATCCAAAGAATAATTAGAGACATACCCGCTCAAAGCATTGTTGCTGGTCCAGCCAAGATTTCTAACTTAAGACAGGTTGTAAATAAAGAAATAGAAAAAGAGGGTTGGAAATGCCATTGTATAAGATGTAGAGAAATAAGAAAAGATTACAGACCAAAAGAAAAATTAAAACTATTTAGAAAAAATTATAATGCTTCTCAAGGAAAAGAAATATTTTTAAGTTTTGAGAATGGAAAGCAAACAAGACTTTATAGCTTATTAAGATTAAGGATACCGTCACAAGTATCCAGTCAAGAAAAGCACTTTATTCCAGATCTCCAGGGCGCAGCCATAATTAGAGAAATTCATACCTATGGTCAACAATTGCCCTTGAAACATAAAGGGATTTCAGCCCAACATAAAGGTTTGGGTAGAAAATTAATGCGAAAAGCAGAGAAAATAGTAAAACAAGAATTTAAATTAAAAAAAATAGCTGTTATTTCAGCCATTGGAGTAAGGTCGTATTTTAGAAAACTTGATTATCGACTCGAAGAAACATACATGCTAAAAACTCTGTAAAAGAATTATTTCTTTATACGAGAAACTCTGATCAAACCTGAACAAGAGATAATCTCTACTCCTCTTTTTTCCAATTCATCTAAAAACAAATTGATTCCCAGAGAGTCCGAAGACATATGGCCAGCAATCATAACATTAATGTGGGCTGCTTCTGCTTCTTTTTTATGTTCTTCTGACATATGCATTCCAACAATAGTGCCAACACCAGCTGTGGCCATTTTTTCATAAAGCTTAGATGAACCTTCTGTTCCCCCGGTTACCTCAGTCACCGCAATTTTACCGCATCTATTTTCTTTGCTGCCAACAAAAACCTTAGGACCAGCCCCAAACTTCCCAGCTTGTTTATATTCTGGTATTTCCTTTAAAAGATTGGTTAAATCTTCAATTCTAATCAAGCTGTTTTCTTTTTCAATTTTATCCTTTAAAAACTTAGCTGATAAATTATCAAGAGGAGTATGAAGACAAATTAAATTAAATCCTAAAATTTTAGCTGCATCAACTGTTCTTTGATGATTAATCGCATTTACTCCTCGAGCTACCTCAGATATCCTTTCTTTCGTCAAACCCTCAGCAATATTTATTGGAACTCCGTATTGATTTAAAACATCGCATTGAAGCTCCATCACATCTGCCAAATTAGCCAGGCCTTTACCTAAAGGATGATGAGAAATTATTAAATCAATTGGCGAAGCTTTAGCTGAGGCGAGAGAAGAAGTGGAGCTTTCTTTTAACCCTCCAATTTCCTTGGCCAATAAAACCTCAGCTGGTCCAATGTCAATACCAATTAAAATTTTTTTAATTTCTTTGTCCTCAGAAATATTTAAAATTATGGAGTCTGAATAAGGGTTTACCAATCTGTCTCTATCAAACTCTTGTTTCTCTTTATCGGAAAGTCTCTCAAACTTGTCTTTTCTTCTTTTTAAAAGCTCTTCTATCTTTTTTCTTCCTCGAAAATCAGCATTAATCCCCATTTCAATTCCTAAGTTGTAGATTTCTTTAACTTTCATTTGTTTGAGATTTAATCCTAAAAAACTTTTGATAAAGTTTAGAAATTTGTTCTTGTTGCTCCTTCAAACCTAAAGTCTCTCGACGAATCCGAGCTTTTTCCAAACGTATATGCTTGCGCAAGCTTTTTGAGAGCCGCTTTCTTTTCATAAAAATTGGAGTTTCCGATTTTTAGAATCTTATTTCTCATTTATAATATATTTCGCATTCTACACTATATTTCCATCCCCCTCAAGGCCTTTATTCTTTCTTCGGTTGGAGGGTGAGTCATAAATAATTTTGTAAACCAGGACTGGGACTGTTTTCCTTTAAAAGGGTTAGAAATATATAAATGGGATGTAGATGTATCAGCCACCCTTAAAGCAGAGGGGTCGTTTGAGATTTTTTCCAAAGCACTGGCCAAACTTTCTGGATAACGAGTTAAAAGAGCTCCCGTGGCATCAGCTAAAAATTCTCTTTTTCGAGAAATAGCTAACCTGATTAAGGTGGCTACAATTGGAGCTAAAATAGCAGCAATTATACCGAAAAGAAAAAGTATTGATGTTCCAGAGTTCCTAGAATCTCTTTTTCTGCCTCCTCCCCAATAACTTATTCTCAAAAAATAATTTGATACTAAAGCAACAATTCCAGCCAAAATTACTATTACACTGCCCAGAAGCATATCTTTATTCCCAATATGGGCTAATTCATGAGCTATTACTCCCTCTAATTCGTTTCTGTCTAATTTTTCTAAAAGCCCTTTTGTAACAGCAATTACAGCATGTTGGGAATCACGACCAGTAGCAAAAGCATTGGGCTGAGCTTCATTAAGAATATAAATTTTGGGCAAAGGAAGACCAGCTGTAATGCAAAGATTTTCAACAATCCTATAAAGTTCTGGGTTATCTCTTTTCTCTATTGGCCTAGCTTTAGTCATCAAAAGAACAATTTTATCTGAAAACCAATAACTAGAAAAGCTCATTAAGATACTAAAAAATACTGCTATCCATAAAATAATTTGGCTTTCCATTAAATAACTAAAAAGCCAACCTAAAACTATAATAAAAATCAAAAAGAAAACAATCAAAATCCAAGTTTTGCGGATATTAGAATCTGCTTGAGTATATAGAGTAGGCATTTAGAAATTAGAAGTTTACTTGTGGTACTTCTCTCTCAGCAGCTTCTGTTAGTTCAAACAACTCCATTTGTTTAAAATTGAAAAGTTTAGCAATCATGCTGTTTGGAAAGCTTTCAATTTTAATATTCAGATCTCTAACATTGCTGTTATAAAATCTACGAGATGCCTGAACTTTGTCCTCTGTATCTCTTAATTCCCTTTGAAGTTCTACAAAATTAGCTGATGCTTTTAATTCTGGATAACTCTCGCTCACAGCAAAAAGGGTTTTAAGTGTGCCAGAGAGCATATTTTCAGCTGCTCCTTTTTCTTTTAATCCCTTGGCACCCATAGCAATGCTTCTGGCCTCAGTTACTTTTTCAAAAACTCCTTTTTCATGACTAGCATAACCTTTAACCGTTTCAACCAAGTTCGGGATTAAATTGTATCTGCGCTTTAACTGAACATCAATATCTGACCAGGCTTCTTTGGTCCTATTGCGAAGTTTTATTAGAGCGTTAAAAATACCAATAACCCAAAGAATTAAAACAGCAACAACAATTAAAATAATATTCATTGTTTCCATATAAAATAAATTTAAAAACACATTGCGACCTTTTAATTATTCTCCCTTAATAACTGCTAAAGGAATTAATTTAGCTACTTTTTTAGCCAAACCAGCTTTATCTACTATTTCTACCACATTATGAACATCTTTATAAGCCAAAGGGGCTTCTTCAGCAATTCCTCTAAATGAGTGGCATTTAACAATAATTCCTTTTGCCTCTAAATTCCGAACCACTTCATTTCCAGGAAATTTTCTTGTAGCTGCCCGACGGGACATTGTTCTGCCTGCTCCATGACAAACTGTATACCATGCTTCTCTTGATTTTTCAGTTCCCACTAAAACATAAGAGGCAGTTCCCATGGTTCCTGGAATTAAAACTGGCTGTCCAACTTTTCGATATCTCTCTGGAACTTCAGGATGACCGGGCGGAAAAGCCCTGGTAGCTCCTTTTCGATGAACAATTAATTTGATTTTTTCTCCGTTAACTTCGTGCTCTTCAACCTTAGCAATGTTATGAGCAACATCATACAATAATTCAAGTTCTTCTTTCTCTCCCAATATTTTTTTCCAGGACTCTCTTACGTAATGAGCTATCATATGACGATTTGCCCAAGCATAATTTGCTCCAGCTGCCATTGCTGCCAAATAGTTTTTACCTTCAAAAGAATTTATTGGGCAAGCAGCCAACTCCCTGTCTGGTAATCTTATTTCATATTTTACCATAGCTTGCATCATTGTTTTTATATAATCAGTAGCAATTTGATGGCCAAGTCCCCTAGAACCAGTATGGATCATAACTACTATTTGATCTTTAAATAATCCGAAAGTTTCAGCCACTTTTTCATCAAAAATTTCCTCCACTTTTTGAATTTCCACGAAATGATTTCCGCTTCCGAGGGTTCCAACTTGTCCCCTTCCTCGATTTTTGGCCCTATCAGAAACTGTTGAAGCATCGGCCTGTTCTAAGCTTCCCTCAGACTCACAATTTTCAACATCCTTATTAGCCCCATATCCTTTTTTTACTAAAAAGGGGATTCCCTGTTCTAAAATTTTATTAACTTCATCAGCGCCTAATTTTATTTTTCTTCCTTTCCCCAGTCCAGAAGGAACTTGATTTTGAATCTCAGTGGCTAATTTATCTAAATGTGGCCCAATCTCTTTCTCAGGATGTTCAGATTTTAATAATCTGACACCACAGTTGATGTCGTAACCAACTCCTCCCGGAGAAATCACTCCATCTGTCATATTCATTGCTGCCACTCCCCCAATTGGAAAACCATAGCCCTCGTGAATATCTGGCATAGCTAGACTATACTTTATAATTCCTGGCAGAGTCGCTATGTTAATCAACTGACCAACAGATCTGTCCTGAAAAGTACTCTCTAACATTCTTTCTGAAAGATAAATTCGAGCCGGAACCCTCATATCATACCTAAAACTCCTTGGTATTTCCCACAAATAATCATTTATTTTTTTAAAATCTTTTTTTGAGATCATATAGACTATTTTATCTTAAATTTTCTAAACATCAAACAAAACTGTTGCTTCCCAGATTCTGTCTTTTCTTTGATAAATATTTAAACCGTGGTAAGTAACCCCTTTAATATCCTCGCCAAACCTCTCTATTTTTTGGCCAATCAATTCGCCCTCTAATTCAGTCTCAGTAAATTTTGTAAATTTAATATCATTGTAAATTTCTCTATTCACTTGAGTTAAATATAAAACTTCGCTCAAAAAATCAACCAAAAGAGTTTCTATGTCAAGGGACTTTATTTTAATTTCTCTTTTTATTTTCTGACTTTCCTTAATCTCTGGTTTTTGACTTTCTGTCATTCCCAAAAGCATATTTAAAAAAAGCTCTTTTTTTGTTTTTCCAAAAGCCCTAATTTTTAAATCTGCTGTGTGTTCTAAAATTTCAAACTTTTTCATAATTTTTTAAATTCTTCTCTAACTACTTTTCTATCATCCCAGGAAATTTGTTTTCCTTTGGCAAAACAAATAGAAGGTTCAGAACCTTTACCCGTAATAATAACTGTGTCGTCTTCTTTTGCTAGACTAAGAGCTTTTTTTATCGCTTCTCTCCTTTTCAATATCTTAAACGCTTTTCCTTGAGTGCCTTCAAAAATCTGATTAATAATTTCCATTGGGTTTTCGTCATACGGATCTTCGTTAGTAATAATAACTTCATCGCAATATTTGGCTGCTAATTCACCTAAAACAGGTCTTTTCCATTTATCCCTTCCTCCCCCACAAGAACCAAAAACACATATCATTTTTTGAGGATTAAAATTATTTTTAATTGTTTTATAAACTTGCTCTAAAGCATTTGGAGTAAAAGCATAATCAACAATTACTCTAAATGGTTTAGAAATTACTGTTTCCATTCTTCCTGGAATTCCCTTAGCTTCAATCAAAGCTTTTTGACAGGTTTCTAAATCAATTCCTTGAGATAAACCAATACAAATTGCAGCTAGGGCATTGTAGATATTGAATTTGCCAAGCAGCTTCAAATTAAAATCAACATCTTGAACTTTAAAAGTTATACCGTTTTGGTTTGCAGTGAACAATAAACAATGAACAATGAACAAATCATTATTGTTCTCTGTTCGCTGTTCGCTGTTCATTGTGTAAGCGTATTTCTTATCTGCTGGAAACTTTAAAAAATAGTCTCTATGTTCATCGTCTAAATTAACAATATGAATGTTTTTTACTGCTTGAAATAATTTTCCCTTTGCTTTTTTGTAATTCTCAAACCCCTTGTGAGACTCAATATGTTCTGGAGTTAGATTGGTTATGGCTGCTAACTCAAAATTGATAAACTTATGACGATACTGCTTTATTCCTTCTGAGGTTATTTCTAAGACAACATATTCGCAACCAGCATCTATTGCTTGCCTTAAAAACTTTTGCAATTGAAAACCGCCCATCATGGTCATTCTTAGTTTATTTGGCCGATATTTGTCTTGAATTTTAAAGTTGATTGAAGAAGCAGAAGCCACCTTAAAGCCAGCTTCTTCTAAAATTCTGGTTGTTAAATCAACTGTTGTAGACTTCCCATTAGTACCTGTGATTGCTATTACTTTTATGTTTTTAGAGGGAAATCTATACCAAAAAGCCCCTAAAAATGTTTGCAGCCAATGGTATCTATTAATTAAAAATACAGGAATAAATTTTTTAAGAAAATGTTTCATGTGTCTAATAACATTATATCTGCTTATCATATATTCGGCAAAATATATGGGGTTGATTTAAATAAGAAAAAATGATAATGGTAATTTATATGCCAATTACTAAATCAGCAAAAAAAGCTTTAAGACAAAGCGAAACAAGAAAGATTAGAAATGTTCAGAAAAAAAAGAAGATTAAAAAAACCCTTAAAGAAATAAGGGGATTGCTTGATGAAAAAAAAGCGAAAGAGGCAAAGTCTATTCTACCTCAAATGTATAAATTATTAGATAAAGCAGTTAAAACTGGATTGATTAAAAAGAATACAGCTGCTAGAAGAAAATCAAGGATTACTAAACTAATAAGTAAAAGCTCTTAAATCTCAGTAATTAAGAGTTCAAGAGCTGTTTCTGCTTCTAATTTTCCAGTCTTAATATTCAAATCTACCTCAAAGATCTTTTGGTAGATTTTTTTCAATTCAGAAAGAGAAAATCTTTGAGCTTGAGCATGGCTTTTTTTAACAACATATGGATGGAGTTTTGTTTCTTTTGAAATAAGAAAATAAGGTCTGTTTTTATCAATAAGTTCACGAATCATTAAAAGATTTCTAAATTGAAAACTAATCATTGAAAGCAGATACAGAGGATTATCTCCTTTTTCTAAGTGTTTTTTCAATAAACTTAATGCTTGTTTTTTATTTTTTGATGCTAAAAAATTTATTGTTTGAAAAATATCGGGTTCAATCTTGGGTCTAACTAAAAGTTCAATGTCTTGTTTTGTAATTATTAGGTTTGAATTTTTACCTTTATAGTTGACTAATTTTTTAATTTCATTAGAAAATCGCCAAAGATCATTGCCAACGAAATCAATTATTTGCTCTAATGCTTCTGGTTCAATTTTTACTCTGTATTGCTCAATTTCTTTTTTGACCCAATTTTTTAAACTTTGTCCCTTAAGAGGTTGAAATTCTTGACAGGTTGCTTTCTTTTTTAGGATTTTGAATAAAGGATTATTGGCTAAGATTTTATTTTTCTCAGAAATGATAATTACGTCTTTGGAATCAGTAAGATTTTTAATGTTTTTTACAAAATTCTGCCTAAGATCTTTATTGGAAAAAACATGCGTCAAGACCATTAATCTTTTTTCCTTAAATATTGACCTTTGTTGAAAAGCGTCTTTAAAATCTTGAAAACTTAACTCTCCAGCCGACCCACTAAAATCAAGAAATCTTAGATTAAGTCCACTCTGGTGGATTTTTTTATATTCCTCGATTATTTCTCTTAGTTTTTGAGTTAATCGGTAAGTATCTTGTCCGTAAAGAAATATAATCATAATTTTTGACACTTAGGACAATAATGAGCGCTTCTACCGCCAACCTTAATTCTTTGGATTGCCGTATTACAGCGTGAACATTTTTGTCCTGTTTTTCTATAAACCTTTACCCTTTCGTGAAATCCTCCTTTTTCTCCAGTTACTTTTCTATAATCTGAAAAAGAATCTCCTTGAAATTTAATTGCTTTTGTTAATATCTTTTTAATACCAAGATAAATTTTTTTAAGTTCTGCTTCTTTTAATTCAGAAGTTCTTTTAAGAGGATGTACTTTAGAATAAAACAATATTTCATCAGAATAAAGGTTGCCAATCCCGACAATTACTTCTTGATTCATTAAAACTGATTTAACCCTACCTTTTCTGTTTTGAAGAACTTGTTTAAATTTTTTAAAAGTAAAATCTTTTTTAAGTGGCTCGGGACCTAATTTTTTAAACTGTTCTGATTTTAAAAACTGAGCGCTGTTCCATAGTTCTACTTTAGCAAACTTTCTCAAATCAGAAAGGGCTAACATTTGACCCTTCTTAAAAACGAATAATAAATGAATAAAGCTATTAACTCTATTTGATAAAGATCCAGGAGGTGCTTGCCAATTATTATTTTGTTTTTTCCACTTCCCAAAAAGCAAATGGCCTGAAAGTTTTTGGTGAATTAATAATGTTTTATCTCCTGAAATATCAAAAAGAATGTTTTTACCCCTTCGCCAAACCTTTTCAATTTTTCTGCCCTTAATTTCTTTTTTAAACAAGTTAAAACTTTTGGGCTTTTTAATCATTTTAGAAAAGTCAGTCCAAACATCAACAAAAGTCCTTTTAAGGACCTTTTTTCTTAAACCCCTAACAGTTGTTTCCACTTCTGGAAGCTCGGGCATTATAATTTTAGATTTGCCTTAATTTTCTCAATAATCCCATGAGGGGTAAAATGAGCTTTAATCAAATAATCTACTGCTCCCAATTTTAGCCCCCTTTCTATGTCTTCCTTTTGGCCAAGATTAGCTAAAATAATAACTGGGATTGAGGATAGACCTGGGTCCTCCTTCATTTTAGAGAGCACCTCAAAACCACCTGCGCCAGGCAAAATAAGATCCAGTAAGACCAGGTCTGGTTTTTCTTCTTGAATCTTTTTTATTCCCTCTTCCCCATCAACCGCTTCCAAAACATTAAAACCGTGTTCTTTTATTTTACTCACAATAAGCTTTCTTAAAAACTCATCATCTTCAATTATCAAAATTTTCTTCATAATAATATATTTTACCACAGTTTCAAATTGTTCTGAATTACTTTTTTCTTCTTTTTTTGAATTGTTTTTTGCTCGCTTAATGCGGATAATCTCTTAATCAAACTGTTAAATCCCCATCGCTTAAAAGCTTTTAAAACCTGTTCTTCATTATATTTGCGCCATTGACAGTTTTTTAAATTAAAATCTATTAAAACGTCTTTTTTAATAGTAGCTAAAAATTTGCTTAAAAAAGCTTGTTCTTTGTATTGCAATAATAACTCTCTTAACTTAGGTTTAATTTCTTTAGCTTTTTCTGAACCAGTTTCAAGTTCTTGATATAAATTCTCTAGGCTCTCGAACTGCTGAAGAAGCTTAACAGCAGTTTTATCTCCAACACCAGTAACTCCAGGAATGTTGTCAGAGGCATCTCCCCTTAACGCTTTGTAATCAATAATTTGCTGAGAAGAAATCCCATACTTTTCCTGCACTTGACTTTGGTCATACAAAATAGCGTTTTTAATTCCTCTGTTCAAGGCAAATACCCTTATCTTAGCATTTACTAATTGTAAAGCATCTCTGTCTCCGGTTAAAATAATTGTTTCTAACTCAGGAATCACTTGTTTTCTTGGTGCTAATTTAGCAATGGTTCCTATAATATCGTCTGCTTCAAATCCTTGTTTTTCAAATATAGGAACATTAAGAACTTTGAGAGCCTTTTTAACCTTTGGAATTTGATTATATAATTCTTTTGGAGCAGGTGGCCTTTTAGCCTTGTATTGTTTGAATTTTTTATGACGAAATGTTGGAGCGTGAACATCAAAACAGGCCGCAACAAAGTCTGGTTCAAAATCTTTCATGGATTTAAAAAAAGCCAATAAAAAACCGTAGACAGCACCAATTTGCTCGCCTTTTTTATTGGTCAAGAGAGGTAAGGCATGAAAAGCTCGATGGATTATGGAGTTGGCATCAATAATAATTAATCTCTTTTTTTTATTCTTGATCATTTTATGGTAATTTTTCTTTTCTTTTCATTAATAAAATCAAACCTAATCCGAGAAGCATCTGGGGGCAATAATTTCTTGACTTTATCTGCCCATTCAATAATAACAATATTATTAGGATTTTGAATAATTTTTTTAAATCCTAATTCTAAAAGTTCTGAGGGTTTCTCAATTCGATAACAATCAAAATGATATAGGTTTATAAATCGTAAATTCTGAATCGCAAATCGCTTCATAATAACAAAAGTAGGGCTTAAAATTTTTTCTTTGACTCCTAATCCTTTAGCAAAACCCTGAACAAAACTTGTTTTTCCTCCTCCTAAACCTCCCTCTAATCCAATTACGATTGCTTGTTTTGAAAGTTTGTTTTTTAGGATTTGGTGAGCCAAATTATTTCCTATTTTTTTTGTTTCTAAAACACTATTTGTTATCATTTGACTTTCAATAAAATTTAAGATAGATTAAAAAATTAAAAGCTTATTTAATTTTATCTTTTAATGGAGAAAGTTTCAAAAAAAATTACAGGTAGTATAGAAATTTCTCCTGAAATTGTTGAAGAGATTAAAAAAGAAGTAAAAAATATTTCTGAGTTTGGAAAAAAGATTGAAAAGGCTTCAAAGGAAAAAATCACTGATATTTTAGAAATAATTTTAGGGGGAGCAATTTTACTTGAAACTTCTGACATTCACATTGAACCTAGGGAAAAACAGGCTCGCCTGAGAGCAAGAATTGATGGAGTTCTTCAAGACATTATAATTTTTGATTTGGAAATCTTTCAAGGAGTTCTAGGCAGAATTAAACTTCTTTCTGGACTTAAGTTGAATATTAATGATCGACCTCAAGACGGTCGATTTTCTGTTTCTTGGGGACAAAACTTAATTGAAATTAGAGCATCAAGCTTACCCGCTGAATACGGAGAATCAATTGTTTTAAGAATTTTAAATCCAAAAAACTTGATGGGTGTTGAAACTTTAGGTTTAAGAAAAGACTTAGAAATTGCTTTTAACAAAGAAATTAAAAAACCAAATGGAATGATTATTGTTACCGGACCCACTGGTTCTGGAAAAACTACTACCCTTTATGCTTTCTTGAAAAAACTGCAAAACCCAGAAAATAAAATTATTACTATTGAAGATCCAATTGAATATCATTTAAAAGGAATTTCTCAAACTCAAACAAATCCTAAAAAGGGTTATGATTTTGCCAATGGCTTAAGGTCTATTATGAGACAAGACCCTGATGTTATTCTGGTGGGAGAAATTAGAGACTTAGAAACAGCTCAAATAGCTCTTCAAGCTGCTCTAACAGGCCACTTAGTTTTAACTACTTTGCACACCAATAATGCTGCTGGAACAGTAGCCAGATTAATTAGTCTGGGCACTAAAACAAGTAATATTGGCCCAGCTATTAATGTGGTTATTGCTCAAAGGCTAGTAAGAAAGGTTTGTAAAAAATGTTCAAAATCAAAAAGTATTTCAGATCAAGAATTAAAAAAGATTAAAAAAGATTTACAAGGAATTTCTAAACAAATAAAAATACCGAAATTGATTAAAGGATTCAAAGTTTCTCAAGCTGTAGGTTGTAAGGATTGTAATTTTACTGGTTTTAAAGGAAGAATAGGAATTTTTGAAGCATTTTTTATTGATAACGAAATGGAAAAATTTATAATAACCAACCCCTCGATAGCTTCTTTGGAAGAAAAAGCAATTAAAAAGGGAATGGTTACTATGAAACAAGACGGACTAATAAAGGCTTTAGAAGGAATAACAACAATAGAAGAAATAGAAAAAGTAATGGGTTAAGAAAACAAAAAGCCTCATGGCTGGGGGTTAACTCAAGTATTTGGAACATAAGTGCGGAACATCTCTGAGGAGTAATTTCGCCTAAGCCAAACTATCCGGCTAAGAGCAATTCCTAAACCCCCAGCCATGGGGCTTGTGTGTTAGTATTAATATAATAGCAAATTATGCAAAATTTGTCAAGAGCCCCAAGGCAAAACAGGAAAGGATTTATTCTCTTATGGCTCTTATGTCTTTTTTTGCTTTTACTGCCATCTAAC
>CAZDCT010000005.1:0-23814 GCA_964504075.1 uncultured Candidatus Saccharibacteria bacterium
ATATCAAATAAAAAGAACAGAGCTCAATCCCCGTTCTGTGGATAACTTCTCTAAAATAGACTCAACCCATTATTTCAGTTTCATTAAAACTCTTTTGTATTTATTTTTTCTATAAACAAAGTGAAGTTTTGCTGTGTCTTCTTTTATCCACTTTTGCTCACTCTTTTTTTTATAATCTTCTTTTTCAACATAAAAGTGTCCAATAATTTTGGTTTTTTCGTTTTTCTTATCAAAATAAATTTCTGCCAACCGATTATTTATTATTGCAAAACACCAAGCCATTTTTTTTATAAACTTTCATCTTTATTCTATCAAAAAACCGCCCGAATGGTGATTCTTTAATCTGATAAACTCGGTTTATTCGAAACTCGTTCGGCAATAAAAAAAAGAGGTAGACATTTATTGTGCTACCTATTCCTGGTTGTTTACTCGGGGCTTGTTAGTTTCTGATCAATATATTCATACTCTTTTTCGATACGCTTTGTTGTCGAATTCCAAACTATGCGTCTATTGCCTTTTTTAAAGAGGAAGAGGTCTAATGCATAAATTAAGACATATTCCCAACCCTCAGCTTCTAACTCTTCTCGGGTCTCAAAAACCTTTCCTGTCATTCTTTCCATTCTTTGTTCTAACATTCTTACATTCTCCCCAATATTCATTTGTTAAGTTGTTGCTATTATAACAAGATTTGAAAAATTGTCAATGGAACAAGCTATAACAAAACCCGAGAAAAACTCTCAGGCAATACATCCACAACCTTAGTTCCCCTAGATAGATAATGTTAAAACCTATTTAACAAATTCAATTTTAAGCTCTCGTTTAAATACAGAAGCGATTTTTTGAAGAGTGTCGGTAGTAAAATTCTGTTGACCAGCTTCCATTCTAGCAATGTTGCTTTGTCGTGTTCCTATTCTCTTTGCTAATTCAGCTTGAGACATTTTCTCTTGTTTACGTAATTGCAAAATCTGATAAGCAATCTCTAATTGTTTACCATATTCATCATAATGCTTTTTGAATTCAGGATTTTTTAGTTGCTCAGATAGATGGCGTTCAAAAGATAGATATTTAATTTTTTTATTTCTCTTTCTCATATTTAACTAAACTTTTGTTTATTTTATAATCCTCAAAATTATCTAAAGCTCTGTTGATTTCTTGTTTTGGCGTCTTGATCGTTTTTTTAAAAAACGCGTGTAAAAGAATAATTTTTCTTTCTATTACAATTATATAGAAAACACGATGCCTGTTTCGGGAAAAATCTACTCGCAGTTCCCTAATTTTATCTTTGATATATTTAGAATAAGGTTCATCTAATATTCCTTTATTATCTTTGAGAAAATCAATGTATTTAAAAACTTTTGCTCTCTCTTTCAATGATAATTTTTTGATATATTCAAAAACTGGTACTTTTCCATTATGACTATTACGATAATAATAAACTTTATAATCTTTGTTTTTATTGTATATCATATATGATATATTGTCAATAGTTAAACTGTGGATAATTAAAAAATAGATTTATTTTTATTATGTCTTACTTTTTTAAAATCAAAAAACTGGGAAAAACTCTCGGATAAAAGGTTGTGATTGATAAATCGCACCCGTTAGTTAAGTAATTTTTCCAACTCAACAATATCAGAAATCAAATGGTCTGGATTGGCTGCTTCTAACATTTCTTTTGGTTTGTGGCCCCAAAATATCCCTATTGATACTACGCCTCCCTTTTTTCCAGCCTCAATATCATGTGCCATATCTCCTACATAAATGGTTTCTTCTGGCTCAAAATTATTTCTTTGAAGAATATCTGTAATTACTTCTGCTTTATCAAGAATATTCCCATTTATTTCCTGAAAATAATCAAACACACCATATCTTTCAGCGTCTGCAATTATTTTTTCCTGAGGACCAGAACTCATTATGGCCAGCTTAATTCCTTTATCGTACAATCTTTTAAGCGTATCTTTTACTCCTGGATATAATCCTGTGTCACCAGACGCATTAAGACCCTCTCTAAAAAGCCTGCCTATTTGTTCTTGAGTACAATCTGGAAAATGTTTTTTCCAGAAATTCATATAGGGTAAAGAGAATTTCTTTCTATACTCTTCAAAAGACATGGGCTTAACACCCAATTTTTCAAAGACATACATTGTAGCCCTATAAATTGTTGTCAGGTTGTCTGTCAGAGTTCCCGACCAATCAAGTAGAATGTTTTTAATCATACAAGTTTAGTTTAACAGAAAACAGCTTAACAACAAAAAAAGCCGTGTTAGTTTTAAGCTACACAGCTCAGGAACTTATAGCACAAGTTATAACGGTTTAATTGCATTTGGTCTTGCAACCAAACCAGTTCTCTTTTAAGCCTATGAACTCTTTCAAGCTGCGTTCCTTTGGGACCAGCTTTTAAAAGTATTCCTGTTTCAACAGCATAAGCAAAATAATTTTCCCAATACTTCAAAAGCTGAATCGCTCTATCAAGCCTATTATCTCTCAAGTCAATGATTGTTTCAACGTGCTCATTGATTTTCAGCCTAAGTTCTGGCATTTCCTTTGTTGAAAAACTAAGGAAAAAGCAGAACAGTGCGCCCACAAGATGGTCAAGAATATTTTGGCTTTTATAAAGTTCTATGACTCTATTTTGTCTCTCCTGTTTCAAGATTAGTTCTTCTTCCAGTAAAGGCTGCCTATTATATTGCAGAAATTGAATGGTCTCGCCTATTGGATCATAACCCATATCTACAATCACTAATTTCTTTTTATCATCCAAAGATTAAAAAAGCAAGTTGACTAAAGACCGATGAATTCTTTGATTTTACTAACAGGAATAGAAACAACTTTTCCGTCCTTGTTAATCTGATTTAAACCAACAATATTAGCATGAATATCAAATAAGGGACTTCCGGCTAAAGTGTTTTGTTCAAAAATATTAGTTTCAATTAAATTATCATCAAAACTTTTAATAATTCCCTGGTTAACTGTTTTTTTAAGCCCTGCTTTTTCAAATACTATTCCCATTAAAAAAACTCTTTGGCCTAATTTAATTTTCCCGAAATCAGCAAAACTAAGGGTGGGCAAATTAGATTTTTCAACCTTGACTAAGGCTAAGTTTTCTTCTGCATCTCTTTTTAAAATCTGAAAATCAGCCAACTCTTCATCCACAAAAAAACTAAAAACAGAACCTTTTGGAACCAAATCATTCAAAGTAACAAAAAGCCCATCTGAAGTAACAACAAGGCCTGAACCCTGTAAAATAATGCCGTCAACAGTCTGGGTTCTGACCCCGACTATTGTATTTTCTACTCTCTCAATTGCATCTTGAAGAGCAGTGTTTTCAGTAACTGTAATTTCTTTTATTTCAGTCACATAAATTGGAGTTTGTTCTAAGCGATATTCAGAAAAAAGAGGTTTTTCCACAAAATAGGGCCAGAGAATCTGATCAGCAAAAATACCACCGGCTATTCCAAAAATAAAAAGAAGAAGAATTTGAGAGATTTTTTTTAACATATAGTTAAATTTTATTTGACTATATCGAAAGGAGCTTTAGCTCCTTGATATAATTATTTTACAGCAACTTTTTTTCTTTTACCCTCAACTAATTTTTTGGGAGTCAAGAAAACAATTTTTCCATTGTCTGAATCAATTCTAACATTACCCCCTTCCACAACCTCGCCAATAACAATCTTTAATGATAAAGGATCTAAAACTAATTTCTGAATTATTCTTTTAAGAGGCCTGGCTCCAAAATTAGGGCTAAAACCTTTTTTAGCTAAAACTTGTTTAGCTTTTTCACTGAATTGAATCTTAATTTCCTTGTTTTTTAAACGAGAGGCTACTTTAGCCAGCTCTAAATCAACTATTTTTCTGATTTCTTTTCTGCCAAGATAATTAAAAATAATAACCTCATCAATCCTGTTCAAAAACTCAGGTCTTAATCTTTCTTTTAAAGTTTCCATTACTTTTTCTTTTAAAGATGTTTTCTCTTTTTCTTCTTTTTCTCCAAAAAATCCAAGAGAACTCATTTTAGAAATATATTGAGACCCAATATTAGAAGTCATAATCAAAATTGAATTCTTAAAAGAAGCAGTCCTGCCTTTAGCATCAGTCAATCTTCCATCTTCTAAAATCTGAAGTAAAATATTAAAAACTTCAGGATGAGCTTTTTCAACTTCATCCAATAAAATTACACTATAAGGCCTTCTTCTGATTTTATCAGTAAGCTGGCCTCCTTCTTCATAACCAACATAACCAGGAGGAGAGCCAATCATTTTAGAAACAGTGTGACGCTCCATATATTCTGACATATCAAGCTGAACCAAAGCATTCTCATCATTAAACAGAAATTCAGCTAAAGCCCTGGCTGTTTCTGTTTTCCCTACTCCAGTTGGTCCTAAAAACAGAAAAGAGCCCAAAGGTTTGTTTTCTTCTGAAATCCCAGCTCTTGAGCGCCGAATAGCATTGGAAACTGCTGAAATTGCTTCTTTCTGACCAATAACTCTACGAGAAATAATCTCTTCCATTTTCTTTAACTTTTTAGCTTCTTTTTCTAAAAGCTGGGTGGCTGGAATTCCGGTCCATTGAGAAATAATCTTAGCTATGTCTTCAGTCCCAATCTCTTCTTTCAAAAGAGGATGGTTTTTTTGAAGACGAGCTAATTTTCTTTCAGTTTTCCTTAAATCTTTTTGAAGCTGAGGAATTTTCCCATATTTTATCTCAGCTATCTTTTGAAGGTCAGCCTGGCTAGTTCCTTTTTCTACCTCAAGGCGAGCTAAATCAATCTCTTGTTTAAGCTCCTTAATATTAGTAATAGTTTCTCTTTCAAGCTTCCATTTAGCTTCAATGTTTTTAGCTTTTTCTTTTAAGTCAGCTAATTGCCGAACAATAACTTTTTGCTTTAGTTCAGATTTTTTCTCTTTTTTAATCGCTTGTTTTTCAATTTCTAATTTACGAATTTGCTTTTTTAATTCTTCCAAAGCAACTGGTTCTGATTCAATTTCCAATCTCAAAGAACTCATTGCCTCGTCCATTAAATCAACTGCTTTGTCTGGTAAAAATCTATCAGTAATATAACGGGCAGCTAATTGAGCGCAAGCTAATATGGCTGAATCAGTAATCCTGACTCCATGATGAACTTCATATTTTTCCTTAATGCCTCTTAAAATAGCAACCGTATCATCAATAGTTGGCTCAGCAACATAAATTGGCTGAAATCTTCTTTCTAAGGCAGGGTCTTTTTCAATATATTTTTGATATTCCTTTAAAGTAGTAGCCCCAATTGCCTTTAATTCTCCGCGAGACAAAGCAGGCTTTAAAAGATTAGAAGCATCAATAGCTCCTTCAGCTGCTCCAGCCCCGACTAAAGTATGTAATTCATCAATAAATAAAACATACTTTCCCTTAGCTCTGTCAACCTCTTTTAACAGAGCCTTAACTCTGTTTTCAAACTCTCCCCTATATTTAGTGCCAGCCACTAAAGCTCCCAAATCCAAAGCAATAATTTCCTTTTCTTTTAAGCTTTCGGGAACTTCTTGGTGAATAATTCTTTGAGCCAAGCCCTCAACAATAGCTGTTTTTCCAACCCCGGCTTCTCCAATTAAAACTGGATTATTTTTGGTTCTACGAGAAAGAACCTGCATTAACCTTCTAATTTCATTTTCTCTGCCAATAACTGGGTCTAATTTACCTTGCTTGACTAAAGAAGTTAAATTGCGGGCATATTTTTCAATAACCTGATATTTTGATTCAGGATTAGGGTCAGTAATTTTTTCCCCTCCTCTAATTTGATTAAAAATCTCTAAGGCAGTTTCATAATTCAAAGATTTTTTTTCCAAAAGACCTCCTTTTGATTCTAAGAAATTAGCTTTTTCCAAAACTTCTTTGGCTTTAGTCAAACTGTCTAAAAGAGCTAAAAACAAATGTTCGACTGAAATATACTGATCACCCATTTTAATTGATTCCTGGCGAGCTCTTTCCAAAACCTTAGCCATATCTTGAGTTAAATAAACCTGACCAAAAGCTTTGGGGCCAATAATAGCTGATATTCCTTCTAAAGATTTTTTTGTTTTAATCTTCAAATCATCAATATCTATATTCAACCTTAAAAGTAAACTTAAAACAATGCTCTCCCCTTGTGAGAGCAAAGAGTATAAAAGGTGCAAAGCATCAATCTGTTGCTGTCCTTTTTTACGAGCAATTGACTGAGCTCTTAGTATTGCTTCTTGGGCTTTTTGAGTAAAATTACCTCCAATCATAGCCTTTTTATTTTATAACAAATTCTCAAGAAATCAATGTTTATTCACTTCTTTCACCGAGAATAACTGTAAAGAATTTTTCTTCTCCCTCTCTTAAAACCTTTAAAATAATACTATCTCCAGGATTATATTTTCTAATAATATCAGCTAAAGAATTATCGGTTGTAATTTTTTGACCGTCAAATTCTAAAACAATATCCCCCTGTCTTAATCCAATGGTTTCAGCTGGAGATCCAGGAGTGATAGCTGCTTTACCTGAACTTTCATCTGAAGTAATATAAGCCCCATAATTTACTGGCAAATCATTATCCTCTTGGATTTTTTCATTAAGAACAACATATCTTACACCTAAAAAAGGATAAACAATTTTGCCCAATTCTTGAACCTGTTTAATGTCTTTTTTAGCCTTGTTAATAGGAATGGTAAAGCCAATATTTTCTCCTTCTAAAGAAACAGCGGTATTAATGCCAATTACTTCTCCTTTTAAATTTAAAAGTGGTCCTCCTGAATTACCCTTATTAATAGCTGCATCTGTTTGAATAACATCTTCCAAGGTCTCAACCATTCCTCCACCAGAAGCAGTAATTGTTCTGCCTAAACCAGAAATCACGCCCACCGAAACAGTGTTCTGAAATTCTCCCAAAGCATTACCAATCGCAATCACACTCTGGCCTTTTTGTAATTTGTCTGAATCTCCAAGCTTAACTGTTGGAAAAGAGTTTGAATCTTCAATCTTTAAAATAGCTAAGTCCTGAAATGGGTCTTTAGCCAAAACACGAGCCAGGTATTGTTTACCATCATTAGTCAAAACCGTATAATCAGCTTCCTGATCTAAGACCACATGTTTATTGGTTAATATCATTCCATCTTCAGACACAATAAATCCTGTCCCACCTCCAATTTCTCTTTTTTCAATCCCTTTTTGGCGATATTCGGGAATTAGAAGCGGTGATCCACCAAAAAATTCTTCAAAACCCTCAAAAGGATCGCGGAGATATTGTTCAATAATGGGTAAGTCTTTAGTAACAATAATATTAACCACTGCTGGGGAAACATCTTTAACCACTTTAATAATTGTTTGCTCCTGACTTGTTTGGGGAACATATTCTTTTTCAATAATCGTTTCTTTTTCAACTATTGTGCTGGCAAAAGGTAAATCAATATTTAACCTGGTAAGAGTGTCTCTTACTTCAAAATAGAAAATACTTCCAGAAAGAGCTCCAGCTAAAAACCCAAAAGCAGAAGATAGAATAATTGAACAAAAAATCATAAAAGAAATTTGATTCTTCCAAATCTTGGGTAGCTTAATTTTAGGCCTCCAACTAGGCAAAGAGAACTTCGTTCTCTTCTTCACCTTCGCTTCCTTCGGAAGCTCGGTAGTTGAAGGTAAATTATAGTCTATCATATAAGTTATTTTATATTATTTTTTCTTTTTTTTAAAGTGATAACCAAACCGATATTTAAAAATATCTGTTTTAATGTCACCTAAGAAAAATAAATAAATACCAGCTAAAATATATTTTAAATAAGCCTTTAGTTTTCCGTCTCTTTCAAATCTTCTTGAAGAAGTTAAAACTGATTTGGTTTTGATAAATCCAAATTTTCCAAAGCGAGCCGCTTTTCTTGCATAAGAATGGTCTTCAGCTAATTTAATTTCTTCGTCAAACCCATTAATTTTTTGATGGAGCTTTTTTCTAATTAAAATAGAATTAAAAGAATGGGGCAAAAAGTTTTGGGTTATATCTGCCCAGAAATTATAAATTCCATAAAGCAGTTTATCTAATTTATTACCCTCCATATAAATTGGAAAAGAAGCGCAATCTAAACTTCTTTTTTCAAATTGTTGAATCAATTCTTTTAAAAAATCCTGAGGTAAGAAAATATTGTCAGCATCCATAAACAAAAAAATGTCTCCCTGAGCTGCTTTTGCTCCCTCATTTCTTCCTTTAGCGGGCAAGCCACCCTTAACTGTTTTACAGCCAAAACTTTTAGCGATTTCTACTGTCCTGTCTACCGAATTAGCATCAGCCACAATTATTTCAAAATCCTTAAAGCTTTGCTTTTTGATTTGTTTAAGCAAGAGAGGAAGATACTCTTCTTCGTTAAAAGTTGGAATGATTATTGAAAGCATAATTTAAAATATTTTCCTAGCCTCATCCCAGATCTCAGGCCTTTTTTGTTTCTCTTTCATCCAATACCACCACTCGGAACCCCAAAAATAAAACTCTTTTAATCCAGTCTTCTTGGCAAATTCAATATTTGCTTTAAATTGTTCTAAGTTCATTGTTTTTTCTTGCTCTTCCATTGGTGAATCGTAAAGCAGTTTCGGCCCCCATGGTTCAGCTTGCAGTTCCACACAAATTACTTCTTTATCAAACAGTTTATTAATAATCTGAGCTTTTCTTGCATAAAAAATTGGAGGGAAGGGATAGTGAATATAAAATCCTAGCTGACGAAACCAGGCTTTTCTATACATTGTTGTGCCAACCATATCTCCAAAAATAGCTGCCTGAATCCAAAAAGACCCTTCGCCAGAATCAGAAATTAAAACTCTGTCTTTTTTGTCTAAAAATTTAACTAAATCTATTTCTTTTTTCAAAAAATCTTTATCAACCCATGGACAATCTCCAAAAGGAAAAAATGGTTCATTTTCTACTTGCCAATACTTAATGGTTGGAGAATCCTTGTACCTTAAAACAATATTCTCAAGCATTTTTAAAATTTCTTTTTGCTGCTCTTGTTTGCTTTTATTTTTAGCCCATTCTGGAATATGACATTCCGGCCAGCGCGGAGTTTTCATTCCTATTGCCAAAATAATCTTAGCTCCTTTTTCCTCTGCTTTTTCTAGTTGCCAGTCTAAATCCTGAAAATTAAATTGGTTTTCCTGGGGTTCAATTAAATCCCAATGAGCAGCTAATTTGATGTTCTTAACCTTCAAATCATCAAGTAGAGCTAAATAGTTTTCTTTCCAATCCAAGCCCAATGATTGAGAATGTTTTTGGGAAAAATTAACTCCCCAAGCAATTTTATCTGCTTGTGGAACGCTTCCAACAAAAAACAGGCTAAAAAACAGTAGAAATAAAAACAATAGCCCAAACATAATTTTTTTTAGCTTTTTCATTGTGAAATCATTTTCTCAATCTTAAAGGTGCCTATCTTTTCTCCTTCAACAAAAGCCTCCATCGCAGCTTCAGCAAGATATCCTCTTTCCAACCAATCAAAAAGCCACTCATGAATATGACTAGGATCTTTCTGGGGAATACCAAAACCAGATCTTAAAAGCCAGCTTTTATTAAATTCTTCCTGAGAGCCAATACAAGGAGCAACAATAATTGGAATTCCCAAAGCCGAATAAAAAGATAATTCACTTGGTTTTGTATACAAAATATCCGTATTTCTCAGAGCCGTGTTAAATTTCTGGAAATATAATTTAATCTCTTTTTCAAAAATTATTTCAACACCCTTATTTTTTTTAAAACCTAACTTTCTAATCTCTTCAACAAAATATTCTTTAACCTTTTTTCTAATCCCAGCTACTAAAATTACCTTAATTTCCTGTTTTTTAATTTTAGAAAATAAACTTTTAACAACCTGTATCCCAATCTCTTTTTGAGCTCCAGCTCCTCCAATCGCAAACATTAGGGTTAGAGGATGGTTTGATTTTTGGGGCAATTTTCCTATGTATTTTTTAATCAATGAACTGTAATAATGTTGGTATCTTTTTTTAGGATCAAGATTTACAATCCGATGAGCCAAGTCTTTTTTCAAAATACCTAACTTTTCTGTTCCAATATTTTCCTTGGGCAAGGGGTAGCCAGTTAAAAATATGTTTTCTGCTTTTACTCCATATAATTTTAACCTCTCAACCACCCTTTCGTTGGGAGCAAAATATTTAATCCTACTGGTATGAGGTATTAGGGGCGCCCAAGTTCGAGCAATATCAGCATCGCAAATAATACAAAAAATATCGCCAGGATAATCAAAAGATTCAGCCATAAAGGCTGGGGTAAAAAAACTTGTTATTAAAGGAAAAGGTTTTTTCTTTAATTTCTCAATTAAATGCTTACCCCAACCTCTTTCAATTAAAGAAAAAATCTGCTGTAGTTGGAAATTTGATTTTGACAAATCTCTTTTGGGATAAAAACTAAGAATTCTTTGAAGTTTGTCGTAGGCTGCAAAAACAAATCCGCCAATCAAAGGAACTCTTTTAAACTGAGACATAGCTTCATAAAATTTTCTGCTCCCCCTCCAAAGTCTACGATCTCCGCCTGGAATGTCTTGATAATCGTTAGCAGCAATAATTTCTTTTTTAAACGCTAAATCCTTTAAAGGATAGGTAGTCCTTTGATGGCCATAACCCATGTTAACTGTAATTACCCAAGCCTTTTTTGTCATAGATTTATTTTAACATTAATATTGAAGAAATTTTAGTTTTTGACTTTCCTGAATGCGCCAAATTATTAAAGCCAGGACAAAATAGCAAAACAAAAGAAAAAAGATGCTTACATTTTGAAATATCAAATTAGCCCAAGAAATTTTTGAAAACCAATCAATTATTTTGATTAAATAGCTAAGCATAAACCAAGCTGGCCAAGACAAAAATTGACCAAGCAGTTCCCAGACCATACCTATCATAGAAAAGATAAAGCCCAAAATAGTTATGGCTGGTAAAAGAGGAAGAATTAAAATATTAGCAAGTAATGAAATTATTGAAATTTGACCAAAATTATAGATTAAAATTGGTAAAGTAAAAATCTGAGCAGCTAAGGTACCAGAAAGATTATATCTTAACTGAAAAACATCTGGGATTTTTTTAAAAAGATTAAGAAGTATTGGCTGTAAATAAATAAGGCCTATGATTGCCAAAAAAGATAATTGAAAACCAACATCAAAAACTAAAAGCAATGGATTAAAAATTAACATTATAGTAGCTGACAAAACAATTATCCGAGAACCAGTTGAGATTCTGCCAAAGTGCTGGGCTGTCAAGAAAGCAATGGCCATAATTCCGGCTCGAACAGCTGATGCGGGCGCCCCAATCATCAAGATATAAAAAGAAATTAAAATTACTGAAATATAAAACGATTGATTTCTCCAAAAACTCAAAGATAGAAGAAAATCAGATAACAGAAAACATAAAATAGTAATATTCATACCAGATACAGCAGCGATATGGCGAGTTCCAGTAAAATTGAGCTTATCTTTCCATTCATTAGAAATGTTGCTCTCGTCTCCAAAAAGTAAAGCCTCTAAAAAACCAGATTGTGGCATTGGCATTATTGTATTTAAACTTGTTTTTAATTTGTTTTTAACTGAAATTAAAAATCTTTTTAAAGAACTGGCTTGATTTTTTTCAATTAATTCAATTTTGGGTTGATATGTCAAAGCAAAAATTTTGTCTTTAGCCAAATAATCTTTGTAATTAAACCCTTCAAAAATTTGAGGTTCTTGCAAGATGCCTTTAATTTTTAATTTATCACCATACTCGTATTGAGGATAATGCCATTTGGTTATCAAAATTTTCTCTTCTAAGCCCTCTATTTGAATGGTTAATTTTGTTGTACCTTGTCTCTTGTCGGGCTCTTCAACCACCACTCCAACTAAGCTAACCTCTTTGTCAAAGTACTCTTTTAATTGATTGCTCTGAATATCTACATTTAATGAATATAAAAAAACTCCTCCAATAAAGAAGAGACAAAAATAGAAAAGAATTTTTGATGAGGTCATTTCAATAAACCTATCTTACTTCACAGGTTTCAAAAAATGGAGCAATTGTTTTTATAATTTCCAAGAGAAATTCTCTAGGATATGGTTTGATTTTTTCAAAACCAGGATCAATGGTTTTTTCTGCTCTAAAATTTTGCAGAAAATATTTAGAAGCAGGCCTTATCCAATGAACAATCTTTAATATATCCCCTTTTTTATGAATTGTTGGAACCACGGTTGTTCTGAACTCAAACCCAACTTTTCCTTTTTTTAAAATATTAATAGATTCGTTAATATCTTCTACTTTTGTTTTGTCAAAAAACACCTTAGAATACTCTTCCTTGGGAAGTTTCACATCCATAGCCACGTAATCAATCAAATGCTTGTTTATCATTTCTTTTATCATTTCTGGATTTGAACCATTGGTATCAAGTTTTACAGAAAATCCTAGTTTTTTAATTTTTTTTGCGAAGTTAGGCAGATTTTTAAAAATAGTTGGCTCCCCTCCACACAAAACAACCCCCTCTAATAAACCTTTTCTCTTTTTTAGAAAATTGAAAAATTCTTTTTCAGAAATTTTGGGTTGTTTTTTAATTTCCTCTGGCAAAACAAGCTCTTTTGAATAACACCAAGGACAACGAAAATTACAACCAGCTAAAAAAACAGTACAAGCTAATTTGCCTGGATAATCAATCAGTGTTAATTTTTGAAGACCAGCAATTTCCATAAATTATTTGGTAAGCTGAGTTTTTTTAACCTTAAACTCTTTTCTTTCTTTATATTCTCTCTTTTTTCCATCGTGCCATTGAGAAATAGGCCTAAGATAGCCGACGATACGAGAATAGACCTCACAAGGCTGCTCTACAGTACACAGAGGACAGGTAAAATGTTCTCCGGATAAATAACCATGAACCGGACAAATAGAAAAAGTGGGGGTAATGGTAATGTAGGGTAAATTAAATTTTTCAAAAACCGTTCTAACCAAGCTTTTTACAGCTTTAACATCAGAAATCTGTTCTCCCAAAAAGAGGTGAAGGACAGTACCGCCATTGTAAAGACATTGCAATTTATCCTGAAGCTTTAATGCTTTAAAAACATCGTCGGTTTTTCCAACTGGTAATTGAGTGGAGTTAGTATAATAGGGCTCTTTTTTGGTACCAGCAGTAATGATATCTGGATACTTTTCTTTGTCTATTCTTGCCTGACGATAACTAGTTCCTTCAGCCGGAGTGGCCTCAAGATTATATATATTCCCTGTATCTTTTTGATATTTAATTAATTTCTTGCGCATAAAACCTAATACTTCAAAAGCGAACCTTCTGCCTCTACGAGAACCAATGTCTTCACCGATAAAGTTTAATAAGGACTCGTTCATACCCAATAAACCAATAGTTGAAAAGTGATTTCCATAATAAGTTCCTCTTATTTTTTTTACTGAAGCCAAATAATACTTTGAATAGGGATAAAGCCCTTTTTCCATAAAATCTTCTAAGGCTTTTCTTTTAATTTCTAAGCTCTCTTTAGCTAAATCCATAAGCCGACCCAATCTTTGAAAAAACTCTTTCTTTGTTTTTGAAAGATAACCAATCCTTGGCATATTAATCGTACAGACGCCAATAGAACCAGTTAAAGGGGCTGAACCAAATAATCCTCCACCTCTCTTGTAAAGCTCTTTATTGTCTAAACGCAATCGACAACACATTGAGCGAAAATCCTCTGGATTCATGTCTGAATTAACAAAATTAGAAAAATAGTTTACGCCATACTTAGCCGTTGCTTCCCAAAGAGGATTTAAGACTGGGTTGTCCCAATCAAAGTCTTTACCAATAGAAACAGTTGGAATTGGAAAAGTGAAAGGTCTTCCTTTAGCATCTCCCTCCATCATCACTTTATAAAAAGCTTTGTTAAATATATCTATTTCGTCCTGAAACTCGCCATAAGTTTCTTTCTGAAGCTTACCACCAATCACAACCGGCTGATCAGCCAAAAACTTGGGAGGATTGATGTCAATTGAAACATTTAAAAATGGAGTTTGGAAACCAACTCTTGTTGGCACCATACAATTATATAGAAACTCCTGCATTGCTTGTTTTACCTGGGGATAGCTTAAGTTGTCGTATCGTATGAAGGGAGCAAGTAGGGTATCAAAATTAGAAACTGCTTGAGCTCCAGCGCTTTCTCCCTGAAGAGTATAAAAAAAATTAACTAGCTGTCCCAAGGCTACTCCGAAATGCTTTGGTGGCCGAGACTCCAACTTGCCTGACACACCGCCAAAGCCCCTCATAAGAATGTCATAAAGATCCCAGCCGCAACAATAAGTACTAATGCTGTCTAAATTATGAATATGAAAATCTTCATTAGCCGCTGCTTCTCTAATTTCTTTCGGATAGATTTTATTAAGCCAGTATTTTTTAGCAACATAAGAATTAACATATTGATTTAATCCTTGCAAAGAATAGGTCATGTTAGCATTCTCTTTAATCTGCCAATCAAGCTCGTCTAAATATTTATCTACTGCCTTACTAGATTCATCCAAGAGAAAACTTGATTCTCTAATCCTTCTTCTTTGCTCTCGATATAAAATATAAGCTTTGGCTGTTTCAACCAAGCCTTCTAAAATTAAAACTTCCTCAACAGTATCTTGAATTTGTTCAACGTGAGGAATTTCGTCTTTTTTAAAACGTCTGTTTAAAATTTGGGTTACTCTTTCGGCAAGCCTGTTTGATTTTTTGCCATCTCCCTGACCAGTAGCAGTAAGGGCTTTAAAAATCACATCTCTAATTCTTTCTTGGTCAAAGGGCACAATTGTGCCGTCTCTTTTTTCAACCTTTGTGATTTTGTTTTCTATCTTTTTTGTTTTTCTGGTCATTTTTCTAAGTTGTTAGTAATTTAATAAGTCCATTTTACTACAATCAAAAAACCGAGTCAAAACTCGGTCAAATTTTTGGAAAATACTATGACTAAAAACCAGTGGCAATAACCGTAACCTTTATTTGCCCCTTGCCTAACTTCTCATTTTGAATCGCCCCAAAAATAACTTTAGCCCCAGGATTAATTTCTTTAGTAACAACCTTAGCTGCTTCATCTATTTCTGAAAGAGAAATGTCCTCTCCTGAAATATTAAACAAAATACCATTAGCTCCCCTGCAAGAACTATCAAGCAAAGGAGAGTTAATTGCTAAACGAGCAGCTGTTTCAGCTCTTTTCTCCCCCTGGGCCCTACCAATACCAAATAAAGCAGTTCCAGAATCTTCAATAATTTCTTTAACATCAGCAAAATTAACATTAATAATGCCTGGAAGCATTATTAAATCAGAAATACCCTGAACAGCTTGACGCAGAATATCATCACAAAACCAAAAAGCTTTTAGAAGTGGAATATTGGGGTCTAGGATTGACAAAAGCTTGTCATTAGAAATCGTAATTAAGCTATCTACTTTTTCTTTTAATCTTCTTACGCCCAGTTCAGCTATTTTCTTTCGTGCCTGACCTTCAAAAGAAAACGGTGTTGTAACAACAGCTACTGTTAGAGCTCCCAACTGCTTGGCAATCTCAGCTACAACAGGACCTGCTCCAGTGCCAGTGCCACCCCCGCTCCCATAAGTAATAAAAACCATGTCTGTATCTTTTAAAATCTCTGAAATTTCTTCTTTGCTCTCTAAAGCTGCTTTTTTTCCCAACTCTGGATTCATTCCTGTACCCAGCCCCTTGGTTAATTCTCTTCCAATTTGAAGCCGAACATGAGCTTTAGTTTTTTTAAGGTCTTGAAAATCAGCATTGATAGCAATTAAATCAACGCCCCTGATTTTAGCTCGCATCATTCTAGAAACAGCATTGCCTCCCGAACCCCCAACTCCAACTACCTTAATTTTTATTGGACCAGTCATAATATTATGGAATTAAACTTTTAAAAAAATTTTTAACTCTAGAGATTGCTTCTCCAACGATAGAAGGAGAAGATTCTACACCCTCTAAATCAATCCCCATTAAAGTTAAGCCGCAAACAGTGGCCAAACTAGGATCTTTGCTAAGACCAACAAAACCATGTGGCCTTCCAGTCTTACAGGGTAATCGTAATTCTCTTTTAGCTAACCTTACTATTCCTGGTAACTTAGCGCCCCCTCCAGTTAAAACTATACCAGCTGGCAATAAACTATCTTTAGAAATCTTTTTCAATTCTTTATTCATTTCTTCAAAAATCTGTGAAACCCTTGCCTCAATAATATTATTTAGGATTTTGCGTGTAAAAACAAGGGGTTCTGGCTCTTTAATTTCAATTTTTTCTCTTTTCTCTTTTTCAGAAACAAGACAAGAACCAAATTCTTTTTTTATTCTTTCAGCAACATCAATATCTATTCTCAAACCAATAGCAATATCATGAGTAATATTAGCTGAACCAACTGGCAAAATAGCTAAATGAATTAAGCTTCCCTCTTCAAAAACAGCTAAACTTGATGTTCCCTCTCCTATGTCTAAAAGCGCTACTCCTAATTCTTTTTGGCGAGACGAAAGCACGGCCCTGGCAGCAGCTATTGGTGAAGGAATAATATCATTTGTTGTCTGAAGGCCCGAATTTAAAATGCTTTGCTCTAAATTTTTAAAATAAGGGAAAAAAACGCAAACGACCAAAGCTTCTACCTCTAACCTTATTCCTTTCATTCCAACAGCTTCCTTTACTTTTTCTCCATCAACTATAAAGTTTCGAGGGAAAACACCTAAAATCTCTTTATTCGGAGAAAGGGAAAAGGTTTTAGCGTCTTCTAAAACCCTGTCAATATCTTCTTCAGAAACCTGTTTGTCAGCCCTTGAAACAGCCACTTTTCCTTCTGAAGAAGTGCAAGATATATGACTGCCCCCAATATTAATATAAACAGAATTAATTTTCTGGCCTGTCTGAACTTCTATTTCCTCTTGTACATCTCCAAGCGCCTTAGCAACTTCTTGAACATTAATCACTATTCCTCTCCTAACACCACTTACTGGTTTTTGAAAAAAGGCAATGGTCTCCAGTTCTGAATTTGGATTCTGTTGAACAACCAAAGTCTTTATTGAGCTTGTCCCAATATCTAAACTAGTTATGAAATGGGGTTTTGCCATATTTTCAAATAATAATTTTCTTTTTCTTGCATTTTCTTTGCCTCTTTTTCTGATTTTTCATGATTATATCCCGAAAGATGTAAAATGCCATGAATTAACACTCTTGCTAGTTCTGTTCCAAAAATAGATTTTAATCTTTTTGTATTTTTTCTAACCTCTCTCAAACAAATAACTATCTCGCCCAATTCTTTTTCTTTGCCAGGGGGAAATTTAAATTCTAATGGTTGAACTTTAGCAAAAGACAAAACATCTGTTGTTCTATTCTTGCCCAAATATTGCTTATTTAATTTTCGCATTTTTGCTGGTCCAATCAAAACAATTGATATTTCTTCACTCTTTTTTTCTCCCTTTAAAATAAGTTTGGCAATCTTTTCAAAAAAACTTTTATCTATTGAATTTGCAGTAAGGTTGGTAATACTAATCATTTTTTAACAACTCTTTCACAATACCAGAAACTTGATTTCCATCTGCCCTACCCACTACTTTTAGCATCACTTCTTTCATAACTTTTCCCATATCTTTCATTTCTTTGGCTCCTGTTTCAACAATTACCTGTTTAATTATCTGAGAAAGCTCTTCTTCTGAAATCTGTTCTGGTAAATATTTTTTTAAAATATCTAATTCTTTTTTCTCTTTTTCAGCCAAATCCTTTCTTTCTCCTTTTTCAAAAGCTATTATTGCTTCTTTTCTTTTTTTTGCCTCAATAGAAGTGATTAAGGTTATTTCTTCCTCTGTCAACTGACTTTCTTTCTCTAATTCTCCTTGGCTCAAATCAGGCTTTTCTTTATTCAACTTATACCTCTTTTCTTTTTCCTTATTCAAAATCGCGGCTAAAAGCATTCTTAAAACAGAAACCTCTATTTCTCTTTTTTCTTTCAGAGCAATTTTTAGGTTTTGACTAATTTTATCCTTGAACATTTTTAAAGTTTGCCCAATTTTTTCTTTTTTTCGTACTCTTTCTTCAGTTCTTCTTTTCTAAGAGCTGCTCTTTTTTTCAATTGATTGCTTTTAGATCTTTTACGAAACTGAGATCGTCTCATTCGAAGCAAAATACCGCTTTTGCGAAGCCTTATTGAAAAACGACGGACTAAAGATTGAGATGTTTCTTTTTCTTTTTTTTGAATTTCTATTGCCATATAAATTAAATATTATGCTTTGGAACAGCGTCTGTCCAGCCACCCAAAAGGTGCAAATGAAGGTGATCAACCACTTGACCAGCTCCCTTTCCGACATTAAAACATAGTCTATACCCAGTTTTTTTAATTCCTATTTTTTCTGCCATGTTTTTAGCAACTAAAAACAAACTTCCAATTAGATCTTTATCTTCTTTTTTTAATTCATTGACTGAAGGAATATGTTTTTTGGGAACAATTAAAAGATGAACAGGTGCTTTAGGATTAATATCTTTAAAAACTAAAATCTCTTTGTCTTCATAAACAATCTCAGAAGGTAATTCTTTGTTTACAATTTTACAAAAAAGACATTCCATAAATTACTTTTTAAGGTTTTTCTTCATTTCTTTTACCACGTTATCCATTTTTACTCTTTTCTGCTTTCCCGTCTTCATGTTCCTAACAATAATTGTTCCGTCTATAACTTCTTTCTGTCCTAAGATTAAAGTATATAATACTCCAAGTTTATTAGCCTTAGCCAGTTGAGCTCTCAAAGAGTCTCTGCCAAGAGATTCAATAATTGAAATTTTAGCTTTCCTAAATTCTTCAAACAGTTTTAAACTTTTTCTTTTAGCCAACTTACCAACTTGAGACAAAAAAATCTTAGGAGGTATAACCCGAGAAACACTGCTTCCAGTTTTCTTCATTGAAGTTATAATTCTATCTATCCCAGCAGCTCCTCCTACACCTGGTATATCTCTTCGTCCTAAAATTTTTGCCAAATTATCATATCTTCCTCCTCCAACTAAAACTCCTAATTCTCTTCCTTCAGCAGAATCTTCAACTATTTCAAAAACAGTTCTGGTATAATAATCTAAACCTCTAACCAAATAAGGGTTTAAACGATAAGAAATTTCAGCTTCATCTAAAAATTCCAAAACCTCTTTAAAGTGCTGATGGCAACTATCGCAAAGATTATCAATTGATTGAGGCGCTTGACTAATAATACTTTGGCATCTTTCTTGTTTACAGTCTAAAATCCTTAAGGGATTTGTTTTTAACCTTCTCCGACAATCTGTACAAAGGAGTCTTTCCTTAGAACGAAGATAATTCTTCAACAGTTTTTTATAATATGGTCGGCACTGTGAATCTCCAATACTGTTTATTTCTACCAATAAGTTTTTCAACTTTAAATCTTTTAGAATATTATAGAAAATCTGAATAACTTGAGCGTCAATTACTGGACCCTTTTCTCCCAAAACCTCAAGACCGAACTGCCAAAACTGACGAAAACGACCTGCCTGTGGCTTCTCATGTCTGAAAAAGGGACCAAAATACCAGAGCTTAACTGGTTGAGGCCAATTAATCATGCCTTTTTGAATATAAGCTCTTACCACTGGAGCTGTGCCCTCTGGTCTCAAACTTAAGTGGTCTCCCCCTCTGGTTTTTAGACTAAACATTTCTTTTTGAACAATATCTGTATCTAATCCCACTCCTTTTGAAAAAAGCTCTGATTGTTCAAGAATTGGGGTATCAATTTTTCCAAAACCATAAAAACTAGCAATGCTCTCAACCACATTATATATTTTCCGAAAATAAATCTGATCTTCTGGCAAGATATCATGCATTCCGGTTGGGGTTTGAAATTTTAGTTTTCTGGCCATAAGTTTTAATATTGAGGAGCTTCAATCTTGGCTAAAGCGGTAAGCGGCCAAGCTCTTATAAAAACTTTTCCAATAATATATTTTCTATTTAAAGCTCCCCAGCTTCTGGAATCAGAGGAAAGACCTCTGTTGTCTCCTAAAACAAAATAGTCGTTTTCGTCTAACAAAATTTTTATTTGTCCCGGGGTTTTTGTATCAGAAGAAAGGTATTCTGTTTCATCTAAGACCTGTTTGCCGTCTTCAGAATAAACCATAACCGAACCAGACCCTATCTCAACCAGTTCTCCTGGAAGACCGATAACTCTTTTAATATAACGCTGTGAGGGATTGTTGGGATATTTGAAAACCAGAACATCCCCTCTTTTAATTTCTGAAAACCTATAAGATAACTCATCAATAATTAAATAATCGCCATCTTCAAAACTGGGTTCCATTGACTGTCCCCTTACAAAAAATGGCTGGAATAAAAAATAGCGAATAGGAACAACTATTATTAAGGCAATAATAACTATTTTAAAAACCTCCCAAATGAATGTAAAAAACGAAAAAATTGCTTTCATACTTTTTGATTATATCTCATTTTTTATGATATATCAAGAAATTTTAAAGAAGAAATGCTAAAATAAAAACATGATTATTATCATTGGCTTAGGCAACCCAGGACAAGAGTTCAAAAATACAAGACATAACATTGGTTTTGAGGTCTTAGATAAAATTAAGGAAGAGAATGATTTTCCTGATTTTGCTTTTTCTAAAAAGTTCAATACTCAAATTTCAGAAGGAATTTTAAATCAAGAAAAAACTATTTTAGCAAAACCTCAAACCTTTATGAATGATTCAGGAAAATCAGTAAAACAATTGACTGATTATTATAAGGTTAAAGAAAAAGCCCTAATCGTAATTCACGATGACATTGATGTTGCTTTGGGAAAAATAAAAATATCAGAAGACTCAAGTTCTGCCGGACACAAAGGAGTTCAGTCAATCATTGATAAACTAAAAACTAAAGATTTCTATAGATTTAGAATTGGCATTCTTCCAACAAAAGGCAAACCCGAAGAAACAGAAAAATTTGTTCTCAAGAAGTTTACAAAAAAAGAAAAAGAGATTATAAAAGAAACAATTAAGAAAATTGCTGAAAAAATAAGTCAAATACCTAAACATGAAATTAATAATAGTTGAGAGTCCAACTAAATCAAAAACTCTAACAAAATTTCTTAGTAAAGACTATCAAATAGCCGCAACTATGGGGCATATTAGGGATTTACCAAAAGGGGAATTGGGAATAGATATTGATAATAATTTCAAGCCAAGATATATTATTCCAACTAAGGCCAGGAAGAATCTTAACCTCCTTAAGAAAGAAGCCGAGAAAGCTGACTTGGTTATCTTGGCTACTGATGAAGATAGAGAAGGAGAAGCAATTGCTTGGCATTTAACTCAAGTTTTAGATTTAAATGGAAAAAAACCATATCAGAGAATTACTTTTCATGAGATAACCAAATCAGCTATTGAGAAAGCCTTAAAAAATCCAAGAAAAATTAATATTGATCTTGTTGACGCTCAACAGGCGCGTAGAATTTTAGACAGACTTGTTGGTTACAAATTATCTCCATTTTTATGGAAAAAAGTGGCTAGAGGACTATCAGCTGGAAGAGTTCAATCAATAGCAGTAAGATTGGTGTCTGAAAGAGAAAAAGAGATTGAAGCTTTTATTCCTCAGGAGTATTGGACTATCGCAGCTTTGCTCAAGAAACAAGAAAAAGAATTTGAGGTCCTGCTCGTTGAAAAAGATGGAGAAAGAATTAATAGATTAGACATAAAAAACAAAAAACAAGCAGATCAAATCTTAAAAGATTTAAGTGGAGCTGAATACAAAATAGTAAATATTCAGAAAAAAGAAGTAAAGAGGAATCCCCTACCTCCCTTTACTACCAGCTCTCTCCAAAGAGAAGCTTGGAGAAGATTTCATTGGTCAGCCAAAATGACCATGAGAAATGCCCAAAACTTATATGAAAAAGGATTTATTAGTTATCATAGAACCGATTCTGTCAATCTAAGCAATTTTGCATTAACTACAACTAAGAAATATATTATAGGAAATTTTGGCAAAGAATATTGGGCAGGATTTTTTAGAAAATATAAGGCTAAAGGAAAGGTCCAAGAAGCTCACGAAGCAGTCAGGCCTACTTTTATAAGCCAAACACCTGAAAACCTGAAAACTAAATTAGATAATAGACAGTTTAAATTATATGATCTTATTTGGAGAAGATTGGTTGCTTCTCAGATGAGCCAGGCTATTTTTGATTCAACCTCAATAGATATTTCTGCTAAAAACTTTACTTTTAGAACTAATGGACAGATTTTAAAATTTGATGGTTTTTTAAAAGTTTATCCAATCCAATATGAACAAAAAGAGTTACCCCAACTTGCGAAACAAGAAATTTTAGAACTAACAGAATTAATCCCCTCTCAACACTTTACCAAGCCTCCCGCCAGATATACTGAAGCTACTTTAATTAAATCTCTGGAAGAGCATGGAATTGGTAGGCCGTCCACCTATGCTCCCATTATGTCAACAATTCAAGACAGAAATTATGTTCAAAAAAATGAAAACAAACGATTTCAACCAACCGAAATTGGAACAGTAGTAAATAATCTTTTAGTGGAACATTTTCCCAAAATAGTTGATATTGGTTTTACAGCTAAAATGGAAAAAGATTTAGATAATATAGTTGATAATAAAGAAGAGTGGGTACCTATAATTAAAAAATTCTATGGCCCTTTTGAAAAGAACCTAAAACAAAAAGAAAAGGAAATTTCTAAAAAAGATATTGCCCAAGAAACAACAAACAAAATATGCCCGAAGTGTGGTTCTCCAATATTAATCAGGTTGGGCAGATTTGGAAAGTTTTATGCTTGCTCGAATTTTCCAAAATGTAAATACACCGAACCTTTAGAAAAACAAAGCTTAAATATTAAGTGTCCCAAATGCAAAAAAGGAGAAATTGTTTTAAAAAGAACTAAAAAAGGAAAAATCTTTTATGCTTGCAATCAATATCCTAAATGTGATTTTGCTTTGTGGTATAAACCAACTGGAGAAAAATGCCCCAAGTGTAATTCTCTGTTAATTGAAAAAGGTAGACAAATAATCTGCTCAAATAAAAGTTGTGATTTCAAAAAAAAGAGGTGAGATTGTGCTCACTCTTTTATGGCCAGTCGTATTCTAGGATTAAACGCATTTCCTCGGCATCGTTTTCCAGAAAAGGAAAGATTACATCAAAATCATCAGGAAAAAGGATTATTGAGTCTTTACGAATACTCTCTTCCGACCCCAATTTAAGCATTCTGTAGCAATCATTTGCTGTTAAAGTCGTAATTCTTACCCTTTTAGTATGGGGGAATGGAGAGTTGCATAGACCTTGTAGACGTTCCTCAATTCTTTTCAGCTGATTTTCTGTTATTCTCCCGAAGTAATGAAGTCTAACACCCTTTCTTCCGTTTCTAACTATAAACTCTTTAGCATCTACATAAAGCAAGTTTGGAAAAGGATAACGTTTAGTTGTTAGGTTTTTTTGTAAAAACAGTTCGCCAAACAAATCTCCAGCCTCTCTGCGAAGCATTGTTACTTCGCTTCCGTTATCGCATCCCTTCAACCATTTTTCAGAAAAGAAAGGAACGTACAGTTTATCAGTATTGCTTGGTCTGTCCCATTTTTTTAAAAGTACTTTTGGTTCTTGCTTGTTATCCACAACTAGCCAGAGGGCCGCACACCTAATTGTTCTTCCAAGCAAAGAGTTTTGCCCTACATTAAAACTGATCAATCCGCTTCACTTTATTTATATTAAAGAATTCATTCAAAATGTCAAAGAAAGAATTGACGATTATGTTAAAAATTGCTAATTTTTAAGCATAATAAGCCGAAGTGGCGGAATTGGTATACGCGTGGGTCTCAAAAACCCATGAGAGCAATCTCGTGTGGGTTCAACTCCC
>CAZDCT010000006.1:0-23226 GCA_964504075.1 uncultured Candidatus Saccharibacteria bacterium
TGGTCTTTTTTAGATGGTCCTATTACTGCTAATAATCCAATGGGTGTTCATCATGCCTGGGGTAGAACCTATAAAGATCTTTTCCAGAGATATAAAGTAATGAGGGGTTATGATCAGAGATTTCAAAATGGTTTTGATTGCCAGGGACTTTGGGTTGAAGTAGAGGTAGAAAAAGAAAAAGGGTTTACTTCTAAAAAAGACATTGAAAAATTTGGCATTGAAAAATTTGTTAAGGCCTGTAAGGCCAGAGTAATGAAATATTCTAAGATTCAAACCGAGCAATCAATTCGTTTGGGTCAATGGATGGATTGGGACAATTCCTATTTTACAATGTCAGATGAGAACAATTACACCATTTGGAGTTTTTTAAAAAAATGTCATGAAAAAGGCTGGTTATATAAAGGCAAAGATGTTGTGCCCTGGTGTCCGCGTTGCGGTACGGCTATTTCTCAACACGAGATTTTAGCTGAAGAGTATAAAGAGGTTGTTCACAAATCAATTTTCCTAAAATTTAAGGTTCTAAATAAACAAAACACTTACTTTTTGGTTTGGACAACTACTCCGTGGACACTGCCGAGCAATGTTGCCTTAGCTGTTAATCCAGAATTAGATTATGTTGAGGTTAAGAAAGGACAAGAAACATTTATTCTTGTTAAAGAAAAAGCTGACTTAATTCCAGATGGTAAGGTGGTTAAAACTTTTAAGGGCAAAGAATTAGATGGTGTAAAATATGAAGGCATATTTGATGAGCTTCCTATCGTTCAGCAGGCCCTAGAAAATAACGGGCATAGGGTTATTTTATGGGATGAGGTTTCTTTTGAAGAGGGAACAGGAATAGTTCATATAGCTCCTGGTTGTGGACAAGAGGATTTTCAGTTGAGTAAAGACTTTAGCCTTCCGGTTATTGACCCAACAAATGATGAAAGTAGGTATCTGCAAGGATTTGATTTTCTAACCAACAAATTAGTAGCTGAAAACGAAACCAGAGATTTAATCTTTGATAATCTGAAAGAAAAAGGAAAGGTTTTTAAGATAGAAAATTATACACACAGATATCCCATTTGCTGGCGATGTAAATCAGAATTAATCTTTCGTTTAGTGGATGAATGGTATATTTCAATGGATGATTTAAGGGAACCATTAAAGAAAACAGTAGAAAAAATAGAGTGGATTCCTAGTTTTGGCAAAGAAAGAGAAATAGATTGGCTTAATAATATGCACGATTGGATGATTTCTAAAAAAAGATATTGGGGTTTAGCTCTTCCAATTTTTGAGTGTGAGTGTGGCCACTTTGAAGTTATTGGTTCAAAACAAGAATTAAAAGAAAAAGCAGTGTCTGGCTGGGAAAAATTTGAAGGTCATTCTCCTCATCGTCCCTGGATAGATGAAGTTAAAATTAAATGTTCCAAATGCGGTAAAGAAATTTCCAGAATATCAGATGTTGGTAATCCTTGGCTGGACGCAGGAATTGTTTCTTTTTCTACTCTTAATTATTCTTCAGACAAAAAATATTGGAAAAAATGGTTTCCAGCTGATTTTATTTGTGAATCTTTTCCTGGCCAATTTAAAAATTGGTTTTACTCTCTTATTGTTATGAGTCAAGCGATGAAGAATACTACACCGGTTAAAACAATTTTTGGCTATGCTACTGTTAAAGACGAAAAAGGAGAAGAAATGCATAAATCTAAGGGTAATACCATATGGTTTGATGATGGGGTAGAAAAGATGGGAGCTGATCCCATGAGGTGGTTATATTCCAGGCAAAATATTATTTATGATTTGAGATTTGGTTACAATACGGTTGATGAGGCCAAGAAGAAGTTACTAACTCTTTGGAATAGCTTTTATTTTTTTAAAACATATGTTAAAGAAATCCCAAGTTTCAAATCCTCAATCCCAAATTCTAAAAATATTTTGGATCAATGGATTATTTCTAGGATTAATAATCTAATTGAAAAAGCAACCCAAAACTTAGATCAATTTAAAGCTAGCCAAGCTGTTTTAGCTATTGAAAACTTTTTTATTAATGATTTGTCTCTTTGGTATATTCGTAGATCTAGGGCACGATTACAAAAACCAAAAGATGAAACAGAAAAAAGGGAAGCAATAGAAGTTCTATATTATACTCTTTTGAATTTAACAAAATTGATAGCACCAATAATTCCATTCTTAGCTGAAGAGATCTATTTTTCTTTGAAAAAGAAAGATATGCCAGAGTCTGTGCACCTATGTGATTGGCCCAAGGCAGATAAAAGAAAGATTAAACCAGACTTAGAAAAGAAAATGGATTTGGTAAGAGAAATTGTTTCTTTAGCTTTAGCGAAAAGAAAGGAATTAAACATTAAAGTAAGACAGCCTCTTGCTTCGCTCAAAATCAAAGATCAGAATTTAAAGCTTAAAAATGATCAATTATTAAATTTGATTAAACAAGAAATAAATGTGAAGAAGATAATTTACGATTCTAAAATGAAAGAAGAAATAGAACTTGATACAAAACTTACTCTTGAGCTTGAAGATGAGGGAAAGCTAAGAGAGATATTGCGCCAAATTCAAAATATGAGAAAAGAATTAGGTTTGAAACCCGCACACAGGATATCTATTAGTTACGATGCCAGTGGTAGGGTAAAAAAGATTTTAACTCGTCAAGAATGTTGCACTCAAATTCTTAATGAAACTAAAGCAGATCAGATTAAGTATGGTAGCTCTTCTGATGTTGATAAAGAGAAAGAATTGAAAATTGGTCAAGATGATTTATGGATAGGAATTAAAAAAGTTAAGTGAAATGACTGTTCATTACCGCACTCAAGGATTTATTCTCAAGCAGGACAATCTTAAAGAAGCAGATCAGTTATTCATAATTTATACCAAAGACTTTGGTAAATTAAAGATTTTGGGTCGGGCCATAAGAAAGATAAAAGCAAAATTAAGAGGAAATAGCCAATTGTTTTCTTTGTTGGAATTAGAATTTATTCAGGGCAAAAGCTATAAAACACTTACCGACGCTATTGTTATTGATAAATTTTCTGAGATCCACAAGAATTTAGAAAAATTAAAAATTACCTATCAGATTGGCGAAGTTTTAGACAATTTGATTAAGGGAGAGGAAGCAGATGAAAAGATTTGGAAATTATTAAGCGAGACGTTTGATAGATTAAACGATTTACCATTTATTATTTACCATTTACCGTTAATATATTATTACTTTTTCTGGAATCTTGTTTCTGTCCTTGGCTATCATCCTCAACTAAATAATTGTGTTTTGTGTGGGAAAAAACTAGAGCCCCAAAAATTAAGTTTTATCCCAGAACAAGGAGGAATAATTTGTTCTAATTGTTTAAAAGACAAAAAAGAAGCTATAGACATTAGCCCAGAAACAATTAAGGTGTTAAGATTAATTTTGAACAAAGATTGGTTGATTATCAGAAAATTAAAAAGGATTGATGAGTCTAATTTAAATAATTTAGAAAATATTTCTGATAATTTCCTTAATTTTATTCTTAGTCAAATTAATTAATTCAAATGAAAAAAAATTTTATTATTTTTTTAATAACTCTTTTGGCGGTAGTAGCTATTTACTATTGGAACTCTAATTATTATTCAAGAGAAACCTTAAAATTAGAAATTTTAGGGCCAGAAACAATAGAAATTGCTGAGAATTTTGAATATCTTGTTAAGTACAAAAACAATGGAAAAGTTAGATTAGAAGAACCAAGAATAATTTTTGAATATCCCGATTATTCAATTGTTGAAGAAAATCTTTTGAGAAAGGAAATAGAATTAGAAGATATTTATCCAGGAGAAGAAAAAACATATTCTTTTAAAGCTCGACTTATAGGAAGAGAGGGAGAGGCTAAAACGGCTAAAGTTTCTTTAAGCTATCGTCCTAAAAACCTTAAAGCGCGCTACGAATCAAAAAGCACCCTTACCACTGTGATTAAAAGCATTCCGTTAACTTTTAGATTTGATTTACCTTCTGAGGTTGAATCGGGAAAAGACTTAACCTTTTCTTTAAATTATTTTTCAAACATTGATTATCCTCTTTCTGGCTTAAGAATAAAAGCAGAATATCCTTCAGATTTTGAATTTGTTGAGTCTGTTCCCCAATCTTTAGAAGAAATTGAGTGGGAAATTCCTCCTATGAACAAGGCTGAGGGGGGAAGAATTGAAATCACTGGTAAGGTCAGTGGTAGTGTTGGAGACCAGGAGATTTTCAAAGCTGAATTTGGCACATGGCAAGACGGTGAATTCGTTTTACTGAAAGAAATCTCTAAAGGAGTAAAAATTATTAAGCCAGCTCTTTATATTAGTCAAGAGATAAACGGCAGCCCAGAATATGTTGCCAGCCCAGGCGATTTGCTTCACTATAAGGTTTCTTTTAAAAACATAGGTGAAACTCCTTTGACTGATTTATCTCTTTTAATTACTTTGATTGGAGACGGCCTTGATTTAACCAGTCTTAATGCTCCTCGTGGAGATTTTGAACAGGGAGATAATTCAATTTTGTGGGATTGGAAAAGATTGGGAGAACTCCAATTCTTAAATGTTAGAGAGCAGGGAGAAGTGGAGTTTTGGGTTAAATTAAAAAAGGATTGGGAAATTACTTCTTCTGAAGGAAAAGAAGTGATTAAAACTAATATTTATTTAAGTCAAGCCAGAGAAGAATTTGAAACCAAAGTGAATTCAAAAATGGATATTGTTCAAAAGGGCTATTTTGAAGATGAGATTTTTGGCAATTCTGGTTCTGTTCCTCCTCGGGTTGGCGATACAACGACTTATACTATAATGTGGCAAGCTAAAAATTTCTACAATAACGTTAATAGTGTGACAATAAAAGCAAAATTATCAAAAAATGTAAAATTAACTGGTGAAATTTTTCCTGAGGACGAAGAGTCAAAGTTTACTTTTGATTCTGGATCCCGAGAAATTATTTGGCGAGTTGGTGATCTCAAGGTTGGAAAAGGAGTGTTAAATCCTTCCCCTAATATAGCTTTTCAGGTCGCTTTTAGTCCTGACTCTTCTCAGGCAGGACAAACCCCAGACATTATAGGACAAGCAGAAATTATTGGTCAGGATGATTGGACAAAAGAAATTTTAACATTTTCTACTAATAGTATAGATACAAGCTTGCCGGATGATTCAACTGTTGAAAACGGTATTGTGCAGTAATTTTTTCTTTTAAAAAGAATAAGATAAAATAAATCAATGGAAAACAAAATAGCAAAAATTGTATCTTTAGCCAAAAGAAGGGGTTTTATTTTTCCCTCTTCTGAAATTTATGGTGGTTTTGGTTCAAGTTATGATTTTGGGCCTCTTGGAGTTGAGATGAAAAGGAATTTAAAACAAGCTTGGTGGCAGGAAATGACTAACAATCATGATAATATTGTTGGTTTAGATGCTGCTATTTTGATGAATCCCAAGGTTTGGGAAGCGTCAGGGCATTTATCTGGTTTTAGTGATGACTTAGTGGAATGTAAAAATTGTAAAAAGAGATTTAAATCAGAAGAAGCTAAAAACAAATGTCCTGAATGTGGTGGTGAGCTTTTAAAACCAAGAAAGTTTAATTTAATGATGAAAACTTTTGTTGGTCCAGTAGAAGACAGCGCTTCTACAGCTTATTTAAGAGCTGAAACATGTCAAGGAATCTATATGAACTTTGAAAATGTTTTAAATTCAATGAGATTAAAGATTCCTTTTGGAATTGCTCAAATTGGTAAGGCTTTCCGCAACGAAGTCAATCCTAAGAACTTTATTTTTAGAACTCGTGAGTTTGAACAAATGGAAATGCAATGGTTTTGTCATCCTAAAAAGGCTAATAAATGGTTTAGTTTTTGGAAAAAAGAAAGAATTAATTGGTATTTAAGCTTGGGTATTCCCAAAAAAGACTTAAGAGCTGTGGAGATTTCAGCCAAACAACGAGCTCATTATGCTCAAAAACAGGTTGATATTGAGTATCATTTTCCTTTTGGTTGGGGAGAGATTGAAGGAATGCATAATCGAGGAGATTGGGATCTTTCAAATCACTCTAAATATTCTGGGAAGGATTTGAAATACTTTGACCAAGAATCAAAAGAAAAATACTTTCCTCATATCATTGAAACCTCAGTTGGAGTAGAGAGATCTCTTTTTGCTTTTTTAGTTAATGCTTATGAGGAAGTAAAAGGTGGCAGAACAAAAACAACTAAAGCGGTTAAGGAAGCAGAAGTTGTTTTAAAGATTCACAAAAAATTAGCTCCAATTAAAGTAGCTATTTTACCTTTAGTTAAGAACAACCCGAAAATAGTTAAAAAAGCTAAAGAAATTTATAAAACACTAAAGCCGCACTTTGTTTGTTTGTATGACCAAGTTGGTTCTGTCGGAAGAAGGTATCGCAGGATTGATGAAACAGCAGTTTTATTTGCTATTACAATTGATTTTGACAGCTTAAGTCAGAATGATGTTACCATCAGAGACCGAGACACAATGAAACAAGAAAGGATAAAGATTAAGGATTTAGTTAAAATTCTAAAAGAAAAATTGGAGAGTTAAAATGTATAAAAAAAGGACATTTAAAAATGGTTTAAGAGTAATTACTGTTCCCATGAAGGGCACTCAAGCAGTGACTGTTTTGGTTTTGATAAAAGTGGGTTCAAAAAACGAAACCAAAGAAATAAATGGAGTTTCTCATTTTTTAGAACATATGTTTTTTAAAGGAACTAAAAAAAGACCAAATACATTGTCTTTGATAGAACCTTTAGATAGGGTGGGAGGAATGTACAATGCTTTTACTGATAAAGAGCAAACAGGTTATTGGGCTAAGGTAGACTCTAATCATTTAGATTTAGCTTTAGATTGGGTTTCAGACATATATTTGAATTCAAAACTTGAAGAAAAAGAAATTCAAAGAGAAAAAGGGGTTATTTTGCAGGAATTAAAAATGTATTTAGACACTCCAATGAGTTATGTTAAAGATCTTTGGGAAAAATTGCTCTATGGTCATCAACCAGCTGGTTGGCCAATAATTGGAGAAAAGGAAAATATAGCCGGTTTTAAAAGAATAGACCTGTTGAGTTACAGAAAAAAGCATTATTTAGCCTCAAATACAGTAATTTGTATTGCAGGGGACATAAACTCTGAAGCAACAGAAAAAAAGATTATAAAATATTTCAAAAGGGTAAAAATCGGAAAGGCCAAAGAAAAATTAAAAGTTATTGAACAACAAAAAAAGCCCCAAGCTTTAGTTCATTTTAAAAAAACAGACCAAACCCATATTTGTCTTGGGGTAAGAGGATATGATTTGTTTCATCCTTTGAGATATGCTCAGGCATTATTAGCCACTATTTTGGGTGGTTATATGAGTTCTCGTTTATGGATATCTATTAGAGAAAGAAAAGGTTTGGCATACTATATTAGAACTAGCTCTCAAAGCACTACTGATACAGGTTTTTTAATGACTCAAGCTGGAGTAGATCATCAAAAAGTAGAATCTGTTACAAACCTAATTTTAAAAGAGTATAAAAGAATTAAAACTAAAAAAATAACTAAACCAGAGCTTCAAAAAGCTAAAGATAATTTTAAGGGAGCACTTACTCTAGCCTTAGAGTCTTCTGATATTCAAAGTGCATTTTATGCTGGACAAGAATTACTGATTGGTAAAATTATTACTCCCAAAGAACAAATTTCAAGAATTAATAAGGTGACGTCCAATGATATTTTAAAAGTTGCTAAAGACATTTTTCAGCCATCAAAGTTAAATTTAACCCTGATTGGTCCATTTGGGGAAGAAACAAAATTCAAAAAACTTTTAAAACTTTAATTATGATGAATCAAAAAACTCAATTATTAGATATTTCTTGGGGAACAATTTTAAAAATTGCTTTTGCTCTTTTCTGTTTTTACCTCATTTATTTAATCAGGAATATTTTAGTTTGGTCTGTTTTTGCTTTAATTATTTCAGTTTTATTTGAGCCTGCCATTAGTTTTTTAAGACGTCGAGGATTACCCAGGTTTTTAGCTGCCCTTTTTGTTTATTCAATGATTTTTGGATTTTTAGCTTTAAGTATTTATTGGTTGTTTCCAGTACTTTTTACAGAGATAAAACAATTTTCTCAACTTTTCCCACAATATTTTGAAAGAATCTCTCCTCCTTTGCAAGGATTAGGAATTGAGGCTCTTGAAAGCATGGAAAGCTTTATTCAAGCCATTGGAGATTTTCTTGAAAAAGCTTCAACCAATATTTTAAGTGCTCTTTCAGTTATTTTTGGAGGAATTGGTTCCACTCTTTTTATTGGTTCAGTTGCTTTTTTCATTTCTTTGGAAGAGGGTGGAATTGAGCGACTTTTAGCTATTTTTACTCCTCAGCAGTATGAAAATTATACGTTGGATCTTTGGGAAAGATGTCAAACTAAAACTGCTCAGTGGTTTGGAACAAGGATATTAACTGGTATTTTTGTGGCAATTTTAGTCTTTATTAGTCTTAAGATTTTTAATGTACAATATGCTTTTATGCTTTCTTTTTTAGCTGGTGTTTTAGAAATTGTTCCTATTTTAGGACCAGTGCTTTCAGCCATTGTAGCTTTTATTTTAGTGGGGCTTGATTCCTGGTTAAAAGCATTTTTTGTTTTAGGTGCTTTTATTCTAATTCAACAGATTGAAGGCAATATCATAACACCAATTTTGACTAAAAAGTTTATTGGTCTTCCTCCGGCTTTAGTTTTAATTTCTTTAGCTGTTGGAGGAAAACTTTTAGGACTTTTAGGAGCCATATTGGCAATTCCAATTACTAGTATTTTGTTTGAGTTCTGGAGAGACTTTTTAATAGCTAAAAAACAAGAAAAATTAGTTGTAAAATAAATGTCTGATTCAAATAAAAAATTCTATATTACAACAGCGATTGATTATGTAAATGGCTTGCCTCACATTGGTCATGCTTTAGAGAAAATTCAGACTGATGTTGTAGCTAGATATCACCGCTCTTTAGGTGAGAATGTTTTATTTTTGACTGGGACAGATGAAAATAGTTTAAAAAATGTTCAAGCAGCAGAAAAAGAAGGCATAACTGTTCAAGAATTAGTAGATAGAAACTCTCAAGTATTTTATAATCTAAAAGATGTTTTGAATCTTTCGTTTGATGATTTTATTAGAACCACTGAGAAGAGACACATTGAGGGTGTAGAAAAGCTTTGGAAAGCATGTCAAAAAGATATTTACAAAAAAACATATGAGGGACTTTATTGTGTTGGTTGCGAAGCTTTTTACAAGGAATCAGAACTGGTTAATGGTTTATGTCCAGAGCACAAAAAAGCTCCAGAATTAGTTAAAGAAGAGAATTATTTTTTTAAACTTTCAAAATATCAGAATCAATTAAAAGAATTGATTGAAAAAAATGAATTTAAAATAATTCCAGAAACCAGAAAGAATGAAGTTTTAAGCTTTATCAATTCTGGCTTAGAAGATATTTGTATTTCGCGTTCAAAAGAAAGAGCTCATGGATGGGGGATTCCTGTTCCCAAAGATCCCAATCAAATTGTCTGGGTTTGGTTTGATGCGCTTGCCAACTATATTACAGCTGTTGGTTATGACTTAGATGAAAAAATGTTTCAAGATCTTTGGCCAGCTGATATTCATTTTGTAGGAAAGGGCATTTTAAGGTTTCATGCTGTTTATTGGCCAGCTATGCTGTTGTCTGCGGGTCTTGCTTTGCCAAAATCAATTTTTGTTCATGGATATATTACAGTTGATGGAGGGAAAATGTCAAAAAGCATAGGAAATGTTATTAATCCTATTGAGTTGGTTAAAAAATATGGTACTGAGCCAGTAAGATATTTTCTTTTAAGGGAAATGCCTCCAACCCAAGACGGAGATTTTACTTACGAAAAGTTTGAGGATAGATATACAGCTGATTTGGCTCGAGGACTGGGGAATTTAGTCGCAAGGGTTATTGCGCTTGCTCAAAATCCCAATTTCCAATTTCCAATTTCCAATGAATTTTCAATTTCCAATTTTCAAAAAATTACAGATAAAACCCAAGAAGAATATAAAAAATCATTAGATGAGCTTAGGTTTAATGAAGCCCTGGTTTCAATCTGGAGATTGATTGGTTTTTGCGATAAATACATTGAACAAACTAAACCTTGGGAGAAGTCAGACAATCAAGGACAAGTGATTAATGATTTACTTTTGGCTTTGTCAAATATTGCTAAGATGTTGAAGCCTTTCTTGCCAGAAACCTCAGAAAAAATAACCAAACAGTTAAAAACAAAGAAAAAGAGTGAAGCACTTTTTCCACAGCTATAGTTTGACATATTATTTTTATTTGATATTCTAATAATTGCATCTATTTTTTGATTAAATGTGTAATATCCAAGAAAAGAAAAATTATAATAATCTCTTAACAAGACAAGCCATTCTCGTCATTTTTTTTGGTTTGTTTTCATTGGGAGGTTTAGTAAAAATTAGAAATTAAAACAATTAGAAATTAGAAATTTTTCAAACCTCCCAATTAAATAAGGAGGTTTTTTAGTTCTTTTACAGCACAATAAGACAAAAAGAGATTATAGGCAAAACCTTATAGCGGTGATTTGTTCATTAATGACTTATTATAAGTTTTGGTGGCCAATTCACCGTTATGAGGAATAGAAAAATGGAAGAAAGAAAAGAACAGAAAAAAGGTGAGAAGACTCCCAAAAAGGGTCTTAGTCGAAACTATGTCTTTGGCATTAGGAGAGAGCCGGAAGAAAAGTTCTCCTGCTTTTGGGGAGGCTTGTCTTGGAAATAAAAAAAACAAGGGGATAGAATGATGCGACACATTGGGTTTGGGGATAGAATGATGCGACATGTTGGGTTTTCAGTAACCGAACTAACCGAACTACTAGAGAGCAGACTTAATGCTTACAATATTGAGACCATCGCTTTAAAGACAAAGATAGCTAAACATGAAGATGGAAGAATACAAATGTCATCGCTCGAAAAAGAGAAGGAAAAACTAAAAAATCGAAGAATGCGATTAAGGGATATAACCGAAAGGCTTATTCCAAAAACCATTAAAACTATGGCCAAAACTGTTCAAAATCTACCCAGAGAGTTCAACATATCTCTTTCCAGGGGCAAGGATCAATAATCCTTTTGCCCCCTTTTTTATTTAAATAAAAAAATGATATATTCAGATATATGTTAATTGATACTCACGCTCATATTAATTTTTCATCTTTTGAAAAAGACAGAGAACAAGTCATTCAAAAATGTTTAGATAGTAATATTTGGATGATTAATGTGGGTACCAATTTAAAAACTTCTCAAGAAGTAATTGATATCGCTCAAAAATATCCTCAAGGTGTTTATGCTTCTGTTGGCCTCCATCCTATAAATTTGGATACAGGTTTAGTAAAGGTAAAATTTGATAAAAACGAAGGAAAGCATTTGGAGCAAGATTTTGATTTTAATCAATACAAAAGATTGGTTGAATTACCCAAAGTAGTTGCTATTGGAGAAATTGGTTTAGATTATTATTGGAAACCAAAAACTGCTGGTAGAAAACAAAGATTTTTTCAACTACAAAAAGACTTGCTTTTAAAACAATTAAAATTGGCTAAAGAACTAAGTTTGCCTGTAATTTTTCATTGTCGGATGGCGCACGAGGATTTATTAGAAATTTTAAAATCACAAAAAGGAATTAAGGGGGTAGTGCATTGTTTTACTGGGACCTGGGAGCAGGCTCAACAATATATGGATATGGGATTGTATTTAGGTTTTAATGGAATAATTTTTAAATTAAATCTTGATGAAATAATTAAAAAAACTCCTTTAGAAAGAGTTTTGATTGAAACAGATTGTCCCTACTTGCCTCCACCCGAATTTGAGGGTCAGAGAAACGATCCTTTAAAAGTGAAATATATAGCTCAGAGAATTGCTGAGATAAAAAATCTAAGTTTTGATAAAGTAGCAGAAATAACCACTAATAATGCTAGAGCTCTATTTAATCTTGGACAGGCTTAACCTGTCCAATAAAAAAATGCGAGAGGGAATTAATCCTCTCTTTTTGAGTTTGGGTGATTTAACGAAGAAGTTGCAGTAGTGCTTGTCTTAATGGCTCAGGATTGTTCGGTTTTATATATTTTGAAACAATGCATAGCATCTGTTCCTGATCATCCAAGTTTTTTAAGATGTTGTAGATTCGTTCTATGATTTGGTTTCTCCATTGTTCTTGACTTGCTTGAGAATGAATTTTTGATTTACAGAACAATATCGTAGACTCATTTGTAGGCAAAAGATCATTAATAATTAGATCTAACATTTGCCAGAATGCTTGTGCGAATAGCTTTTTGTTGAGTAGACTTTCTATTGTTCTGGCTTTGTATATTTGGGTCATCTCTGGATAAAAACATCCCACTGGAACAGCGGTGCGAATTGTGTTGCCTGTTTCCGGTGATACAATAGGAACTAAATCATCATAATCAATGGTTTTTCCGCAAACCTTTTCCCACACCTCGTTAAGGATCAAAAGTAACTTTGTAGCTGCTTTATTGTATTCCATATTACGAAACCTTTTTATGGTACTGATTGTTAATTTAAAACATTTTTCGTTTTCTGTCAATAGAAAAACAGGATGAAACTTTTCTATCCTGCTTAATTTCTTCTTTATGTTTTTATTACTGTGCTTACAATTTCTTTTCCTAAAAGCGCTTCTTTAACTCGATTTCCTATTAAGCCATTAATAATGCTTACTTCGGCTCCCGTTGAGGCCAATTCCAGTGCCTTTTCTACCTTTAGAAGCATACCACCAGTTACATCAATACCAGCGCTTCCCGAAAGCATTTTTTTGATTTCTGGATAATTTCGTGAATTTATTTCCGGAACCATTTGAGCTGTTTTATCTTTTGTAGGATCAGCAGTAAAAACCCCGTCTACTACACCAGCCATAATAATTTTTTGGGGTTTTAATTTTTTTGTCAAAAAGACAAACAATTCTTCTGTAGAAATAATACAGCAACCCTGTTTTGTATCTAAACCCACATCTCCATAAGTAACAGGCAGTATTTCTTTTTCCAACAACATTTCTAATGGTTTTGTATAAAACTCAATAATTCTTGAGTTTTCAGTAATACAAACAGAAGATGGTTGGACTGAAATCGCATTTTCGCCAGCGTCTAAAAGAGCCCTGACAATTATTCTGTTTAATCTAGAGGCGGCATCTTGTACTTCAGCTATTCCTCTTATGCTTTGTTCATTAATGATTCCTTGAGCTGTTTGATATTTCTTAGCTGGAGCATGAGGATAGGAGCCGCCACCATTACCAATAAGTAACCTAAAATCTTTTTCTTGTCTTGCTTCGTGTATTTCTTTAACCAGTCGTTCTATAGAGTCTTTTCTTTCAGTAAAGGGCTTGTCTTTTTGAGTAATTAAGGATCCGCCAAGTTTTAAAAAAATTAACTCCATTAATTAATTCTAATTTATTTTTCACATTTTACAAATAAATAGCAAGGATATAAGATAAAACATATGAAATATAATCCTCAAGAGATTGAAAAAAAGTGGCAAAAGTATTGGCAAGAGAATAATTTTTATCAGGCTGAAGATTTTTCCAAGAAACCAAAACTTTATATTTTAATTGAATTTCCCTATCCTTCAGGCGTTGGGCTCCATGTTGGGCATTGTCGCTCTTATTCGGCAATGGATGCTATAGTCCGCAAAAAGCGAATGGAAGGCTTTAATGTTTTATATCCCATTGGTTGGGATGCCTTTGGTTTGCCAACCGAAAACTATGCTATTAAAACAGGCATTCATCCTCAAGTAGCCACTGAGAAAAATATTGCTACTTTCAAAAAACAGCTGAAAAGCTTGGGTCTTTCTTTTGATTGGAATAGAGAAATTAATACTACTGATCCTAAATACTATAAATGGACTCAATGGATATTTTTGCAACTTTTCAAGAAAGATTTAGCTTATCAAGCAGAAATTCCAGTTAATTGGTGTCCCTCTTGCAAAATTGGTTTGGCTAACGAAGAGGTGATTGATAATAAGTGTGAAAGATGTGGAGCGAAAGTTGAACAAAAAACACTGAAACAATGGATGTTTAGAATTACAAAATATGCTGATAGATTGATTGATGATTTGAATAAAGTTGATTTTTGGGAAAAAATTAGAGCTCAGCAAATAAATTGGATAGGCAGAAGCTATGGAACAAATATTAATTTTAAGCTTGAAAATTCTGAAGACAAAATTAATGTTTTTACAACCAGAACTGATACTCTTTTTGGGGTCACGGCTATGGTTTTAGCTCCTGAACATCCTTTGGTTGAAAAACTAACCACAGAAGAGAATAAGAATCAAGTTAAAAAGTATATTAAAGAATCTAGGGAGAAAACTGAGTTTGAGAGAACAAAATTAGAAAAAGAAAAAACAGGAGTTTTCACTGGTTCTTATTGTTTAAATCCAGTAAATCAAGAAAAGACTCCTGTTTGGGTGGGGGATTATGTGGTCGGTACCTATGGTGGAGGTGCAGTTATGGTAGTGCCAGCTCATGATAAAAGAGATTATGATTTTGCTAAAAAATATGGACTGGAGATTAAAGAAGTAATTTCTGGAGGCAATATTTCTAAACAAGCTTTTGTCGATTATGGAAAATTAGTTAACTCTGGAGAATTTAATGGTTTGTCTTCTGAACAAGCAATAGAAAAAATTACTCAATGGTTAAAAAAGCAGGGCTTAGGCAGGAAAACAGTTCAATACAAGCTTAGAGATTGGGTTTTTTCCAGACAGCACTATTGGGGAGAACCAATTCCAATTATTCACTGTAAATCCTGTGGAGCAGTTCCAGTCCCAGAAAAAGACTTGCCAGTTAAACTGCCTTTTGTTGAAAAATATCAACCAACTAATACGGGTGAATCTCCTTTGAGCAGAATTTCAGAATGGGTTAATGTAAAGTGTCCTAAATGTGGTGGCCAAGCCAAAAGAGAAACAGACACTATGCCTAATTGGGCTGGTTCTAATTGGTATTTTATGCGTTATATTGATCCTAAAAATGACAAAGCTTTAGTTGATAAAAAGAAATTAAAATATTGGATGCCAGTTGATTGGTATAATGGCGGCATGGAGCATACAACCCTACATCTTTTGTATTCTCGCTTTATTTACAAGTTCCTTTATGACATTGGAATCTCTCCAAGCTCTGAGCCGTATCAAAAAAGAACTTCCCATGGTATGGTTTTGGCTGAGGATGGCCGCAAAATGTCAAAATCTTTTGATAATGTAATTAATCCTGATGAGATTATTAAAACTTATGGAGCTGATACTTTGCGGATTTACGAAATGTTTATGGGGCCTTTTGATCAAGCCATTGCCTGGAGTTCTCGGGGTGTTAAAGGGGTTTCCCGATTTTTAGAAAGATTTTGGAGATTAATTTTGGAATGTAAACAAAATGAAAAAAGCAGTTCAGAAATTATTAGAGCCGTTCATCAACTTAATAAGAAAATTGATCAGGACTTAGAAAAAATGAAATTTAATACTTCAATAGCTGCTTTTATGGAATTTGTTAATTTTGCTTCTCTGAACAAAGAAAAACTTGGTAAAGATGTTATTGAAAGAGCTTTGAAAATGTTAGCTCCTTTTGCTCCTCATATAACTGAAGAGTTGTGGCATGAATTAGGGTTTAAGGATTCAGTCCACAAACAAGCTTGGCCTAAACATGATTCTAAAATAGTCCAGGAAAAAATAGTTACTCTAGTAATTCAAATTAATGGAAGAGTGCGAGATAAAATAGAAGTTGAAATTAACCTTTCTGAAAAAAAAGCTAAAGAAATTGTTTTATCCCGAGAAAAAATCAAAAAATGGATAAAGGATAAAGAAATCAAAAAGACAATCTTTGTCCCAAATCAATTAATTAATTTTGTAATTTAATTATGTGCGGCATAGTTGGCTATATTGGTAAAAACAATAATATTGAGTTAGGCCTTAATGCTCTGAAGAGATTAGAATACAGAGGATATGATTCAGCCGGTGTAGCTTGGTTGAACAAAGATAAAAATGAAATTTTCTGTTGTAAAAAAGTAGGCAGAATTAAGGTTTTAGAGGAAGAAATAACTAATTGCTCTTTTTCAAAAACAGGCAATCCGTTTATTCTACACACAAGATGGGCTTCTCATGGCGGAATTACTGATGCTAATGCCCACCCTCATTGGGATTGTAATAAAAACATTTTCTTGGTTCACAATGGAATTATTGAGAATTATAAAGTTTTGAAAAAAAGATTATTAGAAGAGGGACATCAGTTTTCTTCTGAGACTGATACAGAAGTTTTAGTTCATTTAATTGAGAAATTCTTTAAAGGTAATTTAGAAGAGGCCGTGATAAAGGCTTTGAAATTAGTAAGGGGAACTTATGCCTTGGCTATAATTGCTAAACAAGATCCAGGAAAGCTTATTGCGGCCAGAAATTCTTCTCCACTTTTAATTGGAGTGGGCGATGGAGAGAATATGTTGGCTTCTGATGCTTCAGCTGTAATTAGTAGAACCAAAAAAGTAGTTTATCTTGATGACGACGAAGTGGCTGTTTTAACTCCTGACAGTTTTTCCATTTTTGACTTAAATAATATTAAAAAGGAAAAAGTAATTAATGAGATTGATTGGGATTTAGAAGAGGCTCAAAAAGGAGGTTATAAGCACTTTATGCTAAAAGAAATAATGGAAGAGCCGGAAGCAATAGAAAATGCAATTAGAGGAAGGTTAATGCCTGAAGAAGGTTCGGTAAAATTGGGTGGTTTGGATAGCGTTCAAGAACAATTAAGAAATGTTAAAAACTTGATTTTAACTGCTTGTGGTACAGCTAGTTTTGCAGCTCGGGTGGGCGAGTATATGTTAGAGGAATACGCTGGAATTTCTTGTGAAATTGATATTGGTTCAGAATTCCGCTATCGAAAACCGGTTTTAGACAAAAACACAGCTGCTGTCTTTGTTTCTCAGTCTGGAGAAACTGCTGATACATTGGCTTGTTTAAGAGAAGTTAAGAAAAAGGGTATTTTAACCTTAGGAATTACCAATGTGGTTGGTTCTTCTCAAGCAAGGGAAACTGTAGCTGGTGTGTATACTAGATCAGGACCAGAAATTGCAGTTGCTTCCAGTAAGGCTTTTCTCGGACAATTATCCACCTTAGTTCTTTTTACTGTTTATTTTGGTAGACAAAGACAAATGAGCTTAGTTATGGGAAAAAGAATTGTTTCTGAATTAGCTAAATTGCCTAATCTGGCAAAAGAAACTCTCAAAATAGCTCCTGAAATTGAAAAATTAGCAGAAAAGTATAAAAATTTTAAAAACTTTTTCTTTATTGGTCGGAAATACAATGCCCCAATTGCTTTAGAAGGAGCTTTAAAATTAAAAGAAATTTCCTATATTCATGCTGAAGGAATAGCTGGCGGAGAATTAAAACATGGCTCTTTGGCTTTAATTGACGAAAACTTTCCAACAATTGCAATTTGTCCTTCAGATTCTGTTTATGAAAAAATGATGTCTAATATTCAAGAAATCAAAGCCAGGAAAGGACTTGTCATTGCTATTGCCACACAAGGTGACGAAGAGATTAAAAAAATAGTTGATGATGTAATTTATGTTCCCAAAACCCTGGAAATGCTTACACCAATATTAACAACTATTCCTTTACATCTTTTTGCGTATTATGTGGCTAACTTATTGGGTCGTGATATTGATAAGCCCAAGAATTTGGCTAAATCAGTTACAATAGAGTAAAATATAAAATATGGAAGAAATTTTATCAGGAAAAACTGGCGAAAAAATTATTCTTTTAGGAAACAATGCTATTGTTCGGGGCGCCTTAGAATCAGGCGTTCAATTTGTGTCCACTTATCCTGGAACCCCAGCTTCAGAGGTGGGTAATACTTTTTTTAGAATTGCCCAAGAAGCCGGTGTTTATTTTGAATATTCAACTAATGAAAAAGTGGCTTTGGAGGCGGGAGCAGGAGCTTCCTTTTCTGGTTTGAAAACTTTAGTAGCAATGAAGAACTTTGGTTTAAATGTGGCTTCAGACTTTTTAATGCCTTTATGTTATTCAGGTATTAAAGGAGAAATGGTTATTTTGGTAGCTGATGACCCTAGTTGCTGGAGTTCAGCTCAGTCAGAAGAAAATACCAGGGGTTTTGCTAATTTAGCCCATATACCAATTTTAGAGCCATCTGATCCTCAAGAGTGTAAAGACTTTACTAAATTAGGTTTTGAGCTTTCTAAAAAGTTTAAAATACCTGTTATGATTCGGGAAACAACCAGAGTGGCTTTACAAGCAGCTCCAGTTAGATTGGAGAAAATTGTTAAAGCAAAAGGAAAAGCAAAATTTGTTAAAGACCCTCATCAGTTTTCAACAATGCCCCCTCGGGTTTTAGAAATGAAGAGTGAGCTTTTGGAAAAGATTGAGAAAATGAGAAAAATCTCAGAAAAATCTCCTCTTAACCAAATTAAGGGAGGCTCAAAGTCCGCAAAAATGGGGATTATTACTTCAGGGATTTCTTATTTATATGTTACTGAGGCTTTGAAAGAATTGAATCTTAAAATGCCTGTTTTTAAATTAGGATTTTTTAATCCTTTGCCAGAAAAGAAAATTCAAAAATTTATCAAAAAACTTAAAAAAGTTTTAATAGTAGAGGAGTTAGAGCCTTATTTAGAAAAAGAAATAGAAAGGTTATCTAAGAATATAAATCCAAAACTTCAGATTTGGGGTAAAAATGTTTTACCCGTGACTGGAGAATTAAAACCAGAATATGTAGTTTCAGCTCTTACTAAATTTGCAAACACAAAATCAAAGTTCAATTTTAAATCTCATCTTAGAAAATTTAAAAAGTTAGAAATAGAAAAACGTTTTCCTCAGCTTTGTCCTGGTTGTCCTTATTGGTTGATATTTTCTACTGTTAAAAAATTAGCTCCAAAGGGAACAATTTTTGGTGGAGAAATTGGTTGTTATATGTTAGCTGCTTATCCTCCGCATAAAATGCAGGATTATTTGTTTTGCATGGGTTCGTCAACCGGAATTGCTCACGGGATTAAAAAAGCGACCAATCAAAAAGTAATTGCTTTTGTGGGCGATTCGTCATTTTTTCATGCTGGGATTCCTGCTTTAATCAATACAATCTCCAATAAATCAAACCCTTTAATTATTATTATGAACAACAGAACCACAGCCATGACCGGTCAGCAACCTCATCCCGGTTCTCCTGCAAAAGGCGAAGGCATTAAAATTGAAGATATTGTTCGTGCCTTAGGAGTAAAATATGTAAAAACAATTGATCCAATAAATGTAAAAGAGTTTGAACAAACTATTAAAGAGTTTTTAGAAAAAGAAGAAGTTTCAGTAATTATTGCTCGAAGAGCATGTATTCGTTTATGAAAAAGAAAAATTTTAATATCATTATCACTGGAGTAGGAGGTCAGGGCTTAATAACCATAACCAAAATTTTGGCCAAAGCAGCTTTGATTGATGGTTTTGATGTTAAAACCTCTGAGCTTCATGGTTTATCGCAAAGAGGAGGTTCGGTAGAAACAGCTATTCGTTTTGGTTCTAAGGTGGATTCGCCTCTAATAAGACAGGGTGGGGCTGATTTAATTATTTCTCTTGAACTTCAAGAAGCCTTAAGAGCTTGTTACTATGCTTCCAAAGATTCTAAAACCATGTTTTTGATTAATGACTTTGTAAAGCCCATTCCAGGTATAAAAAAACCAGACAAGAATCAGGTTTTAAAACAACTTAAAGGATTTTCAAACAAAATAGCGTTAGTTCCAGCTACTAATATTTGTAGAAAAGAGCTTAACAAAGAAGTGCTGGCTGGTATTTATTTAATAAGTTTAGCAGTGCTTAAAGGTTTAATTCCCTTAAAAGCATTTTCTGTTTTAAAAGCTGCAAAAAAAATAGTTCCAGATAAATATTTGGAACTTAATTTACAAACCTTTCAATTAGCTCAAAGTTATACTCTTTCTATTTGAGCTCCTAATTTTCTTAATTTTTGATCAATATTTTCGTAACCTCTTTCAATTTGAGAAATATCTGCAATTAAGGTTTTACCCTCAGCTATTAAGCCGGCTATTATTAAAGTTGCTCCAGCCCTGATGTCTGGGGCTTTTATTCTGCTAGCAATTAACTTAGTTTTTCCAAAGATTAAAGCTCGATGAGGATCAGTAATTTCAATATCAGCTCCCATTTTTCTTAATTCATATAAATGATTGAATCTATTTTCATATAAAGGTTCATGAATCAGGCTTTTCCCCTGGGCTTGAGTAAGCAAGACTGAGGTTTGGGGTTGAAGGTCGGTTGGAAAGCCGGGATATGGTAAGGCCTGAATTTTAGTTGGTTTAAATTCTTGAGTTTGAAAAACATGAATTTCATCTCCCTGAACTTTAAAATTTACTCCAATATCTCTCATTTTTTCTAAAAACAAAGATAAATGATTAGGATTTACTTTTTTGATTTTTCCCTGTCCACCAGTAACAGCTAAAGCAATCATAAAAGTGCCTGCCTCTAAGAGATCGGAGCAGATAGAAAATTCTGTTCCAGAGAGTTTTGGTTTACCAATTATTTCAATTGTGTGGGTTCCAGCTCCTTTTATCTCAACCCCCATTTTTCTCAGAAGATTACCAAGATCTTGAACCTGTGGTTCAGCAGCTGCAATTTCAATAATTGTTTTACCATTAGCTAATGCTGCCAGCATCATTATATTTTCGGTGGCAGTAACAGAAAATTCTTTTAAAACAACTCTTGTTCCCTGTGTTTTTTCTGGTGCTTCAAGACTATAAAAACCATCTTCTCTTTTTATTTTTATCCCTAATTTTTTAAAAGCTTCAATATGTGTTGTGATTGGTCTTAGTCCAATTTTGTCTCCTCCGGGACTAGGAACTTTTATTTTTTTGAATCTTGCTAAAAGAGGACCCATTAATAAAACAGAAACCCTCATTTTCTCAAACAAATCTGCTGGAATTTTTTGAGGATGAATATTGGCTGGATTAATTTTAATTTTGTTTTTATCCAACCACTCAATTTCAGCCCCCATTTTTTTAAGGATTTCAATTTGATTTAAAACATCAGAAACCAAAGGAAGATTATCTATAACAGATGGTTGTTCTGAAAGCAAAACACCAGCTAAAATAGCCCCAGCCGAATTTTTATAGCCAGATACAGTTATTTCTCCAGAAAGTGGTTTGCCCCCTGTAATTAAAAATTTGTCTGCCATTTATTTTGACTTTAAGATAATTTTATTTTACTTTAAAGTAAGAAAATGTCAAAAATATGATTGAAAAAGTAGTTATTGCTGCGGCAGGTAGAGGCACTCGGATGCTTCATCTAACCAAAAATAAATCAAAACATCTTATTAAGGTTCTCAAAAAACCATTTTTAGTTTATTTTTTAGACAATATTTTAGAAGCGGGTTACAAAGAATTGATTTTAATAGTTGGCTATAAAAAAGAAAAAATGGAGGAATTTTTAAAAGAATACAAATACGGCGCTAAAATCAGAGTTGTCAATCAATTTGAAATTTTAGGAGAGAAAGAATATGGAACTGCCTGTGCCCTAAAGTGCGTTAAAGATATTATTGGAAAAGATAATTTTTTAATGGTTTACGGTGATAATCTTTATTCGGTAAAGGATCTTAAGGCCTTTAATATCAAAGACAAATATAATTATGTAGCTGGTTTTTATCATCAGAAACCGGAAAAATACGGAGTTTTAAAGGTAGAAAATGATTTTTTAAAAGAAATTGTCGAAAAACCCAAAAAATACATTGGCAACTTGATTAATACTGGCTTATATAAATTTACTTCCGAGGTCTTTGAAAAAATTTCTCAAATTTCACTCTCTCCAAGGGGGGAATACGAATTAACCGATGTAATTAATCTTTTAGCTAAGGAGAAAAAAGTAAAAGTAAAAAAGATTGAAGATTATTGGTTGGATTTTGGTGATCCAGCAGATATTATGAGGCTTTCCCAATTCTTAAAAAGATGATAAAAAGTAAGAATGTAAAATGAGAAAAATTAGTATTATTGATAGTTTAGAAGAATCAATAAAAGTAATTAAAGAGGGTGGAGTGATTGTTTTTCCAACTGACACTGTTTATGGATTAGTTTGTGATACTACTAGTCAAAAAGCAATTCAAAAACTTTTTCAGATTAAAAAAAGAGACCTTAGAAAACCAATTCCTGTTTTTGTAAAAAATATTGAAATGGCTAAACAAATAGCAACTATTAGTGAAAAACAAGAGAGATTTTTAGAAAATGTTTGGCCCGGTAAGGTAACAGTAGTTTTAAAAGCTAAAATTGATTTTCCTCAAGGAGTTTTGGGAGAAGATAAAACAATTGGATTAAGAATTCCTGATTATGCTCCACTTAATGCTTTGTTTAATAAAATTAATAAACCGTTAAGCGGCACTTCAGCTAATTTGGCTGGAGAACACTCTTGTTTGGATGTTAATAATATTGTTGCTCAATTTGCAAATGAAAAATTACAACCAGATTTAATTATTGATGCTGGAACTTTAAATCCTTCCCAACCATCTACAACAGTTGATTTAACTGGTAAAGAGTTAAAAGTCTTGAGAAAAGGAGATTTAAAAGAAAAAGAACTAATTAAAATGTTTTAATGAATTTAGACTTGTATCTTTTTGGAGAAATAAATAAGTTTGCTGGAAAATATTTTTGGTTGGATACTCTGGCTATATTTTTTGCCCAATATTTTGAGTATGTTTTTATTTTTCTTTTGATTTTATTTTTAGCTAGAAACTTTAGAAAATATATTTACATGATTGTTGAGGCATTTTTTGCCGCTATTTTAGCTAAAGAAATTTTTGTAGATATTATTCGTCAATTATGGCCAAAGTTCCGTCCTTTTGTAGAAAAACAAATTTATTTATTGATTCAGCATCCGGTTACTGCTTCTTTTCCCTCTGCTCATGCTGCTTTTTATTTTGCCATAGCAACAACTATTTATTTTTATCATAAAAAAGCTGGCCTTGTTTTTTTAACATCAGCTTCATTAATTTCAATAGCCAGAGTTTTTTCTGGGGTTCATTGGCCTTCAGACATTTTGGTTGGAAGTTTAATCGGAGTTTTGTCTGCCCTTATTGTAAGGAGGGTGGCCAAAGAAATCTATAAGGAATAATTCTTGTAATCTTAATTGAAAAACCCGCATAGATAGCGGGTTTTTTTAGTGCCGAAGGTGGGAGTTGAACCCACACGAGATTGCTCTCATGGGTTTTTGAGACCCACGCGTATA
>CAZDCT010000007.1:0-16390 GCA_964504075.1 uncultured Candidatus Saccharibacteria bacterium
ATATTAATTTGGGTTTAGAAGAATTTGTTGGAATTTGTTTAAAAGCAATGCAGGAGATAAGCGCAGAATTGGGATTATAAACAGAATTTGCTGACTCTGTTCTTGACAATGTTTTTGGAGATTAATATAATGAAAAACAGTTTGTTAAAAACTGAATAATCCCAAAAGGCAATGAAGAGGGGTTTCCCCCCTCTGAGCCGGCAGGGAAAACACGTAGGTGATTAACCTGACCCGGGTTCGCCCGTTAGAGCGAGAGCAGAGTTTGCTGCATTAAAAGCAAAGAACTCTCAGAGACAATTTTGGTAACATAATTGTGAAACAAGGTGGCACCGCGGGATTAAAAGCTCGCCCTTGAAAAATATTATTAATTTTTAGGGGCGAGTTTTTATGTTAAAATAAATTAAAAGAAAATTAACCTCTTAAACAAAAATATGTTAGACATTAAATTTATTCGTGAGAATCCTCAAAAAGTTCAACAAGGAGCGGCTAAAAAACAAATCAAAATAGATATTGATGAGCTTTTGACTCAAGACAAAAAAAAGAGAGAAATTTTAGGAGAATTAGAGGGATTAAGGGCTGAACAGAACAAAGTTTCTGACAAGGTAAGTAAGGAGAAGAATGAAAACAATAAAAAGAAACTAATTGATCAGGCTCAAAAAATAAGAGAGAAAACTAAGGTTCTTGAGGCAAAGTTAAAAAAGGTTTCAGAAAAACTTGATCAATTAATGCGTAAAATTCCTAATCTTCCTCTTGATGAGGTGCCTGTTGGAAAAGATGATTCTGAGAATAAAATTTTGAGGAAAGTAGGAGATTTGCCAAAGTTTGATTTTAAGCCAAAAGACCATTTAGAGTTAGGGGAAGCTCTTGATTTGATTGATGTTAAAAGAGCCGGAAAGACTTCGGGAAGCAGGTTTGGTTTTTTGAAAAGAGAGGCAGCCCAATTAGAATTTGCCTTAATCAATTTTGGTTTAGAGATTTTACTAAAACATGGTTTTATTTTAGTTCTTCCTCCAGTAATGCTTAAACCAGAAATGATGGAAGGAATGGGTTATGTAGAAAGAGGTGGAGAAGAAATCTATTTTCTTAAAAAAGACAATCTTTATTTAGTTGGTACCGCTGAACAAATAATTGGACCAATGCACGCTGATGAAACTTTTGAATTAAAGGATCTGCCCAAAAGATATGTTGGTTTTTCCAGTTGTTTTAGAAGAGAAGCAGGTTCTTATGGAAAAGACACCAAAGGTATTTTAAGAGTTCACCAGTTTGATAAGTTGGAAATGTTTACTTTTGCTCATCCTGATAAATCTAAAGAAGAACATGAGTTGATGCTGTCTATTGAAGAAGAATTGATGCAGGTCCTAAAGCTTCCATACCAAGTTATAAACATTTGTACTGGAGATTTAGGAGATCCAGCTGCTAAAAAATATGATATTGAAGCCTGGATGCCTGGTCAGAATAAATATAGGGAAACTCATTCTACTTCTAATTGTACTGATTTTCAGGCAAGGAGATTAAATATCAGGTTTAAGAATAAAAAAGGCAAGTTAGAATTTGTTCATATGTTGAATGGGACTGCTTTGGCTATGGGGAGAATGATTATTGTCATAATGGAGAATTATCAGCAAAAAGATGGTTCTATTATTATTCCTGATGTTTTACAAAAATACATGGGAATTAAAAAGATTGTTAAGTAATGGAAAAAACTGTTTTCATTGATAACTTAAAAATTAATCTCAGGGTAGTTGGACAAGGAGAGCCGATTTTGATTTTGCATGGTTGGGGCAGCTCTATTAAATCTTGGTTAAAAGTTCAAGAGTTTTTAGCTAAAAAAGGGTTTAAGGTGTTTGTTTTTGATTTGCCTGGTTTTGGAGAAAGTACAACTCCCATAAGGGCCTGGAATATAGAAGATTATAGTAATTTTGTTTTGAAGCTGGTTAAGAAATTAGAGCTTTCTGAGTTTTCTCTTTTGGGTCATTCATTTGGTGGTAGAATATCAATAAAATTTGCTCAAAAACACCCAGAAAAGATAAAATCGCTTATTTTGTGTAATTCATCTGGCATTAAGTTGGAATTAGATCAGAAAACAAAGATGATTTATTGTTTGAGTAGATTAGGCAACACCTTATTTTCTAAAAGATTATTGTCAAAGTTCAGAAAATTAGCCAGAAAAGTATTTTATTTTTTCTTGCGGCATAAAGATTATGTCAAGGCTAACAAAATTATGCGCAAGACTTTGAAATTAGTTATTAGTGAAGATCTTTTACCAGAACTTTCTGAGATTAAAACCAGAACGCTTATAATTTGGGGAGAAAAAGATGATATAGTGCCCTTAAAAGCAGCTTACATTTTCAAAGAAAAAATTCCTAATTCAGAATTAAAGGTTTTTCCTAATGTTAAGCATAGTCCTCATCGAGAAATACCAGAAGAGTTATCAGTAGCTATTGACGGTTTTCTTAAAACAATTAAATGATTTATTATTTTTTAATCTTTTTTTGGTTTATTCGTCAGATAAAAGCTGGTTTGTTTTGGTTTTATCTTTGGCAGTTAAAAGAATATCATCTTGGTCGTTTTATTAATCATTTTAGGACAGAAAAAGGGAGAAAGCTTTTATTTAATCCATTAGTGGTTATTAAGATTGCTATTTTTTTTGTTTTCCTTGCTATGGGATATATTTCTGTTACCCTTGGTTTTTATGATGCGGTTGCAGATTTTATTATTCTTTCTTCTGCATTTATATTTTTTCTTATATATTTTTTGGAAGCAGCAAAATTCATCAGCAGTTATATTTCGAATAAATTTATCAAGCCAGTTTTTACAAAAAAAATCCAGTTTCTATCTTTAATTGTTTTAACTTTTACTTTTGGATTTTTATTTTATACATTGCGTTTTTCCAGACGCCCATTATTTGAATTATTGGCATTTGACATTCTTACTCCTTTGATTATTTCTTTAATTGTGTTGTTTTTTCAACCATTAGCAGTTTTAGGAAGAAACCAAATAATTAGAAAAGCAAAAAAGAAAAGAAGGAAATTTAAAGAACTTTTAGTTATTGGTATTGCTGGTAGTTATGGCAAAACCTCGACCAAAGAGCTTTTAGCAAGTATTTTGAGTAAAAAATATAAGGTTTTAAAAACAAAAGAACACCAGAATTCAGAAGTTGGTATTTCTCAATGTATTTTAGATGAGCTAAACTCATCTCATCAGATTTTTGTTTGTGAGATGGGAGCTTATAATCTTGGCGGGATTAAATTGTTATGTGATATTGTTCAGCCTAAAATTGGTATTTTAACCGGTATTAACGAACAACACATGGCTCTTTTTGGGTCGCAAGAAAATATTATTAAAACAAAATTTGAGTTGATTGAAAGTTTACCAGACAATGGAATAGCTTTTTTTAATGGAAAAAATAAATATTGTTTAGATCTTTATAAGCAAGCAAAAACTAAGAAAGTACTTTATGGACAGAAAGCTCAGTTTTTTGGAGAAGAGAACATTGAGGGAGCTAAAGCGGTTGCTAGAGAATTGGGAATGAGCGAGAGTGAAATTTCAAAAGCTGTTCAAAAAATTGAAAATAAATTTCCAGGAATAGAGCTTAAAAAAGGGAAAAATGGATTAAATATAATTGATGCTACTTATTCTGCAAATCCCAATGGAGTTATGGCTCATTTAGATTATTTGAAAATTTGGAAGGGTAAAAAAGTAATTATTATGCCTTGTTTGATTGAGCTGGGTAGAGTTTCAAAAGAGGTCCATAAGAGAATAGGTGAGAAGATTGGTGAAGTTTGTGACCTGGCCATCATTACCACCAAGGAAAGGTTTAAAGAAATAAAGCAGGGAGCGGTTGGAAAGGGGATGAAAAGCGAGAATATACTGTTTTTGGAAAATCCAAAGTTAATTTTCGAAAAGATAAAAGATTTTAATAAAGAAAACGACATTATTCTTTTAGAAAGCAGGGTGCCAAAACTGCTTATTGAACAATTAAAATGATTTTTTCAAAACCAATTTTTACATCATTATCACCCAATACTGAAAAAGATGATATTGTTTTAGCCTTTAAATTGATTTTTCAACCCTGGAGATGGAAAAAAGGAGATTCAATACAGAAACTTGAAAAAGAATTCAGAAGTTATTTGGGAGTAAATAATGTTTTTGTTTTTAATAGTGGTCGTTCAGCTCTCTTGGCCATCTTAGACTCTCTTGAAATAGGGGAGGGAGATGAAGTTTTATTACAGGGATTTACTTGTAACGCAGCAATTAACCCAATCCTAAAATCAGGGGCTAAGCCTGTTTTTGTTGATATTGATGATACTTTAAACCTTGACCCAAATGACTTAAAAAAGAAAATCACATTCAATTCAAAAGTGGTAATGATTCAGCACAGTTTTGGCTGGCCAGCCCAGATTGATGAGATTGTAAAAATAGCAAAAGAGAACAATTTGTTTTTGATTGAGGATTGTGCCCATGCTTTGGGCGCAAGATATAAAGAAAAATTGTGTGGAACTTTTGGAGATGCTAGTTTTTTCAGCTTTGGTCGGGACAAAATCATTTCTTCTGTTTTTGGCGGATTAGCAGTTGCTAATAATGATCAATTGGGTAAGAAGATTGTAGCATTTCAAGAAAGAATAAAATATCCTTCTAATCCTTGGATTTTGCAGCAACTGTTACATCCTTTACTGACAAATTATATTGTGATGCCTGCTTATGCCTTAAGCGCTGCTTTGGGAAGACTTGTATTGGGCTTTTTGCACATAGTTTCAATTTTGTCCAAAGCAGTTTATAGAAAAGAAAAGAAAGGAGAGCTTGTTAAGCAATTTCCTAAACAGTTTCCCAATGCTTTAGCTGTTTTAGCCTTGAACCAATTCAAGAAATTAGAGAGATTTAATAAACACAGGAGAGAAATAGCTTCTTTTTATCAAAAAGGGATTGAAAAAGATAATTTTATTTTACCCTTTGATAAAGAGAAAATCATTGTTGATCCAGTGTTTATACGTTATCCCGTTTTAACAACAAATGATACTGACCATATTTTAAAATGGGCTAGGAAAAGAAAGATTTTTCTAGACGATGGCTGGAGGAAAAGTCCAGTAGTTCCCATTGATACTGATTTAGAAAAAATGAACTATCAATTAGACAGTTGTCCAAGGGCAGAAAAGATTAGTCAGTCAATTATCAACCTACCAACCCATATCAATATTTCTCAAAAAGATGCAAAAAAAGTTATCAATTTAGTAAATGAATATACAAGAGATAAAAGATAAGAATATTTGGGAGGGATTTTTTGAACAATCAAGAGAAAAAACATTTCTTCAATCTTGGAATTGGGGAGAATTTCAAAAAGCAATGGGTAATAAAATTTGGCGTTTAGGTGTTTATGATAATAATAATTTAATTGTTGCTTCATTGGTGACTAAGATAGAAGCAAAAAGAGGTAGTTTTTTGTTTGTACCACACGGGCCAGTTATAAAAAAGCAAAGCGAAAAGAAAAAAGCGCAAATTTTAAAACTTTTATTAAACGAATTAAAGAAGATTGCAAAAGAAGAAAGAGTGGATTTTATCAGAATTAGTCCGATTTGGAAAAGAAACAAAGAAAACATTGAGATTTTTAGAAAATTAGGTTTTAGAAACGCCCCAATTCATATGCACCCTGAATTGAGTTGGGAATTAGATATTAGCTCTTCTGAAGATGAGCTTTTGATGGGTATGAGAAAAACAACTCGTTATTTGATTAGACAAGGATTAAAAAATAAAAATATTAAAATAATTCAAAGCAAAGAGTTAAAAGACATTGAGATTTTTAATGAAATAAGCAAACAAACCGTTAAACGCCATCATTTTGTTCCTTTTTCATTAGAGTTTTTGAAAAAACAGCTTTCTGCTTTTAACTCAGACAATCAAATCTTTATTTTTTTGGCAAAATATCAAGAAGAAATCATTGCTTCTGGTATTTTTATTTTTTGGCAGAATATAGCGTTTTATCATCATGGAGCTTCTTCTTTAAAGCATTCTAAGATTCCGGCTTCTTATCTTTTGCAATGGGAAGCGATTAAAGAAGCTAAAAAACGAAACTGTAAAGTATTTAATTTTTGGGGAATAATTTCTGAAAAAGAAAAATCGCATCCTTGGGCAGGGCTTAGCTTATTTAAAAAAGGTTTTGGGGGGTATGAAAAAAGTTATGTTAAAACTCAAGATTTTCCTGTTTCTAAAAAATACTGGTTAATTTTTATTTTTGAGAAATTGAGAAAAATGAAAAGAAGACTATGAAAAAGCGCAAAAAAAGAATTAGAAAACCTTATCGGATTAAAAGAAAAAAATCGATTTTTGAAAATCGCTTTTTGAAACCAGGTATTTTAATTTTATTCATTTCAATTACTTTATTTTATGTAGTTTACTTTTTAAATTTTTTCCAAATTAAACAAATTAAAATTTCTGGGAATCAAAAAGTTGTTAAGGAAAATCTTGAAACAACAGTTAAAAACTTAATTGAAAAAAAGATATTATTTTTTTCTTCTAAAAGCATCTTTTTAATCAACTCAGATCAAGTAAAAAAACAAATCCTTATAGCTTTTCCCCTAATTTCATCTATTGATTTTAAAAAAGAGCTTCCTAACAGTTTAATTTTAGAGATTGAAGAAAGAAAACCAATAGCTGTTTTTGTGCAAGACGATAAAAGTTTTTTTATTGATGAACAAGGAGTAATTTTTGAAGAGATTTTAGAAATAGAACCCAAAAGATTAAAGCTTAAAAATTTAATTCTGAAGGAAAGTTCGAGTTTAGGAGATAAAGTAATTGATGCTACTAAAATTTCTCAGATTTTTGATATAGAATCTGCTTTAAGAAATAGTTTGGGTATTAGAACCAATGAGGTTGTAATAGTGTCTGAACAAAGATTTAATTTTACTACTGGAGATGGTTGGGACATATATTTTAATCCACAAAACAATATTGATTGGCAGATAGTAAAGTTAAAAGAGGTTTTAGAACAAGAAATCCCCAATGAAAATAGGGGACTCCTAGAATATATTGAGTTAAGATTTGATAATTTTGCTCCCTACAAATATCGCTAGTCAATGTAGTAAACAAAAATTGAATAACCGATTTTTTCTACTAATTGATATTTATCAAGCCATTTATAACAAAAAGCAGGATAATCTAATTCGGGAATAGGCGTTCCACGCCCTGATTGTAAAAAGGTGGCTGAAATAGCTAAATAATTATTTTTAGGAAAATCCTGTTCTTGGTTTGTACACTGCCATCGTACGTATTTTTCTTTTAGATAATATTCTGGATCACTTCCGCCGAAATAATCAACATAGATTTGCTTACCTTCAGGCAGGTATTCTTCTGTCCATTTTTCTAATCTTCTTAAATCTTGGCCCCAGTCCAAATTAGAATCAACAGTAAAAATATATCCATTGTCTGGTCCACCAACAGTTTCATTAAAATAAGCTAAGAAATGAGGGTAAACAGAAACCACTGAAAATGCCTGATAAGCGATTAAAAATCCTAAAATAAATGTTTTTAATTTTAGATTTGGTTGTTTAAGTAGTTTAGCTATAGCTCCCCCTATTAATATAAAAACAAAAGGAAGTGTTGGTAAAAGATGGCGCACGCCAATGTTTAAACTTGATATTAAACTGCTAGCCCAATAAATAGCAATAAAGGTAAGCATAGCAAACTCATTGAAATGAGTTTTAATCCATTCTTGGATTTTCTGACTGCACTTTTTCTTAGAACATATGATTGATTTAAGAATATATATAATAGTGATTAAACTAAGGATATGAAAAGTTAAAGGTGCTTTTATAGAATAAACTATTGGAAAATATTTTTTCCAACCCAAATTGGATACCTCACCCATAAAATAAGTAGTATGACCAAAAGCTGCTCTGTGAAATACCATAAATAAGCCAGTAAAGTATTGAGCATATGGTCTTAAGATTGGCTTGTCTGATGCCCAGATAATGGGGTTTTTAATAAAACCAGGATAGTCTTTAAGATAAAGCTGAGCATCTGTTTGTTGTTTTTCAGCAGGATAGTTTAGAACATGATATTGATAAAGAGGCCAGATAACAGCAAAACCAATTATCATTATCAAGAGAAATGTTTTAACAATTTGTTTGAGATTGCCTAATTTTAAGAACCAATAAACAAAGCTTAAAACAATAAAGAAAGGTATTAAAAGAATTACTGAGAACTTGCATAGCTGAGCTATTCCAAAAGCAATTCCAGCTAACCATATATTTCTTGAAATTGGTTCTTGGAGAGCTTTTAAAAAATAATAAGTAGCAATAAAGATTCCAGCCGCAGCTCCCACATCTGTGGTGATTAATCTTCCGTGTGCCAGAAAGGTTGGTGAAAAAGAGAACAAGAATAAACTAAGTAGGGCAGCTTTTTTTCCAAATAACTCTTTTGCCCACTTAAAGACATAAAAACCTAATACCATTAAGACAAGAACCATTGGTATTCTTGCCCAGAACATCATTTTATCTGTTGGGTTGTTGCTTTGAAAAAGAAAATGATCACCAAATTCCCACTGACCATTAATATCTTGCTGCCAAGCTTTAATGTCTGAGGGAAAGTTTATATTTTTAATAAAAAGCAATGGAAGGGCTGCTAAATCTTTAATCAAGGGAGGGTGTTCTGGATTCAGGCGCATATCTTTCTGTGTTAAATATGAATAGCCAGCTGGTAAATGGGCTTTTTCATCCATAGTAACAGAATCATTAGCCATACTAGTTATGGCTAAAAAGAACATGCAGCTTAAAAGAGCAACAGCTATTATGTTTGTGATTAATCTAGTGTTTTTCATATAGTATATTTTAGCACATTTTAATAAGTTGAATATCTAGATATTTGTCACTCTTGACGTTCGAGCGCTAATTTTTTAGAATAGATTATGGTAATAGATATTAAAAGACAAGATTTAATATTAAACAAAATCATTCAAGAATATGTTGATTTTGCAATACCAGTAAGTTCTAAAAGGCTTGAAGAAAAGTATAACTTTGGGCTTTCACCAGCTACGATTAGAAATGAAATGCAGAGACTAACTGGTCTTGGTTTTCTTTTTCAGCCCCACACTTCGGCTGGTAGAATTCCTACGGATAAAGCTTATCGATTTTTGGTAGATAAAATTTTGTTAAGACAAGAGCTTCTTGAAAAGAAACAAGATTTGGGAATAAAAGATTTGTCAGGCGATCCCTTGAGATTTGTTCAATCTATTACAAGGGCTTTAGCCGCTACATCTTCTAGTTTAGCTGTTAGTTATTTATTTGATGAAAGATTTTTGTGGAAAGAGGGTTGGGAGGAACTTCTTCAGGCACCAGAGTTTCGAAAGACAAGTCGTGTTTCTGATTTTGTGAAATTTTTGAAAAGTTTTGAACGAGATATCGAGAAAGTTAAGCCTGATTCTAATATCAGAGTATATATTGGGAGAGAAACTCCTTTTCCCAAATCAGCAGAATTTAGTCTAATAATTTCAAAATGTTGTTTTCCAGATAAAGAAGAGGGAGTTATTTCAATTTTAGGTCCAAAAAGAATGGCTTACGATAAAAACATTGCCCTAATTAATTCTTTAAAAGAAATATTGAAGAACTTTTAATATGGCAGAGAAAAAGAAAAAAAAGATTAGTTTGTTGCAAGAATACGAAAAGTTAAAAAACGAATATTTAGCTTGTTGGCAAAGGGAAAGAGCAGATTTTATTAATTATAAAAAAAATGAATTAATAAGAATCGGGGAATTGGTCAGTTATTCTAATATAGATTTGATTTTAAAAATTCTGCCTATTTTAGATAATTTTGAATTGGTTGAAAATAAATTGCCAGAACAGTTGAAAAACGATAAAAACATAAAAGGTTTATTACAAGTCAAGGTTCAAATTAAAGATTTTCTTAAGAGCCAGAAAATAGAGGAAATAAAATCTATTGGTAAAAGATTTGATCCTAATTTTCATGAAGTAATTGGTGAAGTTAAGGTAAAGGGTAAAGAGCAGGGGATAATTGTTGAAGAGATTCAGAAAGGATACAAGTTTAATGAAAGAGTAATTAGGATTGCTAAGGTAAGGGTTGCGAAATAATTTATAAATTATAATTAATAAAAAAACTTGAAAATTATATGTCAAAAGTATTAGGTATTGATTTGGGCACATCTATTACTAAGATGGCTACAATTCAAAATGGAGAACCAAAATGTTTGGAAAGTGTAGAGGGTTCAATATTAGTACCCTCGTTTGTAGCTTTGTCTAAAAGCGAGGAAAGATTGATTGGTGTTTTAGCTAAAAGACAAGCAGTTACTAATCCTCAAAATACTGTTTTTGCAGTAAAAAGATTTATTGGAAGACGATATTCAGATCTAGAAGTTCAAAAAGAATTAAAGCGCTTGTCCTACACTACAAGAGAAAAATCTAATGGGGGAGTAGAGATTAAAATGGGAGAAAAGTGGTATACACCAATTGAGATTTCTTCTATGGTTTTACAAAAGATTAGAGCTGATGCTAAAGAAAAGTTGGGCGAAGATATTGTTGATGTTGTTATTACTTGTCCAGCAAATTTTGACGACTCTCAAAGAAAAGCAACTAAAACAGCTGGAGAGATTGCTGGTTTTAATGTTTTAAGAATAATTAATGAACCAACTGCAGCTGCTTTAAGTTATGGGTTTGGGAGAAAAGAGCCAGTCAAGATTCTTGTTTATGATTTTGGCGGAGGAACATTTGATATTACTATTTTAAACATTTCGCCTGACACGGTTGAAGTTTTGGCTACTGGTGGAGAAGCTCACTTAGGGGGAGAAGATTTTGATCAAAGAATAGTTGACTGGATGGTTGATAAGTTTAAAAAAGACCAAGGCATTGATTTGTCAAAAGATCCTTTAGCTCTTCAGAGATTAAGAGAAGCAGCTGAAAAGGCAAAAATTGAACTATCAAGTGCTTTAGAAACTGAAATTAATCTTCCTTTTGTTTCTGGAGATAGCGCTGGTCCAAAGCATCTTTATTACAAGATAACCAGAAGTGAGCTTGAAAAATTAAGCAGAGATTTGATTGAAAAGTCCATAGAAAGAGTGAAAAAAACCCTGAAAGAATCTAAGCTTTCTAAAGAACAGATTGGTGAAGTTGTTTTAGTTGGTGGTACAAGTTTGATTCCAGCGGTTAAAGACGCAGTTAAAAATTTGTTTGGCAAAGAACCAAATAAATCAATCAACCCCGAAGAAGTTGTTGCCATGGGGGCTGCGATTCAGGCTGAGATTTTAAAAGCAAAAAAAGAGGGGAGGTCTCCAGAAGGAGAAATTAAAAGTGTTTTGCTCTTGGACGTTTTGCCCCTTTCTTTGGGTATTGAGACATTGGGTGGGGTAAATACAATAATGATCCAAAAAAATACCACTATTCCTACTGATAAGATTCAAATTTTCTCAACTGCAATTGACAATCAGCCCTCGGTTGAAATTAATGTTCTCCAGGGTGAAAGATCAATGGCAAACGATAACAGGTCTTTGGGCAAGTTTATTTTAGATGGAATTCCTCCTTCACCAAGAGGTGTTCCCCAGATTGAGGTCAAGTTTGATGTAAATGTTGATGGCATTTTAACTGTTGTTGCCAAAGATAAGGCAAGCAATAAAACCCAATCTGTCAGGATTGAGGGCTCAATAGGTATTGCAAAGGAAGAAATAGAGAAAATGAAAAAAGAAGCTGAAATGCATGCGGTCCAAGATAAAAAAAAGAGAGAATTAGCTGAAGCCAAAAATATGGCTAATAATTTAATTTATACAAGTGAGAAAACCTTAAAAGAAGTTGGAGATAAAGTTTCTGATGAGGTGAAAAAAGAGGTTAAAGCTAAATTGGAAGCATTGAAAAAAGTTAAAGACAGTGATAGTATGGAGGACATTAAAACTAAGATTGAAGAATTATCTCAGGTTTTACAAAAGATTGGAGCTGAAATTTATAAAAAACCGCCCCAGGATGAAAAACCAAAAGAAAAATGAAAAATTATTACAAAATTTTAGGCGTTTCTCATGATTCTTCTCAGGCAGAAATCAAAAAAGCATATTATAAATTAGCCCACCAATACCATCCGGATAAGGGGGGAGGGGATGAGAAAAAGTTTAAAGAAATAAATGAAGCATACCAGGTTCTTTCTGATAAAGAGAAGAAATCGCAATATGATAGGTTTGGTCAGGTTTTTGATACGAGTGGAATAGGATTTGATCCTCGAGGTCAATTTAATTGGGCCTGGGGAAACCCAGGAATGAATTTTGAATTTGATTTTACTGATTTACAAGAAATGATGGAACAAATGTTTGGTTTTAGAACTTCGAGAGGAAGAAAGAATTTTAAAAAAGGAGAAAATATTAGAATAGATATTGAGCTTTCCTTGGAAGATGTTTTAAAAGAACAGAAGAAGCGGGTTGTTTTGTATAAAAATATTGTTTGTTCTCGTTGTTCGGGGACTGGAGCTGAGCCAGGAACTAAAATAAAAGAATGTTTTTCTTGTGGTGGAACCGGTAAAGTTCAGCAAATTAAAAAAACAATTATAGGTTCTTATACTGAATATATTATTTGTCCTGAGTGTGGAGGTGAAGGGCATAAGCCAGAAAAACCCTGTAATGTTTGTAAAGGAGAAGGAAGAATTAAAGGGGAAGAAAAGATTGATATTTTTATTCCAGCTGGAGTAGATTTTAATCAAATTATTAAGGTTGAAGGCAAGGGACATGCTGGTAGAAAAGGAGGCAATCCTGGGGATCTTTACGTTAGAATTTTAATTAAACCCCATTCTGTTTTTGAGAGAAAAGGAGATGATTTGCTTGTTCAGGTTCCTATTTCTTTTTCTCAGGCAAGCTTGGGAGACGAGGTTAGTATTTTAACTTTAGACAAGAAAAAAATTATCCTTAAGATTCCAGCTGGCACTGAATCTGGAAAAATATTTAGCATTGCTAATGAAGGAATTCCTCATTTTGGAAGCAGAGGCAGAGGTAATTTATATATTGAATTAGTGATTAAGACTCCAAAGAAATTGACTAAAAAACAAAAAGAACTCTTGAAAAAATTGAAAGAAGAAGGTATATAATGTATATACTTGCGCTCATAGCTCAATTAGGTAGAGCAGTTCCCTTTTAAGGAAAAGGTTGGAGGTTCGATTCCTCCTGGGCGCACATATGAAAATTAGAAACTCTTTTATTGTTATTTTTTCTGCTTTTACTATTTTAATTAGCTTTGCCTTTGGTTTTTCTTTTGGTCAGTTAGAATGCAAGATTTGTCCTCCTGAAGATGTTGATTTTTCTTTGCTTTGGGAAGCCTGGCATAAACTTGAAACCAAGTATGTAAATAAACAAGATTTTGATACTCAGGAAATGATTTATGGAGCAATTTCAGGAATGGTAGATTCTTTGGATGATCCTTATACCATATTCTTAGACCCTGATGATACTAAAAGGTTTGTTGAAGACGTAAAAGGAACTTTTGAAGGAGTAGGAATGGAAATTGGAATCAGAAAGGGGCAGCTTCAAGTAATAGCTCCTTTAGAAGGAACACCTGCTCAAAAGGCTGGTTTAAGGTCTGGAGATAAAATTATAAAGATTAATGATGTTTTAACAGCTGATCTTTCACTTGATGAGGTGGTTGATTTAATCAGGGGACCCAAAGGAACAACAGTGAACTTAACTATTTATCATGATGATGTAAGCCAGGTAAAAGAGGTTCCTGTTGTTAGGGGAGTAATTCAAGTTCCTTCTTTGAAATTAGAAATGTTAGATGATAATATAGCCCATTTAGAGCTGTATCAATTTTCTGAAAAAGCAAGTTTTGATTTTGGAATGGTTGCAATGGAAATTTTAACATCTTCGGCTGAATCAATAATTTTAGACCTAAGAAACAATCCTGGTGGTTATTTAGAGGTAGCTCAAGATATTGCTGGTTATTTTTTAGAAAGAGGTCAAGTTGTAACTATTGAAGATTTTGGAAATGGGGAGCAAAAAGAATATTTGGCCCAAGGAACAGCTAATTTTATAAATTATCCATTAGTTATTTTAATAAATGAGGGATCAGCTTCTGGTTCCGAAATATTAGCTGGTTGTTTAAGAGACAATCGAGGAATTTTATTAATCGGACAGAAATCTTTTGGTAAGGGCTCTGTTCAACAGCTAGAAAGATTAAAGGGAGGATCTTCCTTAAAAATAACTGTGGCTAAATGGCTGACTCCTAATGGAGATTCTATTACTGATCAGGGGTTAAAACCAGATATTGAAGTAGAAATAACAGAACAAGATTATGATCAAGAGATTGATTCTCAATTAAATAAAGCTATTGAAATAATTAAAGAAATTCGTTAAAATATCTTAATAGTAAATCAATGAAAGTAATTCTTCTACAAGATATTGAGAAGTTGGGCAAGAGATATGAAATTAAGGAAGTAAAAAATGGTTATGCCAGGAATTTTTTAATTCCTCAAGGATTAGTCAAAATAGCTACTGATAAAACTTTGGAATGGCTTAAAATTCAGAAAGAAGCAGGAGAAAAAAAGGCTGAGCAAGCACTCAAAACAACCCAAGAGGTTGCTTCAACTCTTGATGGTCAAGAAGTTATTATTTCAGTTAGGGTTGGAGAAGATGGTCAGCTTTTTGAATCAATCAATGTTCAAAAAATATTTGATGAGCTTAAAAAAATGGGTTTCAATGTTAAAAAGAAACAAATTGATTTGGCTGAACCAATTAAAGAATTAGGAGAATTTCCAGTTAAAATTAAATTTGATCACAATTTAGAACCAGAAATAACCATAGTGGTGAGCGAAGAAAAGTAAAAAACCTATTTTTATTTTGATTAAAAGCAAAAAATCCCGAAAAGGGATTTTTTAAATATAGATTAAATCTATTTAACGTTAACTATTTTAACTATTCTTTGAGAACCACCAAAACATTTTTTTCTTTTTGTTCTAAAACTGACTGTTCCATCTTTAATAGCATAAAGCGTGTCGTCTTTTCCTTTTTTTACATTTTTTCCAGGAATGAACTTTGTTCCTCTTTGACGAATAATTATGCTTCCTGTTTTTGCTTTTTCACCAGCAAAAAGCTTCACACCTAAATATTGAGCTCTTGAATCTCTTCCTAATCTTGATGTACCTGTGGCTTTAGTCTTTGCCATATAATGATATTATTATATATAGTTGAGAATACATTAAAATGTTAACAAAAATCAGGTATTTTGTCAAAAAAAATCAAGATGATATAATATTATTTATAGGGATTATTTTGATTTCTCTTTTCTCTTTTGCTTTTGGTTTTATTATGGCTAAGCAGCAGGAAAAAGAACCCATTAAAATAGAGTATTTAAATGAAAAACAAAATTCCTAATCATGTTGTATTATTTCCTGATGGTAATCGGCGTTGGGCTAAACAAAAAGGATTGCCAGGTCTTAAGGGCCATTTAAAAGGACACGAAAAGTTTAAAGATTTTTTTAGATGGTGTCAGGAAAAAGGAGTCAAGATTGTGACTGTTTTTGGTTTTTCAACCGAAAACTGGAAAAGATCTAAAAAAGAAGTCAGTTATCTTATGAGTTTGTTTAAAAAAGGATTAAGCGAGAAAAAAGAAATAGAAAAGTTTCAGAAAGCAGGGGTAAGAGTAAAGATAATTGGTCAAAGAAAGAGATTGTCAAAATCTTTACAAAAAGTAATTTCAAATATTGAGGAGTTAACTAAAAATAATAAAAAGTTTTATTTAAATTTGGCTGTTAGTTATGGTGGGAGATGGGATATTGTCCAGGCAATCAAAAGAATCGTTAAAGAAAAAATTCCTGTTAAAAAAATTAATGAAGGTTTAGTTCAAGGTTTTCTCTCAACAGCAGGATTGTCAGCTCCAGATTTAGTTATTCGGGCTGGAGGAGAAAAAAGGCTTTCCAATTTTGTTCTTTGGCAATCAGCTTATTCTGAGCTGTATTTTTGTCCAAAACTGTGGCCAGATTTTAGCGAAAAAGACCTAGATAAAGCTTTTCAAGATTATGCTAAGCGTCAAAGACGATATGGGGGAGATTCATCAACTTGACATCATTCTAATAAAGAATATAATAATTATGGGTTAGGAGACCAGGCTTGATGGCAGTGTCATCCAGATCGTTCCGGAACTTATTCGCGAGATGAACACTTCACGAAGCCAATGGGTCTTGACCCATTACTTATCAGCTCTTTAGCTCTTTGTTTCTTATAAACACAAGGCATGTATTTTTTACGCATGCCTTGCAACTTTTTCTCAAAGAGATAAATCTCTTTTCGACAAAACCTTTATACGAAATAGTTTTTCGTAAGGTTCTGTTCTCAAAGAGCTAAAGCTCTTTTCCACAGAACCTTTACATGAAATGGTTTTTCTCGGACTTGACTTTTTCGTAAAAATTGTTAAACTATCTTTAGTTAAGG
>CAZDCT010000007.1:16490-21419 GCA_964504075.1 uncultured Candidatus Saccharibacteria bacterium
GTTTTTCTCGGACTTGACTTTTTCGTAAAAATTGTTAAACTATCTTTAGTTAAGGAGGAAATAATCCTTGTCAAACTTAATAGGGACAGTGTCTTGGTCAATACTCGTTCTTGGTACAATGCTCGACCAGCTCAGTACCAACCTTGTTCTTCAGGTTCCTGGTATCTATGAAGCTAATCCTACAACAGCTTGGTTAATATCAATGAACTTATGGTTCCCTTCAAACATGATTATTATCTTAATATCATTGGTGGCTACTTTTCTTCCGCCTATAAAATTTAGCGATAAACCAGCATTAGCACCAATATCAATATTTTTTATCATGTTCAACATAATTTCTGGAATCCTACGACTTGCCTGCGGAGTGCACAACCTGACACTATTAATGTAATAGTTCCCCCATGTCCTACCTTGGTAGGGCTTTTTTTATTGACAAAGAATAATAAATTTATTAGTTTAGACATAGAAGGTTAAAAAATGAGTGAGATAATTGTTGTTTCCAATGATTATGATCCAAGAATATCCATGGGTTTTATGCGTGCTGCTATAACCATTGCTTCTGCTTATAAAATGGATTCAGGGGAAGTCAATCAGAAGACATTGAGAATCAATAAATATTTGTACCAAATACTGGGTTCACTCTTAGAAGAGGGTAGGGCAGTAAATTCGTCCATTCAAAAAAGAATTAAGACAGCTTCGTATGGAGATCCTCTTTTTGATCCAGAGTTTAACTATGACCTTTTTCAAAAATGTTTCTCTGCAACCCAAGAAGCTCTAAAAGATATTTGCGTAGGACCTGGCCCCACCCAATAACTCACTTTTTGTGGGTTTTTTATTTTGGTTATACAAGATACAAAAATCGCCACATTGGCGGTTTTTTGATAGAATAAAAATATATGAGAAAAGCAACTTTGTGTTTATTGGTTAAAGAAAATCAAGGTGATAGAGAGGTGCTTTTGGCTATGAAAAAGAGGGGATTTGGAATGGGAAAATGGAATGGAGTTGGAGGAAAGGTAGATTCGAAAAATGGAGATAAAAATGTAGTTGATGCTGCTGTTCGAGAAACTAAAGAGGAAATTGGAGTTGAAATAAAAGATTTGGAAAAAGTAGCTGTTTTGAATTTTTATTTTCCTCATGTCCCGAAAAAAGAAGGTTGGAATCAAGAAGTTCATGTATTTTTAGTTAAAAACTGGGAAGGAGAACCAATTGAGACTGAAGAAATGGCTCCAAAATGGTTTAAAGAATCAGAAATTCCATTTAAAGAAATGTGGGCAGACGATGAATTATGGCTTTCTCATGTTTTAAATGGTAAAAAACTAAGAGCAGATTTTGTTTTTAACAAAGAAGAAACTATAGACAGGCATAATATTAAATTTGTACAAGAGATTTAAAAATAAAAAATGAGTTCAAAAATTATAGTTGGTAAAATTGCTCATCAGGAAAATCTTGATGCTTCAATAGAAAAAGCAGTTGTATTGCTTGGCGGCTGGGACAATTTTATCAGAGAAGGGGATACGGTTTTAATAAAACCTAATTTTAATACGGCTGATCCTTTTCCCGCTTCAACCTCTATTGATTTTTTAGAATCTGTTATTAATCTTATTTATAAGGCTGGAGCAAAAGCAATTCTTGTGGGAGAATCTTCTACATTTTCTTTAAACACTAGAAAGGTTTTAGAAGAGACTGGCGCTATTAAACTTTGTAATAGATTAGGAGCTAAGGTTTATGTTTTTGATGAAAGAAATTGGGTTAAAAAAGAGATTCCTGAAGGGAAATATTTAAAATCAGTTAGTGTTCCTGAAATTTTAGATAAGGTAGATAAAATAGTTTTACTGCCTTGTTTGAAAACTCATCGTTATGCTCGTTTTACCGCTGCTATTAAATTAGCCGTGGGCTTAATGCGTCCCAGAGAAAGAGCCATGTTGCATATGTCGCATTTAGAAGAAAAAATTGCTGAAATAAATACTGTTTTCAGACCAGATTTGATTATTATGGATGCCAGAAAATGTTTTGTTACCCGTGGTCCGGAGGCAGGAGAAGTTAAAGAGCCCAATTTAATTTTGGCTTCTACTGACCGGATAGCTATTGATATTGAAGGCCTTAAGATTTTAAAAAGTTATCCTGCTGAGAATAAATTAGATTTACCTCTTTGGGAGTTTCCTCAAATAAAAAGAGCTGTTGAACTCAACCTTGGTGTTAAAGCTGAAAACAATTACGAAGTAATAGAAAAATAAAAACCTAAAATCGCCAAATCGGTGGTTTTTTGATATACTAAAATATATGGAAAACATTAAAGATAAAATTAAAAATGGAAGCAAAGAAATAAAAAAAGAGATTAAACAAAGAGTATCTGGTTATGTTTTAGCCGCTTTTGGGCTGGTAGCCGCCCTAGCTTGGAACGACGCGATAAAAAGTCTTATAGAATACTTTTTTCCTCTTAATAAAAATACGGTTTTAATTAAATTTATATATGCTGTTTTAATAACTTTTATAATAGTGATAATTTCTATTTATTTGACAAAATTGTTGAGTGACAAAAACGAAAAAAAATAAATTAAGCAAACCCAAATTTCAATTAGGAATTATACTGTTCTTTGGTAGAATAAAAATATGATAAAAAGAATTAAGAATTGGTTAAAAAATAATTAAAATAAATTTATGAAAAACTTTGGCAACAAATTTAACCGCGAGAAAGGTAACGATTCTAGAGAAAGAGACTTTAGGAGAGAAGGTCATGGAAAGAGGCAATTTGGTAATAGAGATAGAGAAAGGCCGCAAATGCATGAGGCAATTTGTAGTGATTGTGGTAAGAGGTGCGAGGTCCCTTTCAAGCCAACTGGCGATAAGCCTGTTTACTGTAGTCAGTGTTTCTCAAAACACAGAGGAAGCTCGATTTCTAACAGGTCTGAAAGGAGAAGTTATGAAAGACCTAGATTTCAAGACAAAGATAGGATTGTTAATCAACATAAAGAGCAGTTTGATATGTTGAATGCTAAGCTTGATAGGATTATAAAAGCTTTAACTCCAGTGGTTCCAGTAAAAGAGGAAAAGAAAGAGGTAATAGTTAAAAAGAAGGAAAGAGTAGTTGAAAAGAAAGAAAAAGCAAAGAAGGATAAGAAGAAATAGTTTGGTTGTTTGTAGTTAAGTAATATTAATGGATGCTAATGAAAATAGAATCAGCTCGATTTATAAAAGGCGTGCTTGGCAGTGATAGTATATTTGAGAATGGCATTCCCCAGGTTGCCTTTATCGGTCGTTCAAATGTAGGGAAGTCTAGCGTCATCAATTCTTTGGTTAATCAGAATAATTTAGCTAGGATCAGTTCTTCTCCGGGGCGTACCCAGAAGATAAACCTATTTTTGATTAATAATTCTTTGTATTTTGTTGATTTGCCTGGTTATGGTTATGCTAAGGTTCCAGATAGATTAAAGAATAGCCTTAAGGCTATGGTAAATTGGTATTTTTTCGTTTCTAATTATGAACAGAAGAAAGTAGTTTTGATAATTGATGCTAGCGTTGGTCCGACTAGAGACGATTTAGACATACTTCATAGCTTAGAGGATTATAGAAAAGACATTATTGTTGTGGTAAATAAGGTAGATAGGATAAAACAGACAGAATACAAAGAGCAATTCAAGGCAATCAAAGATATTATCGGAGTCCATCAGATTATTCCCTATTCAGCAAAAAAGAAAATCGGTGTAAAGGAATTATTAAAAGAAATATTGTAATATAGATAAAAAGAAAGGAGAACGGTCATGAACAGATTGATTTCGGTTATTTGGGTGAAGTGAATCCGAATTGAATTATTTTTTGATTGACTGGAGATTGTTGATAAAATAGTTTAAACAAGATGATTATAGATGACGTAAAAATAACTGTTATAGCTGGACACGGTGGGAAAGGTTCCGTGGCCTTTAGTAAGATAAAAATGTCCCGAGGACCAACAGGGGGCAACGGTGGAAACGGCGGCAGTGTTTTTATCGAAGGCGTTTCTGATATTGGGGCTTTGAAGCAGTTTCGCTTTAAAAAAGAAAACAAGGCAGAAGATGGGCAAAACGGCAAATCTCAGTTGAATGACGGACATGACGCAGAAGATTTAATTTTATATGTGCCGGTGGGCACAATAGCGCATATTCTGCAGACTGGGAAAGATATTGAAATTAATAAAATAGGACAGAGAGAGCTTGTTGCAATGGGTGGGCTCGGAGGAAAGGGAAATTTTCTTTTTAGATCAGCAACCAATACCAGCCCAAGGCAATTTGAAGAAGGCAAGCAGGGAGAGTCTTTTAAAATAAGGCTTGAATTAAAACTGATTGCTGATGTTGGATTTATAGGTCTGCCGAATGTTGGAAAATCCAGCTTATTGAACGAGCTTACTAATGCAAAGAGCAAGGTTGCTAATTATCCATTTACAACTTTAGAGCCCAACTTGGGTGTGTATTATGGTTTGACATTAGCCGATATTCCAGGACTTATTGAAGGGGCGTCTGAAGGCAAGGGCCTTGGCACAAAATTTTTGCGTCACATTGAAAGAACTAAAATTTTGTTTCATTTTATTGCAGCTGATTCTGTTGATCCCATATCAGACTATAAAACAGTAAGAACTGAACTGGAGAAATATAATAGTATACTTTTAGCAAAACCAGAATATATTTTTATTAACAAAAGCGACATTGTCGAAAAAGCCCTTATTGAACAGATAAAAGACGACTTTAAAAAAATGGGTAAAGAGGCCGTAGAGATTTCAATCATTGATACTGATAGCTTAAATAATGTCAAAAAAATATTAAACAGGTTGATATCAGAAAAACAGGTTAATACGTCGGTATGATAAACTCGTGTAGTCCCGACTGAGAGGTATTCTAAAATAACCTCAAAAAGTCCTTAATTTCCCCTTAAACCACAGGTTCGAGACCGACTAGGGGA
>CAZDCT010000008.1:0-15783 GCA_964504075.1 uncultured Candidatus Saccharibacteria bacterium
GATTTATACAGATGCTTTTTTAGCTTTATTAATGGGAATTTATATTATTAAAGAGTCGTTTTCAATCGGGAGAGAAGCAATTGGTTCACTTCTTGATGTTTCAGCTGGTGAAGAAATAGAGGAAGAAATAAAATCAATTGCCAAAACAGAAAACATCAAAATTTCCTCTTTAAAAACACAGAAAAAAGGCTCTGCTATAACTGCTAATCTAGAAATAGAACTATCAAGCAGCTTAAGTGTGGAAGAAGCTACTAAAATTTCCAACAGTTTAAGGGAGAAACTTATAAAAAAAATTGAAAGTCTGAAATATATTGCAATTCAAATTAAGAGCCATCAGGTGGAAACAGGATTCTATAAGCCGAACTTTGGTAGAAGTTTTGGCTGGCAGAGGCGGGGTAGATTTAAAGGAGAAGTTCAGAGTGCGATCGGCAAAGGACCAAGTGGTTATTGCATTTGTGATAAATGTGGTTATAAAACACCTCACCAGAGAGGTATTCCTTGTTCAAACTTAAAGTGTCCCACTTGTAAAACAAGCTTAAAAAGAGGCTAATATATTAAGACTAAGACTTAATCAGAGAACTATGAATAAGTTTTCAAAATTAATATTAATTTCTTTCTCAGGATTTTTTATCAGTGTTTTTTTACATAATGCTTTTTATGCTTTGAGTATTATAACAAGCTCTATTGTTGTCTTAAGTTATTTAATGGGTGCCCTTGATGTAATATTTTTTCTGATTGCAGTTTTTGCCTGTCCTTTAGGTTTTTTGGTTGGTGTAATTGGTAATATGGTATTGTTTGTCAGGAAAAAATATGAACAGAAAAAACAAATTAGTTAATATGGGGGTTGACAAAAATAATGCTTTGGTATATGCTTTGAACAATCGTGTTTTAACAACATGGTCGTGCTCAAAAACTCTCTTTTAAGATGAGAAGAAGAGTAGGTCGCAAAAATAAGAAAATAGTATAACATAAGATGAACAAAAAACTATACGTAGGAGGTCTTTCTTACGAAGCCACCGAACAAGAGCTTAAAGATTATTTTGCTCAAGCTGGAACGGTAGATTCTGCCAATGTTATTATAGACAGAATTTCTGGTCGTTCTAAAGGATTTGGTTTTGTAGAAATGTCTTCTGAAGAAGAAGCCAAAAAAGCAATAGAAATGTTTAATGGCAAAGATTTTGGTGGAAGAAACCTTACGGTTGATGAAGCCAAACCAATGAAGAAAGATTTCTAAGACATCTTTTATCTTAAAGAGAGAAAGATTTTCAAAAGAAAAATTTCTAAGAGAGCTCTGATTAAAAGAGCTCTCTTTGTTTTATTTTTAGATTCTATGTTAAAATAAAAACATTATTTATGAAAAAGATTATTCCAATAATTATTGTTTTATTAGCTATTATTTTAAGCTTTTATTTGTTGAACGAGATTCTTAAGCCAGAAGAGGTGACTGAGAAGATAGAAGAAACAGGGAGTGAGGAAACAGTCAAAGATCTAGCAATAGAGATTTTAGAAGAAGGCACAGGAGAGGAGGCTCAAAATGGTGATAGTTTAAAAGTGCATTATACCGGCACATTAGAAGATGGCACCAAGTTTGATTCAAGTTTGGACAGGGGAGATCCTTTTGTTTTTACTTTAGGAGTAGGCCAAGTGATTAAGGGTTGGGATTTAGGACTTTTAGGAGCTAAAGTTGGAGATAAAAGAAGATTAACCATTCCTGCAGATTTAGGATATGGAGAAACTGGCGCTGCCGAAGGCAAGATTCCTCCTGGAGCCACCCTTATCTTTGAGATTGAAATCTTAGAAATCAATAAATAGTTTTTTATTTGATTAAAATTAAAGTTTGTGATAATCTTAACATTACCTAATGAAGTGCTGGGATAGAATTGAAAGAAGCATTTATGCTAATAACCGTAGAAGTAGGAACAGAGAAAGGGGTTCTCGAGGCTCTAAACGAAATACCAGAAGCGCAAGAAGTATATCTGGTTTACGGAGTTTACGACATCATAGTGAAGATTAAGGCGGACACAATAAAAGTCTTGAGAGATACCATATCATTCAAAATTCGTCGTTTGAGTGAAATTTGTTCTACCGTAACAATGATAGTTGTCTAACACGCATGGCAAAACCGTTCGTTAAAAACAACCCCACCATTTTTCTATAAGTCCGTCTTTGGACTTTTTTCTTTTTTAAAAAATAAAAGCCCATCACTTTTGAAAAAATTATGATGGGTTTTGGGGGGTTGAGGGGAGAGAAATCATAAAGATAGTTTTTCCTGGTTTGCTTTTAACGCTTATAGTGCCATTATGGGCTTCTATAATTTCTTTGCAGGAAATTAATCCTATACCGTGACCGTCTGGCTTGGTAGTCACTTGTTTAGTAAATAGACCCTTTATTATTTCTGGTGGAATACCTGGACCATTATCAGCAATCTGAATAACCTTTTTGTACTTTAGTTTTTTGCTCGAGATAATAATCTTGCCGCCATCAGGCATAGCCTCTATGGCATTTTTGATAAGGTTATTAATAACTCTGCGCATTTTTATGGGGTCAAAAGAAAACTGTTCGTGCTTGTTTCGCACTATTATTTCTATGTTTTCTGGCACAATGATGTTTTCTAAGATCTGTTTAATAAACACGCTGAACTGTATTTCTTGAAGCTCAATAACGCTCAGTGGGTCTTCAAGCATTTCCATTGCTTGATTAACAGCGCTACTTATCATTCGGAGCATTCGGAGCATTTGCGGCGTTAAGGGTGGTTTTTTCTCGATCATAAAGGCTGCATTTTTGATTGTTTGTAATGGGCTACGAAGATCGTGTCTTAGGGTTCGTAATTCATCGTTCATACTTTCTCCCTCCTTTTTTTATTGTTAAGTTACTCATTAACATGCAGATATTATATAATATCTTTTCTTTTTTGTCAATGGTTGCTTTGAGAGTATTTGTGTTATAATAATCTATTAGAAAGTGATAAAATAACAACATGGAGATTAAAAAAGAAAAAGTTTATGGATTTTTGGTAAGATTTGAGCAGGACTTAAGAGAGGGGATAAGATATTTGCGTGATGATTTGCAAAAAGAGGAAGCTAAAACTCTTTTTGATGCTGCTCGCTTGAGAGGTAGCGCAGAGTTTGAGGACGATGAAGATCGTGACTGGACGTTAATGTATATTCGAGGAGATAATACTTATATTTTGACTCTTCGTCAAAGAGAATAATAATACTCAAAGAGCTAAAGCTCTTTTCGATGATATAGTAACATCATGATAGACGAAAAAGGTTTATTTTTTATAATAGGAATTTTAGTAGTTGGTCTTTCTGTTGTTTTTAAAGTGGAAACAAAAACTTTAATTTTAGCTCTTGGAATGGTAATCGCTCTTTTTTATAGCTACATTGATTTAACCAAAACTGATATATGATTTTAGGGACAGATAAGTTATTAAAGTTGATTAAGGAACATAATCTTATCAAGGGTTTAGATAAAGAAAACATTAATGTCGAAGGTTGTGGTGTTGATTTAAGGATAGGTGAAATCTATCAAATGGAAAAAGGCAAAGGTTTTATTTATCAAGAAACCAGAGATACTCCGAAGTATAATTTAATTGCTAAGTTTGAAAAAGATAAATCCGTTAGCTTGCAGAAAAAAATAAAGTTAGAGCCAGGAAAATTTTATATTGCCAAGACAATAGAAACCATTAATGTTCCCAAAGATATTTTTGGGATTTTTATACCCCGTGGTACTTTCTTTGCCAGCGGGGTTTTGGTTTTGGGTTTTAGGGTAGATCCTGGTTATCAAGGAAACTTTAGATTTCATTTGGTCAATTTGGGGGGCAGTGAGTTTGAAATAGAAATGGGAGCTAGAATTGCTAATATGATTTTTCTTAAAGTAGAAGGAAAAACTAATTTATATCAAGGACAATGGCAAGGCGGTAGAGCTTTTATTGAAAAAGAGGAAGAACAAACTAAGCAAGAATTTTAATCTATGAACGAGAATCATTTTGATGTGATAGTAATTGGAGGTGGTCCGGCTGGAATGATGGCTGCTGGCAGAGCTGGAGAGTTGGGGGCCAGGGTTGTGCTTTTAGAAAAAAATCAGAAATTAGGTGAAAAACTTTTATTGACCGGAAAGGGAAGATGTAATATTACTCATGCTCAATTAAATATTAGAAAATTTGTAAAGGAGTTTGGTAAAAAAGGAGATTTTTTATTTTCTCCTTTTTCTTTGTTTGGAGTAAAAGAGACTATTGAGTTTTTTGAAAAAAGAGGATTAAAGCTTAAAACAGAAAGGGGTCAGAGAATTTTTCCCAAGAGCGATAGGGCCCAAGATGTTTTAAATGTTTTGATACGTTATTTAAAACAAAGCAATGTTAATTTAATTACTAACGCTAGGGTTATAAAGCTTCAAAAGAAAGAGAACAAAGTATTAAAAGTAATCTTAAAAGATAAAGAGATTATAGCTGATAAATATATTATAGCTACTGGCGGAAAAACCTATCCTCAAACAGGTTCTACTGGCAATGGATTGTTGTGGGCGGAAAAATTGGGACACACTATTTCAGAATTAGGTCCTGCTTTAACTTCCTTGATTATGAAAGATAAATGGATAAAGCATGTTCAGGGTTTGAGTTTAAAAAATGTCAGAATAACTGTTTTGCAGAACAATAGGAAAAGGGACACGAGATTAGGCGAAGCCCTTTTTACTCATTTTGGTTTATCGGGCCCAATTATTTTAGAAATGAGCAGTGAAATAGGGGATTTATTGAAGAAAGGTGAAGTAAAATTATCATTAGATTTGAAGCCAGGTTTGGATTTTTCTAAATTAGACAGTAGAATTCAAAGAGATTTTCAGAAATATAGTAATAAATTATTTAGAAACTCTTTGAACGACTTATTGCCTCAGAAAATGATTCCTTTGATTGTGAAGTTATCTGGAATTAATCCTAATAAAAAAGTAAACACTATTAACAAGTCAGAAAGGCAAAAATTAGTGAAAATGTTTAAAAACATTGAAATGATAGTAGAAAAACTTTCTGGTTTTGAAAAAGCTATTATTACTAAAGGTGGTATTTCTTTAAAAGAAATAGATTCTAAAACAATGAAATCTAAATTAATTGATAATTTATTTTTTGCAGGAGAAATTCTTGATTTAAATGGTCCTAGTGGGGGCTATAATCTCCAGGTTTGCTGGACTACTGGATATTTGGCTGGGCAGAGCAGTGCATTATAATTGTTTATTTGACAGTATTAATTTTAAAATATATATTAAAACCGACTATTATAGTCGGTTTTTATGAAATTCTCAACTAAATCTCAATATGGTTTAAGAGCTATGGTTTACTTGGCCAAAGTGTTTAATGATAGTCAACCGCATTCTCTTAGGAAAATTTCTGAAAAAGAAAACATTTCTTTTGATTACTTGGAAAAAATTGTTTCAAAATTAGAAAAAGAAAATCTTGTTAAATCTAAAAAAGGGGTTAGGGGAGGATATTTATTAGCTAAAACTCCTTCCAAGATAAAGATCGGGGAAATAATTAGGGTTTTAGAGGGAGAGATGCCTTTAGTAAAATGCATTGGTCAAAAAGGAGAATATGTTTGTCCAATGGAGAAAAAATGTTTGACCAAAAGCTTTTGGAGAAAAATACAAAACTCTTTAAATTCTGCCTTAGATTCAATGACCCTAGCAGATTTAATTAAAAAATAATTCAAATAAAAGTATGATAAAAAACAAAATTTATTTAGATTATGCAGCCACCACGCCAGTTGATCCTCGAGTAATTAAAGTAATGCTGCCTTATCTTAATGAAAATCCTGGCAATACAATGTCTTTACATCAATTTGGTCAAAAAGCCCGACAGGCCTTAGAGAAAAGCAGAAAGCAGGTTGCTGATTTAATGAAAGCTCAACCAGAAGAAATAGTTTTTACCAGTTCAGCTACTGAAAGTAACAATTTAGTTATAAAAGGAATTGCTTTTGCCAATCAAAACAAAGGGCGCCATATCATAATTTCTTCAATTGAGCACCCTTGTATTATTGAGTCTTCTAAATGGCTGGAGAAGCAGGGTTTTAAGATTACTCAATTAAAAGTTGATAAATATGGTTTGATTAATCCAGAACAGGTTAGAAAAGCAATTAAAAAAGATACTATTTTGGTTTCTATTATGCATGCTAATAATGAAATAGGAACTATTGAACCAATTCAAGAGATTGGAAAGATTTGTAAAGAAAAAGGAGTATATTTTCATACTGATGCTGCCCAAAGTTTTGGAAAGGTGCCTATTGATGTTAATAAAATGAATGTAGATTTATTAACTACTTCTTCCCATAAAATGTATGGACCAAAGGGAGCAGCTTGTTTGTTTGTCAGAAAAGGAACTAAAATTGAGCCTCTTTTGCATGGAGGCAAGCATGAATTTGGATTAAGATCTTCTACTGTTAATGTAGCTGATATTGTTGGTTTTGGAGAAGCTTGTAAAATTTGTCTAAAGGAAATGAAGCAAGAAGCCAAAAGATTAACTCAATTAAGAGATAGATTAATTAAAGGGGTTTTGAAAAACATTGAATTCTCTCATTTAAATGGTCATCCTAAAAAAAGATTACCTAATAATGTTAATTTCTGGTTTGATTTTATTGAAGGAGAGTCCTTGATAATGCAGCTTGATTTTGAGGGAATTGCAGGTTCAACCGGTTCAGCTTGTTCTTCAGAAAAGTTAGAGCCAAGCCATGTTCTTTTAGCTATTGGCTTAAAACCTGAACAAGCTCATGGGTCCTTAAGATTAACTCTGGGAAGATGGACTACTCAAAAAGAGATTGATAAAACCTTAAAGGTTTTATCTAAAGCAATTAATAAATTAAGAAAGATTTCACCGTTTAAAAAGTATGAATAAATTTTATACCAAAGAGGTTTTAAAGCACTTTAAAAATCCTCATAATTATGGAAGAATAAAGAGTCCAGATGGAGTTGCTAAGGTGGGCAATATTGTTTGTGGCGACACAATGCAGCTTTATATCAAGGTTGTTAAAAACAAGAATGAAAAAGAAATAATCAAAGATATTAAGTTTGAAACTTTTGGTTGTGTAGCTGCTCTGGCCACAAGCAGTGTAATTACAGATTTGGCAAAAGGAAAAACCTTGAATCAAGCATTAAAAATTGATAATAAAAAAGTTATTAAAGCTTTAAAAGGATTACCCCCGATTAAAATACATTGTTCAGTTTTAGCTAGTGATGCTTTGGCAGAAGCTATATATAATTATCTTGTTAAAAATAAAAGAAAGATTTCTCAATCTTTAGAAAAGAAACATCAAAGAATAGAACAGGAGAAAAAATTAATAGAAGAGAAATATAAAGACTGGAAATAATCTTGCTTTTAAAGGGAAATATATTAAGATAACATAGTTATGAGAAAAATTATTTTTAGCATTATTGTTTTAATTTTACTGTTGACCAGCTTTGATTTTGTTTTGGCTCAGCCCGAGAAAGCTGAGATTACCTTTTTTTACAGCGAAACTTGCCCTCATTGTTTGAAAGAGAAAAAATTTCTAAATCAACTGGAAGAAAAATATAATGATTTAGTAATTCATAGATATAATGTTGCTGATAAAGAGAGCGTTGAATTGTTAAAGGATTTGTACGAACAATATCAGGTTCCTGAAGAACAGTGGGGAATGATTCCAGTTACCTTTCTTAGGGAAAAATATTTAATAGGTTACGGTGGAGATGAGATTACTGGAAAAGAGATTGAAAATTGTATAGAAGAATGTTTTGTTGAAACAGGAGAAGGTGGGACAGATTTGATGGAAGCTTCTTTAAAAAAGATTAAACTTCCAATTTTAGGTGAAATTGAGATTTCTAATTTTTCACCCTTGCTTTTATCTGTGGTTTTTGGGGTTTTGGATGGATTTAATGCTTGTGCAATGATAGCTTTGGGCTTTTTATTAAGTGTATTAATAGCTTCTGGCAGTAGAAAAAGAATTATTTTAATAGGAGGAACTTTCATTTTAATTTCTGGCTTAGTTTATTTTTTATTTATTAGTGCTTGGTTTAATTTGTTTTTAATAACTTTTAATATAAAACTTATTACTAATCTGGTAGCAGTTATTATTATTTTGTCTGCCATTTTTATTTTAAGAGATTATTTTACAGATGTAGCTTGTAAACTGTGCGAGGTTAATCCTGCAAAACAAAACATTTTTACCAAAATCCAGCAAAAACTTTTTACTAAAATGCAGCAATTTTCTTCTATAGATATGCCTTTACCAATAGCTTTATTGGGAATTGTTGTGGTAGCAGCTGGGGTTAATATGGTAGAATTAGCTTGTTCTTTTGGATTGCCTTTGGCTTTTACCAAAATCTTGACTAGCTGGAATTTGCCTAAAGCTTCCTACTATTTTTATCTTTTGGTTTATATTCTGTTTTATATGATAGATGATTTTGTTATTTTCTTAATTGCAGTGTATACTTTAAAAATAACTCAGGCATCTCAGAAATATCTAAAACTGGTCACTTTAGTTTCTGGGATTGTACTTTTAATTTTAGGATTAATCCTGTTAATTAATCCTGAAATATTAATTCTTACTTAATATGGAAGATTTAAAAAACAAAGTAATTGTTATTACTGGCGCCAGAAGGGGAATGGGTAAAGCAGATGCTTTACTTTTTGCTGAAAAAGGCGCCAAGGTGGTTGTTTCTGATATTTCTCAAGAAGATTGTCAGGCAGTGGTTGACGAGATTGAAAAGAAAGGAGGAGAGGCCCTTGCTGTTAAATGTGATGTTTCTAAAAAAGAAGAGGTAGATAATTTATTCAAGAAAACGATTGAAAAGTTTGGCCGGGTTGATGTTTTAGTAAATAATGCTGGAATTTGCCAGTTCAAACCATTTATTGATTTGACTGAGGAAGAGTGGGACAGAACTTTAAACATTAATCTTAAAGGATATTTTTTATGCGCCCAAGCTGCTGCCAAAGAAATGGTCAAGCAAAAATCAGGAGTAATTGTTAATATTGCTTCAGTGGCCATGGGGCAATTAGGGGTTGGTCTTTCTAATATTGTTCATTATTGTGCTTCAAAAGGTGGTATTGCAGCAATGACCGAGGCTTTGGCTTTGGAATTAGCCCCTTATAATATTAGAGTTAATGCAATTGCTCCGGGAATGATTGAAACTCCAATGATTGATTCGGTCAAACAGGACTCTAAAGCAATGGAAGAGATGTTAGACAGGATTCCTTTACGTCGAGTTGGAAAACCAGAAGAAATAGCTGATTTGGTTGTATTTTTAGCTTCAGACAAAAGCTCTTATATCACCGGCTCAATTGTTGTTATTGATGGCGGTTGGTTGGCAGGATAAATGAAGAAAATTACCAAAGATAGTACTTTAGCTGAGGTTTTAGAGCGTTCAAGGGCTGAGAAGATTTTAGCTAAACATAATGTTCCTTGTGTGACCTGTCCTTTTGCTAAAATGGAAATGGATAGGTTGAAGATTGGCCAGATTTGTAAAATATACAGAATTGATATTAATAAATTGCTAAAGGAATTAAATAAAAAGTTGGACTAAAGGACTTGACTATACTTTTTGCTTAAATTAAGTTAAAGTAATCTAATACAATTCATTTTATCTAAAGGTCGGTTTCAAAAAACTTTAATTTTTTAAATATTTATGGAAGCTTATTGTGTAAAATGTAAAGCTAAAAGAGAAATGAAAGATCCTAAAGAGATTGTTATGAAGGGAAAAGGCGGCACTAAGAGAAGAGCTATGAAAGGCACTTGTCCTAAGTGTGGAACCAAGATGTTTAGGATCATGGGTTCGGCCTAGGTAAAAATATTCTAGAATATTTTAATTAAAAACCACTCTTATAGTGGTTTTTAATTTGTTATAATTAAGAAATGCTGAGTGTAAGCAAGAAGCTTAAGATTGGTTTTTTAATAGTTTTGGCTTATTTGAATGTTTTGGCCTGGATTGTTGTTTTTGATTTAGCTCAAAATAATTTAAAGGTTATTTTCTTTGACGTCGGGCAAGGAGATAGTATTTTTATTGAAACTCCTCGAAAACATCAGATTCTGATTGATGGAGGTCCTGATATTAGTGTTTTAGAAAGATTGGGGGAGAACATGCCTTTTTACGACAGAACAATAGACTTAATTGTTTTAACTCATCCTGATCATGATCATATGGCAGGGTTGATTGAGGTTTTAAAAAGATATGATGTTCAAAATGTTTTATGGACTAATGTTGTAAAAGACGATTCAGAATATGATCAATTTAAGAAAATGATTGAACAAAGCAATGTTGTTACAGCTCAATTTGGTCAAAGAATCTCTTCTGGTAAAGGGTTTGTTATGGATGTTATTTATCCTTTTGAGGATTTAGCCGGGCAAGAGTTTAAAAACCTGAACAATACCTCAATAGTTAACAAGGTATTCTTTGGTGAGCACGTGTTTCTTTTAACAGGAGACGCATCTAAAAGTATAGAAAGGAAATTAATCGAAAAAGGAATTGATTTAAGGGCTAATGTTTTGAAGTTGGGGCACCATGGAAGCAAGACATCAACTAGCAAAGAGTTTATTGAAGTCGTTAATCCAGAAATTGCCATTGTTTCTTGTGGTAAAAATAATAAATATGGGCATCCTGCCCCTGAAGTTCTTGCGATTTTGAATGAATATGGTATAAACATTCTAAGAACTGATGAGTTGGGAAACATCAAAATTATCTCTGATGGTCAAACAATAAAAGTCATTAATCATTAAAAAAATGAAAGATATTCAATTTCCTGTTTTTAAAACCAAAATTAAAGGTTTAGATAAAAAGTTTGATTTAATCAATCCTGAATCAAGAAAGCAATATTTTGAAGCAAAAGCAGGGCCTGAAATTCAAAAGATTAAAGATTATTTAAAAACCAATTCTTTTATTGCTTATCTTTTAGGAAAGAAAAGCGCTGGTAAGGGCACTTATGCTAAAATGTTTGCTGAAATTATTGGTTCAGATAAAGTTTCCCATCTTTCAGTCGGGGACATGATAAGAGGTGTTGATAAAGAATTAGTTGATGAAGAATTAAGAAGGCAATTAATTGCTTATTTAAAAACAAATTATAGAGGATGGGTATCATTCGATAAAATCTTAGATTCTTTGGAAAACAGAAGCACCAAGACTTTATTGCCAAACGAACTCATTTTAACTTTGGTAAAAAGGGAAATAGAAAGATCAGAAAGAAAAGCTATTTTCCTTGATGGTTTTCCAAGGAACTTAGACCAAGTTTCTTTTTCACTTTTCTTTAGAGAATTAGTCGGCTATAGAGACGATCCAGATATTTTCATTTTATTTGATGTTCCTGAAAACGTAATTGATCAAAGGATAAAACTGCGTAGGGTTTGTCCTGTTTGTCATACTTCACGTCATTTAAAAACCCTTCCCACAAGCAAGATTGAATATGATAAAGATAAAGATGAGTTTTATTTAATCTGTGATAATCCAGATTGTCCAGAATGTGGAAAAGCAAGGTTGGTTGGGAAAGAAGGAGATAAGCTTGGAATAGAGAGAATCAGGGAAAGACTGAACGTGGATGAAGAAATTATTAAAAGAGCGTTTTCTTTGTATGGAATACCCAAGATTCTTTTAAGGAACTCTGTTCCAAAAGAAACTGCTCTTGAGTCTTTTGATGATTATGAAATCACGCCAGAATATGTTTATGTTTGGAATAAAGATAAGAATGAGGTTGAAGTAGAAGAAAGGCCATGGGAAATTACTGATGACAAGGGTGTTGTTTCTTTTAGTTTATTACCACCTCCAGTAGTTGTTTCATTGATAAAACAATTAGCAGATATTTTATCTTAAATTTGACAGAGGTTTTAATAGATTAGTATAATAAAGATAGCCCTGTAAGTTTTTAGATACATTTGGGAATATAACTTTAAAAAGGGAGTCTGATATGATTTGCAGCCCGTGGGTTGCAACTTAGGACACCCACTTGAATTCTTTTTCCATTTGAACTAAGAGCCGCAGGGCTTTTGGTTTTAGAAAACAAAAAACTGTTTTTTGAGACAGTTATTGGTTTAAAATAAGTCGGGGCACCCGGACTTGAACCGGGAATCGCACGCACCCCATGCGTGCATGTTAACCAATTACACTATGCCCCGATCCCATTATTTCCTTTTGTCAAGAGTTTTAATACATTTAGTACAAGCTAAAATTCTTTTTCCAGCAAAATCTTTAAAAACAGGTTTTTTTGTTCCAATGGGAACTTTAACCCATTGCAGATTGGGTTTTTGTTTTCTTTTCATTGTTGGATTGTACTTTCCTCTAAGTTTTTTGAGGCGCCGAGCAAGATTTCTTTTTTTGGCGCATATTTGACATTGTTTCATAGTGAACCCATATTAACAGAAGTTCTAATTTTTTTCAAATATGATATAGTATTACTATACTATCGAACAGAGCTTTAGTTTATACTACTAATTATGTTTATTGGACTTTTTACTTTAATCATTTTATTGTTTTCTATTATTATCCATGAGGTTGCTCATGGCAGTGTTGCTTTATATTTGGGTGACCCTACAGCTAAATATGAGGGTCGTTTAAGCTTGAATCCTTTAAAACATTTAGATCCAATAGGCTCTTTTGTTGTTCCTTTGTTTTTATTTATGATTACTGCGGGCAAAGGGCCGATTGTGGGTTGGGCTAAACCAGTACCAATCAATCCTTATAATTTTAAAGACCAGAAATGGGGAAGACTAAAAGTATCTATAGCTGGACCAGCTGCTAATTTTTTAGTTGCTATTTTTTTTGGATTAATAATTCGTTTTTTCCCTTTGAGCAGTGCTTTTTCAAGCTTATTAAGTATTATTGTTTTTTATAATTTCTTATGGGGACTATTTAATTTAGTTCCAATTCCGCCTTTAGATGGTTCTCATATTCTTTTTTCTTTATTACCAGAAAGATTTTCTAAGATTAAATTTATTCTTCTTCAATACAGAACATTTCTTTTAGTATTCTTTATCATTTTTTATCTTAACTGGTTATTTGATATCGCCATCAGTCTTTATACATTAGTAATTGGTTGATAAAATTTATTGACAATGATTTTAATTCTTGTTAACTTCTTTAATTATGCCAACTATAAGACAATTAATTAGAAAAGGAAGGAAAAAGATTAAAAAACGAGCTAAAACACCAGCTCTTGATTTTAATTTTAATGTTTTGAAAAATCGGCCGCAACAAGCTTCAACTCCATTTAAAAGGGGAGTTTGTCTTAAGGTTTTTACCACAACACCCAAAAAGCCGCATTCGGGCCTAAGAAAGGTTGCAAAAGTGCGCCTTAGTAATGGAAAAGAGGTTACTGCTTATATTCCAGGCCAGGGTCATAATTTACAAGAAAACTCAGTGGTTTTAATTAGGGGAGGAAGGGTAAGAGATTTGCCTGGAGTAAGATATCATATTGTTCGGGGTAGACTTGATTCGGGTGGAGTGGAAAACAGAAAAACAAGCCGTTCAAAATACGGGGCTAAAAAGAGTAAATAATTATGGCTAGAAAAAAAATAGAAAAGCGTCAATTAGAACCAGATCTTATTTATAACAACATTTTGGTTGCAAAGCTTATTAACAAGGTTATGAAAAAAGGAAAGAAATCAGTTGCCAGAAAAATTGTTTACCAAGCTTTTGAGGAAATCAAAAAGAAAACCAAAAAAGAACCTCTGGAAATTTTTGAAAAAGCAATTGAAAATGCTTCTCCTTTGGTTGAGGTGAAATCAAAAAGGGTTGGAGGAGCTACTTATCAGGTTCCAAGAGAAGTAAGAGGAGACAGAAAGCAGGCCCTGGCCATGCGTTGGATACTTGGTGCAGCTAAAGGTAAAAAGGGAAGGCCAATGAGAGAGAAATTGGCTGAAGAATTGATTGAAGCTGCTGAGAATAAAGGAGCCGCAATTAAAAAGAAAGAAAATACTCATCGAATGGCTGAGGCTAACAGAGCCTTTGCCCATTTTAGATTTTAAAAACATGGCAAGAACATATCCAATTGAACGTTATCGTGATATAGGTATTATTGCTCACATTGATGCTGGTAAAACCACAATGAGCGAGAGAGTTTTATTTTATACTGGAATTTCTCATAAAATTGGAGAAGTTCATCATGGGGAAGCTATAATGGACTGGATGGAACAGGAAAGAGAAAGGGGAATTACTATCACAGCTGCAGCTACAACTTGTTTTTGGACTCCTCTTGATGCTGAGAAAAACAAAGAAAATAAATACAGGATTAATTTAATTGATACTCCAGGTCATATTGACTTTACAGCTGAAGTTCAAAGATCTTTAAGAGTTTTGGACGGAGCTGTGGTGGTTTTTGATGGTGTTGCCGGGGTAGAGCCCCAATCAGAAACAGTCTGGAGGCAGGCTGATAGGTTTTTAGTTCCCAGAATTTGTTTTATTAATAAAATGGATAAAATTGGGGCTGATTTTGAAATGAGTATAGGAACAATTTGGCAGAAACTATCTCCTAATGCAGTAGCAGTTCAGCTTCCCATAGGGAGTGAAGATAAATTAAGCGGGACAATTGATTTATTAACAATGAAAGCTTTAAGATTTGAAGGAAAACTTGGTGAAATTGTAAAGACCGAAGAAATTCCAGAGGAACTTAAAGCAAAAGCTGAAGAATGGAGAGAGAAATTAGTAGAAAAAATTGCATCTGAAGATAATATTTTAACTGAGAAGTTTTTGGAGAAAAAAGAAATTTCGGTTGAAGAATTAAGAAAAGCTTTAAGAAAAGCTACTATTGCTTATAAACTTATTCCGGTTTTTTGTGGTTCAGCTTTAAAAAACATTGGAGTTCAAGCCATGTTAGACGGAGTAGTATATTATCTGCCCAGCCCAATTGATATTCCATCAGTTAAAGGAACTAATCCTAAAACTGGTCAAGAGATAGAAAGAAATCCCGATGATAAAGAACCATTTGCTGCTTTGGCTTTTAAGATTGCAACTGATCCTTATGTCGGAACTTTAACTTTTTTTAGAGTTTATTCTGGTTCTCTTAAAAAAGGTTCTTATTTGTTAAACTCAACTACCGAAGAAAAAGAAAGGATTGGTCGTATTTTAAGAATGCATTCAAGCCAAAGAGAGGAAGTAGACGAGATTTTTGCTGGAGATATTGCTGCTACTGTTGGTTTAAAAAATACAAGCACTGGTCATACTCTTTGTGATGAGAATAATCCAATTGTTCTTGAAAAAATTAGTTTTCCAGAACCTGTTATTTCTATTAGAATTGAACCCAAAACTAAAATTGATCAGGAAAAAATGAGTATTGCTTTAAAGAAGTTGTCTGAAGAAGATCCTACTTTCAGGGTAAGAGGGGACCAAGAAACAGGAGAAACAATTATTTCTGGAATGGGAGAGCTTCATTTAGAGATTATTGTTGATAGAATGAGGCGTGAATTTAAGGTTGAGGGAAATATTGGTCGGCCCCAAGTAGCTTATAAAGAAACCATTAGAACTGAATCTGAAGCAGAAGGTAAATATGTTCGTCAATCAGGAGGTAAAGGACAATATGGCCATGTTGTTTTAAAGATTGAACCAAAGAAAAGAGGACAAGGATTTGAGTTTATTGATAAAATTAAAGGGGGAATAATTCCTAAAGAATTTATTCCAGCGGTTGAAAAAGGGATTAAAGAAGCCATGAGTAAAGGAGTGGTAGCTGGATATCCAGTAGTAGACTTAGCTGCTATTCTTCAAGACGGTTCTTTTCACGAAGTTGATTCTTCAGAAATGGCTTTTAAGATTGCTGGTTCAATAGCTTTTCAAGAAGCTGCTAAAAGAGCT
>CAZDCT010000008.1:15883-20631 GCA_964504075.1 uncultured Candidatus Saccharibacteria bacterium
GATAATATTGCTCAGGAGATTATTGAGGGAAAAAGAAAATAAGTATTTGACATTTTTTTAAAAAAACCATACAATACTATTACAAATTAATAATTAATTAAAAAATTAATAAGCTAAAAAGTTAAAAAACTATGGCTGAAAAAGAAAAATTTGTGAGGGGAAAACCTCATGTAAATATTGGTACTATTGGTCACGTTGATCATGGGAAAACATCACTTTCAGCTGCTTTGTTAAAAGTAGCGGCTCTTAAGGGACTTAGGTCTTCTGAGAAAAATGTTGATGAGATTGATTCTGCTCCAGAAGAAAAAGCTCGAGGATTAACTATTAATGTTTCTCACCTTGAGTTTGAAACTGAGAAACGTCATTACGCTCATATTGATTGTCCTGGACACGCTGACTATATTAAAAACATGATTGTTGGAGCAGCCCAAATGGATGGTGCAGTTTTGGTTGTATCAGCTCCTGATGGGCCAATGCCTCAGACAAGAGAACATATTCTTTTGGCTAGGCAGGTAGGATTGCCTTCAGTAGTTGTGTTTTTAAACAAGACTGATATGGTTGATGATCCTGAAATTATTGATTTGGTTGAATCTGAAGTAAGGGAACTGCTTAAGAAATATGATTTTCCAGGAGATAAAATACCAATTATTAGAGGTTCGGCTACAAAAGCTTTGGAAGCTACTTCAATTGACGACGAAGCAATTAAGCCAATTTTAGAATTAATGGATGCTATTGATGAGCATATTCCAGAGCCAGTTAGAGAAACCGACAAGCCATTTTTAATGGCTATTGAGGATGTTTTCAGCATTGCTGGGCGAGGCACTGTTGCTACTGGAAGAATAGAAAGGGGAGTAGTAAAAGCTAATGAAGAAATAGAGTTGGTTGGCTTGGGAGAAACAGTTAAAACTACAGCAGTAAGCGTTGAGATGTTTAATAAAATTCTTGATGAAGGAAGAGCTGGAGACAACGTTGGAGTTCTTTTAAGGGGTACTAAGAAAGAAGAGATTCAAAGAGGTCAGGTTTTAGCTAAACCAGGCTCAATTAATCCTCATACTGAATTTGTTGGTGAGGTTTATGTTTTGACCAAAGAAGAAGGAGGAAGACACACCCCTTTCTTTAAGGGTTACAAACCACAATTTTTCTTTAGAACGACCGATGTAACTGGAGATGTTGTTTTGCCTGAAGGAACTGAAATGGTAATGCCAGGAGATACTGTTAATCTGACCATAAAACTAATAGCTCCCATTGCTATGGAAGAAAAACAAAGATTTGCAATTAGAGAAGGGGGCAAAACAGTAGGTGCTGGAGTAGTTACCAAGATAATTAAATAAATAATGAAAGAGGAAAAGACAACTGTTCAGAGGATAAGAATTAAGCTTAAAGCCTATGATCATAAGATAATTGATAATAGCGCTCGTCAAATTGTTGAAGTAGCTGAGCGTTATGGAGCAGGGATTTCAGGACCGGTTCCTATCCCAACTGAAATTAATAAATATACAGTGAATAGATCTAGTTTTGTTCACAAAGATTCCAGAGAACAGTTTGAGATGAGGATCCATAAAAGATTAATTGATATTTTCAGTCCCAGCCCCAAGGTAATTGATTCTTTAATGAGTTTAACCTTACCGGCTGGAGTGGAGATAGAGATAAAAATGTAATGATAATAAGTGCACTATCTTAAAAACTGGGCACTAGCCCAGTTTTTCATTAAAACCATGAAGTTTATTTTGGGAGAAAAAATTAGTATGAGTCAGATATTTGACAAAGAAGGGAATGCAATTCCTGTGACTTTGATTTCAGCTGGACCTTGTGAGGTTACTCAAATTAAGACAGATAAGATTGATGGTTATAATGCAGTTCAAATGGGTTTTAAAAAAATTGAGAAAAAAACAAAGATTAAAAAATCACAGGGTTCAAAAACTTTTAAATATTTACGAGAAATCAAAAGCGAAGAAAAAGAACTTAAACTTGGTCAAGAAATTGACGTTTCTGTTTTTAAAGAGGGAGATAAAGTTTTGGTTTCGGGTATTAGTAAGGGAAAGGGTTTTCAGGGAGCAGTGAAAAGGTGGGGATTTGCTGGCCAACCAGCTACTCGAGGAACTAAGCGCGAACACAGAACGTTGGGTTCTACTGGTTCTCGGTATCCTCAAAGAGTAATTAAAGGTAGAAAAATGCCAGGCAGAATGGGAGGAGAAAGAATAACAGTAAAGAATTTAAAAGTAATAAAAATAGATAAAGAAAACAACTTATTAGCAGTAGAAGGAGCAGTACCTGGAAGAAAGGGAACATTGCTGGAAATTAAAAGATTATGAAATATACAGTTTACAATCAAAAAGGAGAAGATGCTGGAACAACTCTTTTGCCCAAAGAGATTTTTGAGGTGGAAATGAATAATGACTTGGTTCATCAGGTGGTAGTTTCTCAAGCTGCTAATCGAAGAACAGTTAAAGCTCACACAAAAGATAGAAAACAGGTTTCAGGCGGAGGAAAAAAGCCATGGCGCCAGAAAGGAACAGGAAGAGCTCGTCACGGTTCTATTCGTTCACCTATTTGGAGGGGTGGTGGGATCACTTTTGGTCCAACCAAAGAAAGAGTTTTTAAGAAAAAGATTCCTCAAAAAATGAAAAGAAAAGCTCTTTTCATGGTTTTAAGCGCTAAAGCTCAAAACAAACTATTGCTTGTTTTAGATGAATTAGTTATGGAAAAACCCAAAACAAAACAAGTAGCTGGATTGATTAAAGATTTAAGAGCAAATATTAAAGATTTTAAAACGGGTACTATTTTAATAAGCATTCCCAAGAATGATAAAAATATTGTTTTATCTGTTAGAAACATGGTTCGAGTTAAGGTAAAACAGGCCAGGGATTTGAATGCTTTGGATTTACTTTCTTTCAAATACTTAATAATGCCAAAAGAATCAGTAAAAGTAATTAAAGAAACATTCATTAAATAAGGAACTTAGTTCCTTAATATCATGTCAATATTTGACATCTTTAAAAAGAAAAAGGACAAGAAAAAACCCGTTAAGAAAGAAAAGAAAACAAAAGAGCTAAAGAAAACTCCTGAAGTTAAAATTGAACCAAAACCCAAGAAGAAGCTCAAACCTAAGAAAAATATAGAAATTATTTATAAAAGTTTGAAAGAACCGCACATTACTGAAAAAGCTACCAATTTAGCTCAGCAAAATCAATATATTTTTAAGGTTTTTCCAAGAACCAATAAAATTGAGATTAAAAAAGCAATAGAATCTCTTTATGGGGTTGATGTCATTTCTGTAAACATTATTAATATTCCAAGAAAACAAAAAAGATTGGGAAGAATCAAGGGTTTTAAACCGGGTTTTAAAAAAGCTATAATTAAAATAAAACAGGGTCAGAAAATTGAAACATTACCTACCTAATTTTAAAAGCAATGCTTAAAACAAGAGAGATAAAAGAAATATTGATTAAAGTAAGACAGGGAAAGAAAGGATTGAGTAAAAAAAAGCCAGAGAAAAAATTGGTTTTAGGTATGAAAAAAAGAGCTGGTCGTTCAAAGTCATCGGGCCGGGTTACTGTTCGTCATAGGGGAGGAGGGGTGAAGCGACGTTATAGAATTGTTGATTTTGGACAGAAAAAAATCAATATTCCAGCTAAAGTTATGGCTTTAGAATACGATCCCAACAGAACTGCCTTTTTAATTTTATTAGAATATGAAGATGGAGAAAAAAGATATAGATTAGCTCCTCATCAAATAAAAGTAGGAGATAGAATAGTTTGTTCCGAGAAGGGGGAAATTAAAACAGGCAATAGGATTAAACTTAAGAATATTCCATTTGGTATTCAAGTTTATAATATTGAAATTATGCCTGGTAGAGGAGGGAAACTAGTAAGAGGGGCGGGAACATCAGCCAAGGTTTTGGCCGTGGAAGGAAAATATTGTCATTTAGAAATGCCGTCTAAAGAAACAAGAAAAGTTTCTTTAGAATGTTTTGCTTCAATCGGTCAGATTTCTCATCCTGAGAAAAGATTTGAGAAAATTGGAAAAGCAGGAACCCGAAGACGAAAAGGTTGGCGTTCTGTTACTCGAGGTACAGTAATGAATCCCAGAGACCATCCTCATGGAGGAGGTGAAGGAAAAGCTCCGATTGGTATGCCTCATCCTAAGACTAAATGGGGTAAACCAGCTTTGGGAGTAAAAACAAGAAAAAGAAGATGGACAGATAAATATATAATTAAAAGAAGACAACAAAGAAAAAGATAATATTATGGCAAGAAGTTTAAAAAAAGGTCCATATATAGACGAGAAGTTATTGAAAAAGGTAAAAAAGTTGGGGTCAAGATCACCAGAGGTTATTAAAACTTGGTCAAGAGCTTGCACCATTACTCCAGAGATGGTTGGTTTCACTTTTGGTGTTCATAATGGTAAAGACTTTATACCAGTTAAGGTAGCTGAAGACATGGTTGGTCATAAACTTGGTGAGTTTTCTCCAACTACAAAATTTTCTAGACACGGAGGAAAGATACAAAGAGAATTAGAGACAAAAAGAGCTAAAAAATAATAAAGACAATAAATGGAAGTCAAAGCTAAATTAAGTTATTTAAGAATAGCACCCAGGAAAGTAAGATTGGTTACTGATTTAATTAAGGGTAAAAAAGTTGAGAAAGCTCAAGGTATTTTAAATTTTACCACCAAGAAAGCGGCTCAACCAGTTTTAAAATTATTAAATTCGGCTTTGGCTTCAGCTATTAATAATTTTCAGATGCAAG
>CAZDCT010000009.1:0-18273 GCA_964504075.1 uncultured Candidatus Saccharibacteria bacterium
TAGGTCCTTATTCTTTGATTACCCAGCAGCCATTAGGTGGTAAGGCTCAGTTTGGTGGTCAAAGATTTGGAGAAATGGAAGTTTGGGCTTTAGAAGGATATGGAGCAGCTCATACTTTACAAGAAATGCTTACTATAAAATCTGACGATATTCCTGGCAGAGCAGCTACTTATGAGGCAATTTTAAGAGGAGAAGAAATTAAACCACCCAATTTACCCGCCTCTTTCCATTTATTGGTTAATGAATTAAAATCTTTAAGCATAGATGTAGAAATTAAGGGAAAATCTAAAAACGAAACATGAAAGTACAAGATTTAGAATCAATAAGGATTCGGTTAGCTTCACCAAAAGATATTTTAGAATGGTCTCATGGTGAAGTCTTAAAACCAGAAACCATTAATTATAGAACCCATAAAGCAGAGAAAGATGGTCTTTTTTGCCAAAAGATTTTTGGGCCAGAAAAAGACTATCAATGTTATTGTGGTAAATATAAGGGAATTAGATATAAAAGCATAGTTTGTGACCGTTGTGGAGTAGAGGTTACAAAATCTGCGGTTCGAAGAGAAAGAATGGGTCACATTGAATTAGCTGTGCCTGTTTCTCACATCTGGTTTTTAAGAGGCATTCCCTCAAGAATGGGAATGGTTTTCAATATTTCAGGTTCACAATTAGAAAGAGTGGTTTATTTTGTATCTTATATTGTTACTAGTGTTGATGAAGAGGCAAAAAAGAAGATTTTGGCAAGGATTGAAACAGAATACAAAAGAAAACGAAAAATGAAAAGCGAAAAGCCTAAAACTAAAAAAGAAGAAAATGCTAGGTTAAAAGAATTAAAAGATGCAAGAGATAGTGCTCGAGCAGATGTTTTAAGCTTAAAACCGCTTAAAGTTCTTTCTGAGATTCAGTATATGGATTTTTCTTTAAAGTATGGAGAAGTTTTTGAAGCTGGTACAGGAGCAGAAGTTTTAAGAAAGATTTTTGAGAAGATTGATTTAAAAAAGGAAGTTTCAAAATTGAAAAAAGACTTGGCTAAAGCAAGTCCTCAATCAAGAATTGATATTTTAAAGAGATTAAGACTTTTTGAATCAATGGTTAAATCTAATATAAAGCCAGAATGGATGTTTTTAACTGTTTTGCCAGTTTTACCTCCTGACTTAAGGCCAATAGTTCGTTTAGACGGAGGAAGATATGCTTCTTCAGACTTGAACGATCTTTATAGAAGAGTAATTAATAGAAATAATCGTTTAAAACATCTTCTGGAAATTGCTGCTCCCGATGTTATTGTAAGAAATGAAAAAAGAATGCTTCAGGAATCAGTTGATGCCTTGATTGATAATGAAATGAGAACCGGTACAACTACTAAAGCTACCACTGGAGGAAGACGACTCTTAAAATCTTTAGCTGATATGCTTAAAGGGAAAAGAGGACGTTTTAGACAAAATCTTTTAGGAAAAAGAGTAGATTATTCGGGCAGGTCAGTAATTGTAGTTGGTCCTGAGTTAAAATTAGGGCAAGTGGGTCTACCTAAAAAAATGGCCTTAGAGCTTTTTAAACCCTTTGTTATTAAGAAACTTTTAGACAAAGAACTGGTTTACAATGTAAGAGGAGCTTCAAGGTTGATTGAAACAGAGAGCGATGAAGTTTGGGCCAGTTTAGAAGAAGTTGTTAAAGATAAATTAGTTTTACTAAACCGAGCTCCTACTTTACATAGATTGGGTATTCAGGCCTTTTATCCAATTTTAATCGAAGGAGAAGCAATTAAAATTCATCCTTTAGTTTGTAAAGCATTTAATGCTGATTTTGACGGCGACCAAATGGCAGTTTATTTACCTTTGTCTAAAAAAGCTCAGACAGAAGCTAAAGAAATTATGCTTTCTTCCCATAATATTTTAAAGCCAGCCACTGGCACTCCTATTACTATTCCCAGCCAGGATATTGTTTTGGGTTGTTATTGGCTTACCGACATTATTGAGGGAGAAAAAGGTCAAGGCTCTGTTTTCTCAAGCCCAGAAGAAACAATACTTGCTTACGAGACAGGATATCTTAGTCTCAGGGCCAAGATTAAAGTAAAAATCAATAACAAACAAGGATTAATTGAAACAAGCTTGGGAAGAATTTTATTTAATCAAAGCTTGCCAGATGGTTTTCCTTTCCAAGACAAACATTTTAATTCTAAAAAACTGCAAAAACTAATAGGTCAGATTATTAGAGAATACAGTCAAGAGAAAGTTATAGAAACCCTGGATAAAATCAAAGATTTAGGTTTTAATTATTCTGCAATTTCTGGCGTTTCTTGGGGAATGAATGATTTAGCAATTCCTAAAAAGAAACCTTTTATTATTGAAAGCGCTGAAAAAGAAGTAAATCAAATTGAAAATCACTTTAAAAAAGGCTTACTTTCTGAAGCAGAAAGAAAAACTAAAATTATTGAAATTTGGCAAAAAGCAAAAACAGAGATTGAACAAGAGGTTCCAAAAACTCTTAAAAAAGTTGGTTCAGTATTTCATATTATTGATTCTGGGGCACGTGGGTCTTGGAGTCAGCCAGTTCAAATGAGCGGAATGAAAGGATTGGTGATTAATCCAGCCGGTCAAATTATTGAATTGCCAGTTAAAAGTTCTTACAAAGAGGGGTTTGATGTTTTGGAATATTTTATTTCTACTCATGGAGCTAGAAAAGGAACTGCTGATACTGCTTTAAGAACTTCTACGGCAGGATATTTAACTCGAAGATTGATTGATGTTTCTCACGACGTAATAGTGACTGAAAAGGATTGCAAAACCAAACAGGGAATTGTGCTTTTTAGAAAACATGCTGATGAGCTTGGACAGGACTTCCTTTTCAAGATTGTAGGAAGGCATGTGATAGAAGATATTAGGCCTAAAAAAGGCAAAACCATTGTTAAAAAAGGAGAAATTATTGATTGGGACAAGGGTGAAAAAATTGTTGAAGCTAAAATTGAATCAGTAAAAGTGTATTCTCCAATAACTTGTCAGTCTGACAGAGGGGTTTGTCAAAAATGTTATGGTTGGGACTTAGGAAGAAATGAAGTTGTTAAATTAGGACAAGCAGTGGGAATTGTTGCTGCTCAGGCAATTGGTGAGCCAGGAACCCAGTTAACAATGAGAACTTTTCATACCGGCGGAGTAGCTTCTGGAGGTGATATTACCATGGGCTTGCCACGAGTGCAGGAGATTTTTGAAGCTAGAAGACCAAAAGGAAAAGCAGTCATTTCAGTTCTTACTGGAAAGGTCCAGAAAATAACCCCAGAAAGAGTGATAAAAATTAAAGGGAAAAGAGATGCTCAGAAATCTAAAAAAGCCGAGATTATTGAATACAAGGCTCCTCCTGATGTTGGTATTTTGGTAACTGAGGGCCAATCAATCGAAACAGGGGAGCAGCTTTTTGAAGGAAGTATTGATTTGGGAGAATTATTTAGATTGGGCGGAAGGGAAAAAGTTCAACGTTATATTGTTAAAGAAATACAGAAAATTTATGTTTCTCAGGGAGCCACTATTCATGATAAACATGTTGAAGTAATTATTCGCCAAATGTTTTCCCGTTCCAAAATAATAGACCCAGGCGATTCTGAATTCAGTCCTGGTCAGGTTGTTGAACATGCTAAATTTGTTGAAACCAATAATGGGCTTAAAAAAGACAAAAAGCAATTGGCTAAAGCCAAAACACTCTTACTTGGAATTTCAAAAGTAGCTTTAACAACAGACAGTTTTTTGTCAGCAGCTTCTTTCCAGGAAACATCAAGAGTATTGATTAAAGCAACGATTGAGGGAAAAGAAGATAAGTTAAGAGGCTTAAAAGAAAATGTTATTATCGGTAAGTTAATTCCTGCAGGTACTGGTTTTAAGAAAGACTAATTCATGTTAAAATAGAATAATGGTTAGAAAGAAAAGAAGGAAAAAAAACAAAAACTCTCCTCGAAAAGCAAGAAAACTTCCTGATTTTAATGTTGATTTACCAAGAGAAACAAGAGAGTTGATTGGTGGAATAATTATGTTTTCAGCTGCCATTATTGTCTGCCTTGCTTTTTTAGGAAAGGCAGGCATAGTTGGAGAAAAATTAATTAGTCTTGGCAATAGCTTGATTGGCAATACAATTTACACTATTCCTCTGTTTTTGATTCTAACAGGAATAGTGTTTTTTAATACAAAATACAAAAGAATTTTAGGTCCTCTAATTTTAGCAATTTTAATTCTTATTTTAGGTATTTCAGGGGTTTTAGCCTGTTTAAATCCTGAAGTTAGAGAGGGAGGAGTAATCGGTTATATTAGCTCCTTTGCTCTTTTAAACCTTTTTGGTCTTGAGGTTACAATGATTATATTTTTAACCCTGATTATTATTGGTATTTTGATTTTCTGGCAATTGTCATTGAGAGAAGAATCCATTGATAAACTCGGAATAGAGAAAGAAAAGAAAACAGTTTTAACCCGTATTTTTGGGAGAAAGACAAAAAGTCCAAAGTTTAAAATTAAAGAGATTGTTAGCCAAGCACCAGAAAAGGTTTCTGGAATAAAAGATCAAAAGTCAAGCTTAGAACTAAAAGTTGATAAAGTTCCTCAGAATGCTTTATTTTCAAAATACAAAATACCACCTTTGGATTTATTAGATCAAAATCATGACAAGCCAAACGCTGGTAATATTAAAACAAATGCCATTATTATTCAAAAAACTTTAGAGAATTTTGGTATTCCAGTAGAAATGGCTGAAATAAATATTGGGCCTACGGTTACCCAATATACTTTTAAACCAGCTGAGGGCATTAAGTTGTCTAAAATTACTGGACTTTCTAACAATTTAGCTTTGGCTCTTGCTTCTCATCCAATTAGGATTGAAGCTCCAGTTCCTGGCAGATCTTTGGTCGGAATTGAAGTTCCCAATAAAGTTAGGGCTACAGTAAGGCTGAAAGATTTAATTTCAGAGCCATTTTTTAGAAATTCTCCTGCTTTAACTTTACCTTTAGGAAAAGATGTTGCTGGTTTTCCTTCTTATGCTAATTTGGCCAAGATGCCACATCTTTTGATAGCTGGAGCCACTGGGGCTGGAAAAACAATTTTCTTGAATAGTTTAATTTCTTCTCTTTTATATCAAAATGGGCCAGAACTTTTAAGGTTAATTTTAGTTGACCCTAAAAGAGTTGAGTTTAATACTTACAATGAAATTCCTCATATCTTGTGCCCAATTATTTATGATGCTCAGAAAACAATAAATTGTTTAGATTGGCTGGTTAATGAAATGGGCAGAAGGTTTGAAGTATTGTCAGCAGAAAAAGTAAGGAATATTGCTGCTTACAACGAAAAGATGTTAAAAGACGGAACAGAAGTAATGCCCTATATTGTTTTTATTGTTGATGAATTAGCTGATTTAATTATGGCCAAAGGAAGGGAGATTGAAGCCAGAATTGTAAGATTGGCTCAATTAGCTAGAGCAGTGGGAATTCATTTGGTATTAGCTACTCAAAGACCTTCAGTTGAGGTTTTAACAGGTCTTATTAAAGCTAATATTACTTCCAGAATTAGTTTTCAGGTAGCCTCTCACATTGATTCAAGAACAGTTCTTGATGTTTCAGGAGCTGAGAAGCTTTTAGGGCAGGGAGACCTTTTGTTTATTTCTGCTCAGGTTGTCAAACCAAAAAGAATCCAAGGTAGCTATATGTCAGAAAAAGAAGTAAGAAGGGTGGTAAAATGGATAGCAGAGAATAATGAGAACATTCTGCCTGAAGATGAATTGTCTAAAGAGCTTAAGGCTGAATTAGACAAAACAATTGTTGATATTTCGGGTTTAGGCATTTATAATGGTTCTGGAGGGCTTGGAGATGATTCTTTGTATGAGGAGGCTAAAAGAATAGTGATTGAAGCTAAAAAAGCTTCAGCTTCATTTTTGCAGAGAAAGTTAAGAATAGGTTATGCGCGAGCAGCAAGATTGCTTGATATGTTGGAAGGCAGGGGAATAGTTGGACCAGCTGATGGAGCAAAACCAAGAAAGATATTAGCCGTGGAAGAAGAGAGAGAAGAACAAACAAACTTTGAAAACGACTACGATGAAAATGTATAATATATATTATGAAGAAAAAACAAGAAAAACCAAATAAAGAAGATTTACAAGAAGCAATTGATCAGATTAAGCAGCGCTTTGGAGACGGTTCAATTATGAAATTAAAAGATGTTAGAGCAGTTGATGTGGATGTTATTCCTACTGGTTCTCTTTCTATAGACTTAGCTTTGGGAGTAGGAGGAATTCCTCGAGGTAGGGTAATTGAAATTTATGGTCCTGAGTCTAGCGGAAAAAGCACATTAGCTCTTCATATCTGTGCTCAAGCTCAGAAAAAAGGAGGAGTAGCTGCTTTTATTGACGCTGAGAATGCTTTAGATCCAGATTATGCTAAAAAAATTGGAGTGAACATTGAAGAATTATTGATTTCTCAGCCCGATTCTGGAGAGCAGGGATTGCAGATTGTTGAAACCTTAGTTAAATCAGGCGAGGTTGATGTGATTATAGTTGATTCAGTGGCAGCTTTAGTGCCAAAAGCTGAAATTGATGGTGAGATGGGAGAGTTTCAGATTGGGCTTCAAGCTCGTTTAATGAGCCAGGCCCTGAGGAAACTATCTGGGATTATTTCTAAAACCAAAACAATTGTTATTTTCTTAAATCAAACAAGGATGAAAATTGGAATCCGCTTTGGCAATCCAGAAACAACGCCTGGTGGGTTGGCTCTTAAATTTTACGCCTCTGTCAGAATTAATTTAAGGAGAATTGCTCAGATTAAGAGGGGAGATGAAATTATTGGTGGAAGACATAAAGCTAAAATTGTTAAAAATAAAGTAGCTGCGCCCTTTAAAGTTGTTGAGTTTGATATTTATTATAATGAGGGAATTTCTAAAGAAGCTGATATTTTGAATACAGGAGTAAAATACGAAGTAGTTGAAAGAAAAGGAAGTTGGTTCCAGTATGAAAATACAAAATTGGGTCAGGGAGTAGAAGCTTCAAAAAAGTTTCTGAAAGAGAATCCGAAAATAACAAAGGAGATTGCAAAAGCAATAATTGCAGCGAACAGCGAAGAGTGAATAGTGAATAATAAAAAACTGCTCACAAAGCAGTTTTTGTATTATTTTGAGGTGGTAGATAACAATCCTAAGTGCCGAGCTCTTTTAACTGCTTTAGCCAATTGTCTCTGATGTTTAGAACAAAGACCAGTCCGTTTTTGGGGTCTGATTTTTCCTAAACCCGAAATAAACCTCTTAAGAGTTTGAGTTTCTTTGTAATCTATTTCTTTAATGTTTTTGATACAAAAATAACAAGCCATATATTTAAAAAGGAATGTCTGAAACATCAATCTCAGTTTCTTCTTCAATAATTGGAATCTCTTCTTTTGATACCGGCTCTGGTTTTTTGGTTGCGTCAGAAGAAGAGGGGGTAGGAGAAGTAGTTCCAACAGCTCTTTTGGGACCCATTTGCATTCTTTCGGTAACAATTTCTGTTTTAAAGCGCTTTGCTCCTGTTGACTTGTCTTCCCAAGATCTTGTTTGCAATCTTCCCTCAATTAAAACCAAAGAACCTTTTTTTAAATATTGCTGAATAATCTCAGCAGTTCTGCCAAAAGCAACAATATTATGAAACTCTGCTTGCTCCTGTTTTTCCTTATTTTTATCATAAAAGACCCTATTAGTAGCTATTCTAAAATTAACTACTGATTGGCCGCTTGGCAAAGACCTTACATCAGGATCAGCAACAAGGTTACCTAAAACAAATACTTTATTTAAAAACATTTTATTCTTCTAAAATTTCTTTGAGTTTTTTATCAATATCTTTTAGTTCGACCTTTGCTTTTGAATCCTGAATTTTTGTTGGTTCCGAAACTAATTTTTTAGGTTTTACTGGGTGTCGAAAGATTTTTGATGGTTCTTTTATGTTTAAAATAGAATAACGCAGGATTTCTTTATTATCCTTAAGTTTTTTTTCTAAATCATTCAATTTTTCTGGCTTTAGATTAAAAGTTAAAATCTTGAAAAAAGCTGAAGTGTTTTTTTCAATCGGAGAACCTAAAGCTATTTTCTTCTCAGGTAATATTTTGTCTAAAATCGCTCCCTTTTCTTTGACTAGAGAGTTTATTTTTTCAGAAAAAGAGTTCAGTTCTTGTTCTGATAAATTTGGTGATATTAAGCAAGCTAATTCGTAATATTTCATTGATTTTTAAATCTTAAATTCTATAACGTCTCCGTCTTGGACTATGTAATCTTTTCCTGCTGTTTGAATCCATCCCTTACTTCGTGCTTCAGCCCAAGAATTAGCATCAACAAGTTTTTGCCAAGAAATTACTTCAGCCCTAATAAATTTTTTCTCAAAATCAGAGTGAACAACCCCTGCCGCTGTTTTTATGTTTGAGTTTTGTTTTACTGTCCAAGCCCTTGTTTCTTTCCCTCCCTTTATAGTAAAGAAAGTAATTAAATCGAGAGTATTGTAGCAAGAGGTGATAATTTGGTCAAGATGGGAGTCCATTTCTAATTCTTGTTTTTCATGTTCAGAAAGCTCAGCAATTTCTTGTTCATCTTTTAGATTTAATTCTAAATGCAGAATTTGAGAATTTAAAGAAACTTTATAATTAGTATTAAAAAGATAAATAATTGGCTTTGTTGTTAGAAATTGATAATCTTTGACTTCTTTTTTTTCTTTGTCATTTAATTCAAGTTCTGAAATAAGCTTGCCTTCAGAAACAGTGTTTTTTATCTTTTTTAAAATCTCAATTCTTTTTAAATCTTTTTTCTCTTCCTTTTTCTCTAATTTAGGAATTAAGCTATTAAGAGCTTCTAAGTCCTTCATTAAAAGTTCTAAGTTTACAACCCCAACCTCTTTTTCTGGATTAATTTCTCCCAAGACATTTTCTACTTTTGGATTATCAAAAATTCTTACTACTTCTAAAATTGCATCACAGTTCCTGATATAAGACAGGAATTGATTTCCCAAACCTTCTCCTTTATGAGCTCCTTTAATCAAGCCCGCAATATCAACAAATTCAATGGTGGTTGGAGTAATTTTTTGAGGTTTAATAACTTCAGCTACAGCTGTTAATCTTTGGTCAGGAACTCGGACTATTCCAATATTGGGATTGATGGTGGTAAAAGGCCGAGGAGAAATAGCAACCTCTTTTTTAGTTAGAGCTTTAAAAAGAGTAGATTTACCCACATTTGGTAATCCTACAATGCCGACTGAAAAACTCATGATTTTATGTTATAATAAGAAAATTGATAAGTCAATTTTAAAAAATATGAAAAATATAAAACAAATAACCAAAAAAGAATTAGAAGCGATAAGGGCCATTAGTTTTGATATTGACGGCGTTATTATTCCCACAGGTACTGAATTGAGAGAAAACATAGATGGCACTGAGCTGTATATGAAATCTAAACAGCTCTCAAGAAAATTTATAGAAAACCTAAAAGAGCTTAAACAATATATCCGATTAAATTTTTCTTCTGGAAGAAATATCCTTTATCTTAAAAGTTTAGTTAATGAAATCTTTGATAATCAGGTTTCCCTTCAAGCTGAAAATGGAAATATAACTTGGCTTGAAGCCAAGATTACTCACCCAAGTTATCCAGAGGATTATTTTCATAAACTAAGAGATATAAGGGAAAGAATTAAACAAATGATGAAGCAGGACAAAAAAATAAGAGGCTTTGAGCCTAAAATGTTTATTTTGACAGTTCATTGTGATCAAATGGAGAAAATTCCAAACCTAGTCAAAGAAATAGATTCGGAGAATAACCTATATTGTCTCTGGACTAATGAAGGTTATGATATTGGTAATAAGAGAATGAACAAAGGAAAGGGAATTGTTAATTTGGCTAAATATCTAAACATTGAGCCAAAGCAAATTATGACAACTGGCAATAATTATAATGATGCAGAAATGCTTCAATTTGGTAAAGGAGTTACTGTAACGCCGAGCAGAGTAGAGGCAGAATATTTTATTGAACACAAACCAGAAGAATTAGGCGGTGAATTATTAGCTGAATTTTTATTGAAATACTTTAAGACCAATTAAATAACCCAACACATTTTTAGAAAAAAAAAGAACCAAGTTCCCTGAAATGGACATCTAGACTAAATTGATTAACTTAATCCCATATTGTTTTTAACTTGTTTTATGGTAGAAGAAGCTAAAACCTGAGCTCTTTTAGCGCCTTTTTTCAAAATTTCTTTAACATAGACTTCTCTATTGAGAAGCTCTTTTCTTTTTCGGCGAATTGGCTCTAAAGATTTTATTAAAACCTTAGCCAGACTCTTTTTGAACTCAGAGTAGTTTTTATCTTTAAACTTTTTTTCCAATTCCTTAATAGGTTTTCCGGAGAACAAAGAATAAATGGTTAATAGATTAGAAATGCCAGGTTTTCTTTTTGGATTGTAGATAATTCTTTTCCCGCTATCAGTAGTAGCTTTCATGATTTTTTCTTGAATAACTTTTGGTTCATCTAACAAAAATAAACAGGAGGAGGGGATAGACTTTGACATTTTTTTCTTTGGTTCTTGTAAAGACATAATTTTAGCTCCCATTTCAGGAAGAAGAAGCTTTGGTATTTTAAAACTTTTACCAAACTTTTTATTGAATTTTCTAGCAATAGAGCGAGTTAATTCAACATGCTGTCCCTGGTCTTTTCCAACTGGCACCAAATCTGTTTGATAAAGTAAAATGTCAGCTGCCATAAGAACAGGATAATTAAATAAACCAGCATTAACATTATTTTTAAATCTTTTTGATTTATCTTTAAATTGAGTCATCCGATTTAGGTCTCCAATTGGGCAAATCGTGCCCAGGAGCCAGGCAAGTTCAGTGTGTTCTCTAACGTCTGATTGAACAAAGATAATTGATTTTTCAGGATCAATTCCGCAGGCCAAGTATTCAATTGCTTTTTTTAAAACAATATCTTGAAACCCTTTGAAATTATAGGGAATAGTAATGGCATGAAGATCAACAATACAAAAAATACATTCCTCTTTTTCTTGGAGTTTAAGCCACTGTTGAATGGCTCCTAAGTAGTTTCCAATATGTAATTGACCAGTTGGTTGAATACCGCTAAAAACTCTCATTGATTTATTGTAATATTTTGTTTTTTAGACTTCAATAATAACTGGAAGCACCATTGGTCTTCTTTGGGTTCTTGAAAAGAGAAATTCACCAATTTTGTTTCTAATTTGGTCTTTAACATAACTTAAGTTAACTGCTCCTCCTGAGCCAGTTGCTTTGTTAACAATATCAACCACTTTTCTTCTAGTTTCTTTGAGCAAGTTTTTTGATTCTCTTAAATAGACAAAACCTCTGGAGATAATATCAGGAGAGCCTTTTACTCGGCCGGTTTTTCTGTCAATTACAGCTACGATAACAAACATTCCATCCTCGGCTAACATTTTTCTATCTCTAAGAACTATTTCTCCAACGTCACCAATTCCCAAACCATCAACCATAATATAGTTGGAAGGCACTGTTTTTTTATCAATGGAAATATTTGCTGAGTTTAGATTAACAATTTGCCCATTTTCAGGAATAACAATTCTTGTTTCTGGCAAACCAGCTCTTTGGGCTAATTGAGCATGAGAGACTAACATTGAGTATTGGCCATGAATGGGGAAAAAGAACTTAGGCCTCATTATTTCTATCATCTCTTCTAACTCCTCTATTTGAGCATGGCCTCCGGCATGAATGTCCATCATCTTGTAATGAAAAACCTGAGCTTTTTGCCTTAAGATATTATCTTTTAGAAATTGAACAGATCTTTCATTGCCCGGGATGACTGAGGAAGAAAGAACAACAGAATCTCCTTTTTTCAGCCTAATAGCTTTGTGCTCTTTATTAATAATTCGCATCAGGGCAGCTGAAGATTCTCCCTGAGCTCCAGTACATAGAACAGTGATTCTTGAATCAGGAAAATCTTTCATCTCTTTTTTCTTAATCATGGTTCCTTTTTTTATTTTGAGATATTGTAAACGTTTTGAAATCTGAACATTGGTTTTCATTGAGTAGCCTTCAATAATTACTTTTCTGTTGTATTTTTCTGAAAGAGTGATCATTTGTTGTATTCGGTTCATGAGAGAAGAGAAGGTGGCAGCAATAATTCTGCCTTTAGATTGCTGAAAGATCTTTTCTAAGTTTTGGAATATTTCTTTTTCAGAAAAAGAATGACCTTCTTGTTCAGCCCCAGTAGAGTCTGACATTAAAAGCAAAACTCCCTTCCCGGCAATACTTCTTAATTTCTGAAAATCAGTTGGTTTATCGTTTACAGGATGAGGATCAAACTTAAAGTCAGAGGTATGAACAATGTTACCTACTGGAGTATTAATGATTAATCCTAAGTTGTCAGGAATATTATGATTTTGACTAAAGAACTCAACGCCAAATGGTCCTAGTTTAATTTTTGAACCATTTTTGACTTCAGTAATTTTTAATTTTGGTGATTTAGGAAAATCAACTTGTCTTTTTAAGATAATTCCTTTAGTCAAAGCAGAGGCGTAGATAGATAAATCTGGTCTCCAAATCTTGTTAATAATATAAGGAACAGCTCCAATATGATCATAATGGCCATGAGTAAAGACAATTCCTACAATGTTTTTCTCTTTTCCTTTTAAATAAGAGATATTAGGAATAACACAATCAATTCCAGGCAGATTTTCCCCAGGTAACTTAAAGCCAACATCAACAATTAAGATTTTATTTTCATATTCAAAAAGAGTCATGTTACGGCCAACCTCACCCAAACCGCCCAAAGGAATTATTTTGAGATTTTTTTGTTTTTTCATAGTGCCGAGGGTGGGATTCGAACCCACAAGCCCGTGAAGGCACGCAGTTCTGAGCCGCGTATGTTTTCCAGTTTCATCACCCCGGCTTATTTCTTTAAGAAGTTTTTAATAATTTTATATTTTCTTTTAAGATAGGGTACTTTTGGATTTGGATAAATTTTTGGTAACAATTTAAGAGATTCTCGCTTAGCGAAAGTTAAACGAAATTCTCTAGTTGTATGTTCTATAAACCCGCGAATATTTAATAAAGAATTTATTTTTTGTTGTAACCATTTTAAATGAATAAGTCTTCCTGAGTGAAAAACAATATAGAGCCTTTGGCTGTTTGGATAAACTGGATCTTGAAATTTACGAATACATCCGTCTCCATCTAAATGGCCTCGCAAAAAATCAAAGAAATATTTATTTGGAATTTTCAAGGCCCCAATCTTTTTGGATTTATTTGGCATTAATCCAATATTTAACAACCATTTATAAAAGATAATATTTCCAAATTGGACTTTATATGCAGGTTTTTTAGCCCAACCATTATTCTTTATTTTAGAAATTTTATTAGATAAATTCAGGCATTTTTTGAACGTTTTTAATTGTGAAATATCCGATGAACTCATTATTATACATCTCCCGTTCTTAGAAAGAGAGCCATCAGTAGTAATTAATCCAACCGCATAAGCAATCTCAGGGCTCCACTTATTAATGGGCTTGCCTCTTGGCTTCATAGGTATTTTTTTAGCTCTTGTTTGAGTTTTGGCCCGAACCTTGGATCTTTTAGTGTTAAATAAAGATGAGAGTTTAACCAACTAAGTTTATTTCCACATTCTAACCATTTTCCTTCAAATTCGCAACCTAAAATTTCTTTTCCATCTTCTATCATTTTTTGGAGATTCTCAGATAAATATATTTCTTCTCCTTTTCCTGGTTTAGCTCTTGAAAGATATTCAAAAACCTCAGGAGTTAAGATGTATTTTCCAACAATAGCTAAATCAGACGGAGCTTGTTCAATTGAGGGTTTTTCAACAATTTGTTTTATCTTATATATTCTGTCTTTTATTTTCTCTACCTTAACAACCCCATAATAAGGTAATCTTTCTTTAGGAATTCTACACAAAGCAAGTACTGGCCTTTGATATTCTTGAAAAACTTTAATTAATTGTAAAAGGCAGGGTGTTCTGGATTCAACCACATCGTCTCCCCATAAAGCAGCTATTGGCTCTCCTTGTATTTTTTCTTTTGCCTGCAAAAGAGCATGGCCATCTCCTAAGGCCTGTTCTTGAAAAACTTGAGAAAGAGAAATTTTTTCAGAGATTTTTTCAGTTTGATTTAATTCGCTTAAAATTTGATCTTTTTGTCTTTTTTTTAATATTTCAGTCAATTCTGGTGATTCATTAAAATATCTTTCAAAGTAATTTAGAATTTCTTTTTTTTCTGGTTTGGTAACAAAAATTATTTGTTCAATACCAGAAGCAACAGCTTCTTCAATAATGTATTGGAGGACTGGTTTATCAACCAAAGGGAAAAGTTCTTTTGGTAAAACCTTGCTAAGGGGTAAAAATCTTGTTCCTAATCCAGCTACAGGTATAATTGCTTTTTTAATTTTAATCATGTTTTAGAAAGTTTAAATTGCTTGGGATTGATTTTAAAGGTTTTTCAAAACGAAGTTCAGGAACTTGTTTATAGTTTTTGTTTTTGAGCCAACCAGATTGGGTATAATAATAGCAGGCTCCTTGCATTTTTTCAAATAAATCATAAACGCCCTTACATTTTTCATCAACCCAGTTTGCCATTTCAAGTATTTCTTGGGAAGGATTGATTGTAACATGGCCATAATGTTCTGGAATTATTACAACCTCTCCTTTTTTAGCTTGAACAGCAAAAACATCTTCTATTTCCCGAGCGTCAGCGAAGGGTGGAGAAGAGGATTTATCCTCTTCGACTTTTCCCCTTTTTTGTTTCTGTGCCAAAAAAATTGCTTGGCCCTTAAGCACAATATATAATTCTTGGAAAGTTCCCTGGTAATGTTCATGACCTTTGGTTTTTATAAACTCTTGGCCCAGCATTCTTGGAGGAATAACAGTAATGTCGTAGACTAAGCCATTCTTTTTTTTAACTGAACGATACATATAATAAAGCTCAGTATTAGAAGCTGTTTTCAGCCACTCTTTATCATAAATAACTTCTTTCATATCATATAAATGTCTGATATCGGGTTTTCTATTTTTTATTTTTTGCTCAATATTCATCTAAGCACTCTTTTAGTTTTTATATACCAATTTTCCATATTACTTAAGCGCTTGGAAGGATCAGTAATCATTTCTTCACCAATACCTTTTATTTCTGAAGAAACTAAATAAAGATAGTCTGGGTTATATAGAAACACAGCTGGCGAATCTTGAATTAAAATGTTTTGAAATTGTTCTAATTTTTCTTTTGTGATTTCCTTATCAAAACTTTCTCTGATTTCTTCTAACAACTTATCAGCTTCTTTGTTTTCATAAAGAGATAGATTAAGTCCTGGATCTTTTTTCTGGGAAGAGTGCCAGAAGGGGAAAGGATCTGGAATAGAACCCAACACTTCTCCAAACAAAAGCATTTCATATTCTCTTTTTTTGATAATTTCTTGTTGTAATGTAGAAAGATCAAAGGTTTCAATATTGATTTCAATACCTAATTCTTTTAACTGATTTTTTAAAAGAGAGGCTGTGTTAATTAAAAGAGGTTGGTCAACTGTTGCTAAAGAAAATTTAAGTTCTAAGGTTTCCTCTTTAGTATTGCATAATTCATTTAATTTAGCTCTGGTGCTTGTTTTAACCTGACCTGTTCCTTGAGTTAAATTATAAGGAGCTAACACTTCATCAGCATACTTTTCCTGGAATCTGATTACAGCTGCTTTGGTTAAAGAACCAAAATAGCCAGTAATATCTCCTTCAGGATAAACGTCTGGAAATTGAGCTAAACATTTTTGAAGTTCTGTTACTTCATTTCCGCTTGATTTTAATTGAAGATTGCTTTTGAACTGAAAAGAGGTTGCTTTTTTTGTATATTTTATTCTGTATCCGTCTTCATTCTCTTTAAACCCTGCTTCGTCTAAAATCTGTTTTGCTTTTTCTTGATTAAATTGATATGTTTCCGAGGGTTGTTTGAGTCCGTAAATCTGGGGCATAACAGGGGAATGGACAATTTTTCCATAACCAAGAAGTAATTTTTGTATAATTGCTTGTTTGTCAATACCATAATTTAGAGCTTTTTTTATTGCATCTTCTGACAAGGCCTTTGAGTTTTCTGGATTTAAGAACAAAGCAAAATATCTGGGCATAGAAAAAGAATACATTTTAAGACCCAAGTTAAATTTTGGCAGATTATCAGTAGAAGATAAAGCAAAACCCTTGATTTTTCCATTTAAATAAGCTTTGAGTAAATCTTCTTGATTGTTAAAAAAATAAAAAGTTATTTTTGAAACATAAGGCCCTTCTTCAAAATAGAAAGGGTTTCTGGCTAGATTCAAAAGTTTTATTTTTCCTTCTGAGTCCTGCTCTAAACTTTCTAATTTATATGGTCCAGAACCAATTGGTTTCAAATTATAAGTACTTAATTGGAAGTTTTCTGGAGATATGGAGCTCCAAATATGTTCAGGCACTATTTTAACAGTACAGTATTCAAGAAAAATACTTGAAGGTTTTTGTAGCCTGAAACGCAAAGTAGTATCAGAAATTTTATCAACTTTTATTCCTGACCAACTTATTCTTAATGGGCTTTTAAAATCAGGATTTTGAATTGTCTCAATCGTGAAAATTACATCATCTACTGTAAAAGGTTTTTTATCGTGCCAGACAAGATTATCTTTTAGGGTAAATTCATAAACCTTTCCATCTTCTAAAATCTGGTATTCTTCGGCTAATTGAGGAACAAGTTCGCCGTCTGGAGTGTGTTTCATTAAACCAGAAAAAAGGAGTTCAACTAAATCTCTATCAATATCATTTGTTTGGGCATAGATTGGATTAAGAAACCTTGGTTGTCCAACCAATCCTTCTGAATAACTTCCTCCAATGGCAGGCTGGACCTTAGTGTGTTGGAGATAGAAATTGATTGTTAGGAAAGAGAAAGAAATTATAGCTAAAATTAAAAAAACAGAAAAGGTTGTTTTTTCTTTTTTATTCAAAACTTTAAAAAGTTGCTTCCATTGAGTTCTGGAAGGGTAATTCTTCAGAGATTTTTTCTTTGAATCTTTGGGCATCTAAGCAAGCAGGTTAAATACAGCTAAACCCAGAAAGAGAATCGCTAAAATACAAGTTAGCCAAAATATTTTTTTCTGGAGACCACGACGGGTAGAATAAAAACCGCCTCCGCCACCACCAAAAATAGAACCAAGAGCTGAACCCCTTTGTTGCAAAAGAATAAATATAATTAAGAGCGAAGAAACTATTATTTGAGCTGTAGGTAAGTATTCTTTCATTTTATTGATAAGTTTTCATAAATAAATTTACACTCCAGACAATCATTGTTGTCCAGAAAAGGGAAGTTAATCCATTAATAACTAATTCTAAAAATACAATATCAACAATCCAAATCATTGCCATATTGATTATTAAGCTAAAAAAACCAAGAGTTAGTATTTTTAGAGGCAGGGTAACTAAACCCAAGATTGGTTTTACAAAAAGATTTAATAGACCCAAAATTAAACCAATTACAAGAAACATTTGCCACGTTTCAGTAATTGGTACACCAAACATCTCTGATTGGCCAGGGACAATTTCTAAGCTTACACCTGAAACAAAATGAACAGCCAGAAAAATTCCCAAAGCGCTGGCAATTATTTGTGAAATTAGTTTATTAAACATAATTTATAATATTACCAAGAAGAAATTAGCAAGTCAATTAATAAAAAAACCCTCCAGGATTAATCCTATTGGGTATAGAAAAGTAGTCGCTGTTTATCCAAGTCCTGATGGGGACGGTGCTGCTGCCCTTACTATTAGTTCCACTCCCTTAAAGGGTGAAGAGACAGAGCTTCCGTAGGATATCTTGACCTCAATTCTGCAGTTTATTGATGTCCCTGGCTGGAGTACAATCTGCCATATCCTGATACCGTTGCTTTTTGTTACAACCTCAAACGCTGGCCAGATATCTTCCTCTATCTGAATGGGACGAGCATAGAGGTAGACGGCTTGGGAAATAGGAGAAACATTAGTGATGTTTAATTCTCCTTCTCCGATGGTTTGGCCGGGATACACGGGAGTGGTTTGGGATTCCTGCCAATCAAGACTAGTACCCATCCACTTCGTTACCACCTTCAATGGTTGTACCACTGCCATTTCCACATTTGGACCGATTACGGCCACATAGGTTTCGGTGCTGCTTGGATTTCCAGGACCGGCGGCAAAGACGTAACCACCACGAATGGTGAGTATTGCCAACACTATTACTGTTGCTATCAGTAATCTACTTTTTTGGTTCTTCATTTTATGTACCACAA
>CAZDCT010000010.1:0-18030 GCA_964504075.1 uncultured Candidatus Saccharibacteria bacterium
GCGGGCCCGACCGGATTTGAACCGGCGATCTTCTCCGTGACAGGGAGACGTGTTGACCGAACTACACTACGAGCCCATAGCTAGTAGCGGTGAAGGGAATTGAACCCCCGACCCATGGCTTATGATGCCACTGCTCTACCACTGAGCTACACCGCCCCGCCCAAAAAATATGTTGCGGCGCCTGGAATTGCACCAGGGCCTCCAGGTTATGAGCCTGGCAAGGTACTACTCCTCCACGCCGCTTTGCATTTAATATTGTATTTAATTTTTCGATAGAAGTCAACGTTAGTGAGCGAAAATTAAAATATCCCTAATTCTTGAAGAGCTTTTTTATAAATATTCAAAGCTTTTTCTGCTTGGTCTAAAGTCAATTTATAATTAGGGTCATGAACAATATTGTTCTTGATTTTATGGGCTTTCCAAACATCTTCAATATTGGAAATGGTTTCTACTTTAATTTGTTCTAATCTTTGGCCTAAACTAGTACCCTGATAACCCATTTTCTCTAAACTATTATCAAGCATTTTATCTGCTTGAATAAAGGCTAATTTATATTCATTTTCCTGGCCTTTTTTTAATCTTTCAGCAATTTTATACCATTTACTAGCAGTTTTTTTAATCCAATATGGTTTATAAGTTAAAATTTCCATAAAATCCTGCCAAAATATCTTTTTAAACCAGCTGGTAAAAAAGAAAAACCAAATAGCTCCACCCAAAAAAACTACCCCAAAAAATATAAATATAATCCTGATTGGCAAGAGTTTTTCTTGAAGAGATGGCGAGACTAAATATGAAATAACATCAGAAATACTCATACGATTAAAAATTATTTATTTTCTTCAAAAATTTGAGCTACTTGAAATACTTTATCTTCTTCAAAATAATTTCCAATAACCTGAAGTCCAACAGGTAGATTATTAATTTTACCACAAGGAATAGAAATACCTGGTAATCCAGCCAAATCTAATGGAGCAGTAAAAACATCGCAAAGATACATTGTCAAAGGATCAGAAACATTTTCTCCTATTTTAAAAGCTGGTGTTGGAGTAGTGGGAGCTAAAATTATATCAACCTTTTCAAAAGCTTTTTCAAAATCTTTTTTGATTAAAGTACGCACTTTTTGAGCTTTTAAATAATAGGCATCATAATAGCCTGATGACAGAGCATATGTTCCAATAATTATTCTTCTCCTTACCTCTTCACCAAAACCCTCTGCCCTACTCTTTAAATAAACATCCAATAAATCTTGTGACTTATGCTTTGTGCTTTTCATTGTTGAATATCCATATTTTATGCCATCATATCTTGCCATATTAGCTGAAATCTCGCTGGGCACAATAATATAATAAGTTGCTATTGCGTATTCTGTATGAGGCAAACTTATTTCTTCAACCTTAGCTCCCATTTGTTCATACTTTTTAACGGCTTGTTTTACCAATCTCTCCACTTCAGGATCAATTCCCTCAATAAAATATTCTTTAGGAATACCAATCTTTAATTCATTAATTCTTGGCATTTCAGTTTTGGCATTTGATATTGGCTCAACACTAGTAGAGTCTAAAGGATCTTTTCCCTTAATGCTATCAAAGACAATTTTAGCATCTTCAACCGTCTTAGTTATAGCCCCAACATGGTCTAAAGAACAGCACATTGCCATAAGCCCATAACGAGACACTGCCCCATATGTTGGTTTAATACCAACTGTCCCGCAAAAAGAAGAGGGTTGACGAATAGAACCCCCTGTATCAGTGCCAAGCGCATAACAAGCCATATTATCAGCAACTGCTGCAGCTGATCCAGAGGAAGATCCACCAGGCACTCTTGTTAAATCATAAGGGTTTTTAGTGGGACCGAAAGCAGAACGTTCTCCCGAAGCACCCATGGCAAATTCATCCATATTAGTCTTTCCCAATATCACTGCTCCCTGGGCTTTAAGCTTCTTAATAACCGTAGCATCATAAGGAGCAATATAATTCTCTAATATTTTAGAACCAGCAGTACATTTAAGATCTTTAACCATTAAAAGATCTTTAACAGCCACTGGGATTCCAGCAAGTAATGGAATCTCTTCTCCCTTAGCAATCATTTCATCCACTTTTTGAGCCTGAGATAGAGCCAGCTTTTCACTCACTGTTAAATAAGCAAAAATCTCTTTATTCCTGTTCTTTATTCTGTCTAAATAGGCTTTGCAAAGATCTAAAGCAGAAAATTCTTTTTTTAACAAACCTTTATGAGCCTGACTAATTGTTAATTCAGTTAGATCCATCTTTAAAAATTGATTTAACTTTTAAATAACCATCTTTAGTCTCTGGCGCTAAATATAATAATTTTGCGCTTTGCTCTTTGCGCTTTGCGTTTATTTCATCTTCTCTCATTACATTTTCAATTGGAACTGAATGAAAAGTGGGTTCTACTTGAGAAACATCTACTTCTTTTAATTTTTCAAAATATTCTAAAATCGAAGAAAGCTCTTTCTCCATTTTTTCCATTTCTTTCTCTGACAAACCAAGCCTTGCAAGCTTAGCGATATGTTTTACCTCTTTTTTACTAATCATGTACAGAGTTTTACATTTATTATTTTATTTATATTATAGAAACTCTGTCGAAAAGATCTTTAGCTCTTTAAGTAATCTATCTAGGTGGTTCTAAATACTCTGTTTCCACCAGAACATCCCGCAATTCATCAAGTTCTTCCAAAACCATACCCGCCCCTCTGACCACAGCAGTCATTGGGTCTTCAACCCTTTTAGTTGGAATTTTAGTTTCTCTTTGAATTAAAACATCTAATCCACGCAAAAGAGAACCCCCTCCAGCCAAATGAATACCAGAACCCATTATATCGGCTAATAATTCTGGTGGCGTTTCTTCAATAGCGCTTCTTATTTCAGAAATAATTTGTTTTACTGATTTTTCTAAAGCTCTTCTGATTTCTTCATCCGAAACTAAAATCTCTTCCGGAAGACCGGTGACCAGGTTTCTGCCCCGCATTGGCATTTCTTTTTTTTCTTTTAAAGGAAAAGCAGAACCAATTCCAATTTTAATTGTTTCAGCTGTACGCGGTCCGATTAATAATTTATATTCTTGTTCAGCAAATTGAATTATATCTTGGTCTAATCTATCTCCAGCTACTCTTAAGCTTTTTGACAAAACCAACCCTCCCAAAGAAATAACAGCTACTTCAGTTGTACCTCCGCCAATATCAACTATAAAAATTCCTCCTGCTTCCTGAACCGGAAGTCGAGCCCCAATTGCCGAAGCCATTGGCTCTTCAATCAAGAAAACTTCTCTAGCTCCAGCATTTTTAGTCGCATCAGAAACTGCTTTTTTCTCTACTTCGGTTACACCAGATGGAATTCCAACAATTACCCTTGGTCTTGGATTTAAAATAAATTGTTTTGTTCGAGCCCTTTCAATAAAATAACGAAGCATTTGTTCTGTAACATCAAAATCAGAAATTACGCCAGAGATTAAGGGTCTGGTGGCTACAATATGAGATGGAGTTTTACCAACCATTTTTTTAGCTTCTTCTCCAATTGCTAAAATCTGACCTGTTTTTTGATTAACTGCTACTACTGAAGGTTCTTGCATTACAATCCCCCTGCCTCGAACATAAACCAAAGAATTGGTTGTTCCCAAATCAATCGCAATATCATGAAAAAACAAATTTCTAACTTTTTCTAAAACTTCATTAAACATCATAATTAAAACTTAAGATTTTTTACTTTAGAAAGACAAATTAAGCTTACTTTTTTCTTATCTCTTTTTTTAACTTCTACACAATTTTTACTTAAACTTCTTTCTGAAACTACTATTCTCCAAGGAATTCCAATTAAATCAGTATCAATAAGTTTTTGACCAGCTGTTTTTTCTTCTCTATCATCATACAATACTTTAATATTGCTTTTTTGTAAATCTTTATATATCTTTTCCGAAACCTTTTTAACTTGATTACTGTTCTCTAGGACAACAAGATGAACATCAAAAGGAGCTACGCTTTTGGGCCAAACAATTCCCTCTTGATCATGATTAACCTCAACTATGACTGAAAGCAGCCTTGGAAGACCGATTCCATAGCAACCCATAATTATTGGATGAGAAGAACCTGATTTATCTGTAAAATTGGCTCCCATGGCTTCACTGTATTTTGTTCCTAAAGCAAAAATATGACCAACCTCAATTACTTTTTGGATTTTTAAAATTGATCCGCACTTAGGACATTTCTTAATTTTTCCTGCTTTTTCAATGTTAGAACCAAAGTTACATTTGGAACAAATGACAATTTTATCTTCTCCATCCTTAGAAACAACCATAAATTCGTGGGAAGACTTGCCTCCAATAGTTCCTGGATCAGCCTCAACACAAATTGATTTTAAACCACACCTTTTAAATATTCTAAAATATGCTTTTTTAACTTTTTCATAAAATCTTTTAAGGTCTTTTTCTGAGGAATGAAAACTATAAAGATCTTTCATAATAAATTCTCTGGTTCTTAAAAGCCCACCAGTGGGTCTCATTTCATTACGAAATTTGTTTTGGATTTGAAAAACAGAAAAAGGCAAATCTTTATAAGATTTCACTCTCTTTCTTATTAAATCAGTAATTATTTCCTCATGAGTAGGACCCAAACCAAACATTTTTTTATGACGATCTTTTACCTTAAACAAAGGAGGGTCAATCTCAGTCCACCTCTTGGTCTCAACCCATAATCTTTGAGGTATTAAAGAACACATGAATATTTCTTCCGCTCCCAATCCTTGCATTTCTTCCCTGATAATACTTTCAATTTTCTTATAAACCTTCCAACCTAAGGGCAAAAAATTATAAATGCCAGAAGAAACCTGAGAAATAAAATCAGCTTTTATTAAAAATTTATGAGAAATGGATTGAATATCTTTGGCTACTTGTTTTTTAGTTCTAGAAAAAAGTTTAGATTGTTTCATAATTAAAAAATCCTGATTATATCTTTAACGGTTACAAAAAACATTATAATTATTAATAAAATAAAGAAAAAAGCATTAATTCCCCCCTCTGTTTTAACGTTGATTGGAGAACCCTTAATTTTTTCAATACCTAAAAATAATAATTTTCCTCCATCTACAGCTGGAATTGGTAAAAGATTAAAAACCGCCAAATGAATAGCAATAATAGCTACAAACTGAAGATAATAAATAGGCCCGGTTTGAATTGCTTGATTCATTAAAGAACCAACTCCTACTGGACCGACTAATTCTACCCCAAGTGGTAATCCTTTTCCCTGAAATAAGTTTCCGAAAATACGACCTAAACTATGCACAATTTGATAAGTTAAATCAATGCAAGCTTTAGTCCCTTTTAAGGGAGCTAAATAAAATGGATATGCCTTGGTAACTGTTCTGACCAAAGCAATGCCCATTGCCCCCTCTCCTTCTGGAGCCTCAGCTCTAGGAATAATATCAACCTTAAAGCTTTCTTTTCCCCTTTCAATTGTTAAATTAACCTTCTCTCCACCATATTGTTCGGTCAACTCCTGAATCTGTTTAATTTTTGTAATTGAAAATTGCAAATTGAAAATTGAAAATTCTTTTATGGTATCCCCCATCTTTATTCCAGCATCTTCGGCCGGAGAACCATTAGCCACAGAAACAACCTGAATCCGAGCATCTTCAGCTTCAACTGTGTCTGAAATAACTGTTGGCGCTCCTGTTGCGAAAATAATGCTTAACAAAATAATTCCCACAATCCAGAAAGACAACACTCCGCCTAAAGTAATTAATGCTCTTTGTTCAATGGGTTTTCCCTGAAAACTATTTGAATCTTCTAAACTCTCTTTTTCTCCATAAATCTTAACAAAAGCCCCAAAAGGCAAAAGATTTAATGAATAAAGGGTTTGTCCCATCTTTTTCCCAAAAATCCGAGGAGGATAACCTATGCCAAATTCCTCAACCGGAACACCAAATTTCTTGGCAATGATAAAATGGCCAAACTCATGAATTATGGCTAAAGCAATTAAGGTAAAAAATACAATTAGAATAGAAATCATGTTGATACTTCTTTCTTTTTATTCTCAGTTAGTTTCTCAATTTTTTCATTATAGTCATCAATTAATTCCTGCAACCTATCTTTAGCTCGAAACTTGTCATCCTCTCTAATCTTTCCTTCTTGGGTTAATTTCTGAACCTCTTCCCAGGCCTCACCTCTCCACTTTCTTATTGTTTGCCTTGCCTCTTCTTTTTTCTGAGAAATTAATCTTAATAAACTTTCTCTGTATTCACCACTTAATGGAGGTAGGGAAATCCGAATTAATTCACCATCTACAATAGGATTTATGCCAGAAGATGATATAGTGATAGCTTTTTCAATATATTCAATATAAGATTTATCCCAGGGTTGAATCACAATTTCTCTGGACTTAGGAATTGAAATAGCAGCTAATTGTTTTAATGTAAATTTCTGATTAAAACACTCTACTTCAATATCTTCTACCAAAGAGACAGAAGCTCGATTAGCTCTAATTTTAGCTAATTCCTTTTCTAAAAAATCAAGGGTCTTGTCAAGCTCGGGTTTAATTTTATCAATAATTTCTTGATACATATTTAAACATTAATCAATAGTGTCTCTAATGCTAACTTAGTATTAATATTGGTGCTTGAAATTAAGAAATTTATTTTTTGTAAAAGATTAAGATTGCTTTTTGTTTTATTAATATATTCTAAATTATTTCCTGATTTAATTTGTTCTATTAAATAGTTTCTTAAAAAATTAAGCCAAATCTCCAGGGTCTCTTTTAAATTATCTTGTTGAGACAATTCTTTTGCCAATTGAAATCGTTGAACTAAAGAGGAGGTTAGAATTGTTTTAAATCCTTTTACAATCTTTCTTTGTTTTTCCAGTTTTTCTGGATTCAGAACAAATTCAATAGCCTGTCCTGGTCTTCCTCGGCTAAACTCAGCAATTTCTTCAATCTCCTTCTGGGAAAATTCTTGTTTCTTTAAATATTTTTTAATTTTATCTTTTTCGATTGGATAAAACTTTATCACCTCACACCTTGAGCGAATAGTGGGAAATAAAAGCTCGGGTTTTTCAGTAATTAAAATTATGACTGAATCCCCTTTTGGCTCTTCCAGGGTTTTTAATAAAGCGTGCTGAGCATCAATTCCCATTAAATGAGCTTTATCTATAATAGCTATCTTAGGAGATATAAAAGAAGATTTTAAAGAAAGGTTCCAGATTAAATCTCTTATCTGAGAGATTTGAATGGTTTTGTCTTTGGGTTCAATTAAAATAAAACCAGGGTTTTGTTTTTTAAAGGGCTGACCAGTAATCAAACAAGCCCACTCAAAAGCAATTGTTTTTTTACCTAATTTATCTTGGCCAGAAAACAAATAAGCATGAGACAATTTATTCAATTTCGCACTTTGCCTCAGAAATTCTATTTGTTTTTCATGACCAATTATCTTCATTATTTTTTAGACATTACACTTTTCTTATATAAATCCAAGTTCTCTAAGATCACCCCCGTGCCTTTTGCCACACAATACAAAGCCTCTTCAGCCAGAATACAAGGAACACCAGTAGATTGAGCAATAAGTTCAGGAAGATTTCTTAATAAAGAGCCGCCCCCAGTAAGAACCATACCCTTATCCATTATATCAGCAGACAATTCAGGAGGAGTTTCTCTTAAAACTGATTTAACTACCTGAATGATTTCTTCTAAGGTGTCTGAAATTGCTTCACAAATCTCATTAGAAGAAACACGAATTGTACGAGGCAAACCTAAAATAAGATCTCTTCCCTTGATTTGTATTTGCCTTGCCTCTTTTTCGGGAATAGCTGAACCAATTTCTATTTTAATTATTTCAGCTGTCCGCCCCCCTATTGCTAAATTGTGTTTTCTTTTAACATAATCAGAGATTGCTGTATCTATTTTATCTCCAGCCACTCTTGCTGAGCGACAAGTTACTATTCCACCCAAAGAAATCACAGCCACCTCAGCTGTTCCGCCACCAATATCAACAATCATGTTTCCTGAACAAGAATTAATTGGAACATCAGCTCCAATGGCAGCTAAAATTGGCTCTTTAGCCAAATAAACTGCTTTGGCTCCAGCTGCAATTCCAGCCTCAATTACTGCTCTTTTCTCAGTAGAAGTAGAGCAAGCTGGGACACCAATTAATAATTCAGGTCTAATTACCCGAAAAACACCTGAAACTTTATCTATAAAATATCTCAACATTGCCTGAGTTACTCTATAGTCTGCAATCACTCCATCTTTTAATGGTCTATAAACCCTAATTGTATCTGGAGTTCTTCCCAGCATATCTTTAGCCTTCTGCCCTACTGCCAAAATTTTATTATCTTGTAAATCAACTGCAACCACTGATGGTTCTCGCAAAACCACTCCTTTTCCAGGCAGAAAAACTAAAGAATTGCAAGTTCCAAGGTCAATTCCAATTTTTGTAATAAACATATATTTTTAGCTTTGAGCTTGTTTAATTTTAACTAAAATTGTAAACTTTATCAAGTATGTAGTTCAAACATTATGAATAAAAATTTTAGAACAATCTTATTATTTATCTGCTTTACTTTATTCTTAATTGCTGCTCCCTTAATAATCCTTTCTTCGCAAGGATATCGTATAGATTTAAATCCTTCAGAAGGCAGAATAAAAATAACTCAAACAGGAGGTTTGTTTTTAAGAGTTTTACCAAGACAAGCAGAGATTTTTTTAGATTCAAAACCCAAAAAAACAACTAATTTTTTCTTTAGTTCTGCTTTGATTGAAAATCTGATACCTAAAAAATATCAAGTTTTAGTTAAAAAACAGGGTTATCATTCTTGGCAAAAAGAAGTGGAAGTAAGAGAAAAAGAGGTTACAGCGATTGATAATATTTTTCTCTTTCCTCAAAATCCCGAATTTAAAACCCTAACCAAAGAGGAAACAAATCAGTTCTTAATCCTACTTAATAACAACCACGAAGTTGATTTAGATGAATTGTTGCTCGATCAAGACACCTATCAAGCTTTAGAACAAATGAATGGTTTTAAGCTTTCTCCTGATTCTAAAAAATTGGTTTACTTTTCAGACCATGAAATCTGGATTCTTTTCTTAAAAGAAAAACAAGACCAGCCCTCTAAAAAAGCTGGTGAAAAACTTTTCTTAATGCGATTATCAGAAAAAATTAAAGATGTTCTTTGGCTTAATTCTTATTATTTGGTGTTTAGTACTGAAAATAAAATTAAAATAAGTGAGATTGATGAACGCGACAGAATAAATATGATTGATTTGGTTGAATATGAAAACCCAGAAATATTTTTCAACAAAAAAGACAAAAGATTATATGTTTTGAGCAATGAAATCTGGCATCAATCTCAAGCTTTACTTCCCTAAGAAGCAACTTTTCCGTATCTTTTATTGTGAGCTGCAATTTTTTTCTTAAAATCTTTCCAATTAATCTCTCCTTCACCAGTCATTCTACAAACTTCTTTAAAAACACAATATTTACACTGCCAGTTTTTAGGCCAATCAATTAATCTTTCCGGAATAATATTGGTATCAATTTTAGTTTTAAGCTTTTTTAATCCAGCTAAAAGCTTCTTAACTCTTTTTGGTTCATAATCTAATTGAAACTCTTTTAATTCTTGATTATCTTTGCTGACATAAATCAATATTCCTTTCTTAGGATCCAAGAAGTGCATATAAAGCTGAAGCTGATTAATGTGCTCTTCTTTTGGTTCTTCTAATCCTCTAAAAATCATACTGTTCATACTTTTAATATCAACAACATATAAGTCCTTGCCGTCACTAACAATAATATCAGCTCTGCCTGAAATTAGTTCTTGAGGAGGAATCTTTACCTCAGAAGCAACAACATGAATCTCTCTCATGCTTAGCAAGGGCCTCATAATCAATTGATGAATGTAGTCTCCGTGCTCAAACAATCTTAAAATTCTTGCTTCTAAATCTTTTTTAGGAACATTCTTAAATTTAAAAAATATTGCCCTAGAACACTTACCAGCATCACTAATATAAAAGTGATGCTGTTCTCTGTCTTTATGCTGATCCAGATAGTATTGATTAATTCGTTCTCTTAACATGTTGACTAATCATAACCTTGAACTTTAAATTCATCAAGCCCGAGAGAAAATCTCTCGGGCGAAAATATGTCTGAGAATAGGCTAAGTCTATTATAAATTAACGCTTTTGCCATTGGGGAGCACGACGAGCTCGTTTTAATCCAAACTTTTTCCTCTCCCTCATTCTTGAATCACGAGTTAAATATCCTGCTTTTTTCAATTCTTGCCTAAAATCAGAATTAAATTTGACTAAAGCTCTTGTTATGCCATGCCTTAAAGCCTCTGCCTGAGCATTAAAGCCTCCACCCTTTAAGACCACTGTAATCCTAAACTTATCCAAACAATCCATTTTAACAAGCGGTGCTTTAACAATTTCCTGAAGTTTTCGCATAGGAAAATAGACATCAAAAGATTTGTTATTAACTAAAATCACTTTTTCTCCACGGGGAAAAATCCTTACCCTAGCCACAGCTGTTTTCCTTCTTCCAACTGCTTCAAAATATTTTCCTGAACCTGCTTTCTTAGAAACAGATTTCTTTAGCTTTTTAGCTTTAGGCTTTTTAATTACTTTTTTCTTTCGCCGAGCTTCCAAAGGAAGCGAAGGTGAAGAAGAGGACTTCGTCCTCTTCGCCTGTTTGATTGTTTTTTTAGTTTTCTTTTCTGTTTTTTCTTTTACCATATTACTCAAACTTCAATCTTTTAATTTGAATTGATCTTAATTTGTTCTTGGGCAGCATTCCATAAACTGCTATTTTTAAAACATTTCCAGGATCTTTTTTAAATAACACTTTTAAAGGTATTTCTTTGTCACTGCCGATATACCCCGAATGACGAAAATATGTTTTCTGATCCATTTTCTTGCCAGTTACCTTTATATTAGAAACATTTTTAACAATTACAATATCACCCATTTCTTTATGAGGCATAAAATCCGGCTTATGCTTGCCACGCAATAAAACCGCTATCTCGGTTGCCAATCTACCCAAGATTTTACCCGAAGCATCAATTGTATGTGTTTCTCTTTGCATAAAATTATTCTACCAATTCTATTATTGCCATTTTTGCTCCATCAGATTTTCTGGGTTCTAATTTAATTATTCTTGTATATCCTCCTTTCCTATCTTTATACTGGGGAGCAATTTGATCAATCATTTTTTTAACTATATCTTTAGAAAAAAACTTTAAAAGAAATCTTCTTGAAGCAAGGTCCCCTTTCTTGGCTTTAGTAATCAATTTTTCAGTAAAACCAGAAACCTCTTTTGCCTTTGCTTGAGTTGTTTTAATTTTTTTATGCAACAAAAGAGAGCGAGACACGCTTTTCAAAAGAGCTTTTCTCTGATCTGTTTCTCGATTAAGTTTTCTTCCTTTTTTTCTTTTTTTCATCTTTTTTGACAGAAGTTTTTTTGGTTTTTACTGCTTTTCTCTTTTTAACCACTTTTTTAATTGTTTCTTTTTTCTCAACTTCTTTCTTAAAAGTATTGGCAATCAAAGAAAAATGCTTTACTAAAATCTCTGAAGCCTGAGCAAAAGCATCTTCCGGCGACACACTTCCATCAGTCTCAATTTCCAAAAATAGTCTATCAAAATCAGTTCTCTCACCCACCCTCATATTCTCAACCCTAAAGCTTACTTTTTGAACTGGTGTAAAAATAGCATCTAAAACTATTGCTCCTATTTCTAATTTTTGCTGTTTACTTGCTCCACGGGGCAAATAACCCACCCCTTTCTCTATCTTAATTTCCATTTCTAACTCAGCTGATTTTTGAGTTAAGGTAGCTATGGGACAATCTTTATTAATTAATTCCACTTGACTGGGAAACTTAAAATCAGAAGCTTTTATCTTTTTTTCGCCCTTGATTTTCAGATTTGCTTTTTGAGGCTCATCACCATGAAGATTAAATCTCATCTGCTTAAGATTCTGCATTATTAAAATTACATCTTCTAAAACTCCGGGTATAGTTGAAAATTCATGAGCCACACCCTTAATTATTACCTGTGTTACAGCTGCTCCAGAAAGAGAAGAAAGAAGAACTCTTCTCAAACTGTTTCCAATAGTAACTCCATAGCCCGGATATAAAGCTTCTATTTCAAACCTGGCCCAATTATTCTTTTTTTCAACAATTTTTGGTTTTTTAGGATAAGAAATCATATGTTTATCTTGAATAAAATTCAAATATAGCTGACACCTCGACTGGGGGTGCCGCTTCTTCAAACGTTGGTAAAGACTTTATTGTTCCCTCTAATTGACTGATGTTCAAAGATATCCAACTTGGAGTTGAACGTTTTTTAAGAGCAGAAACAATATCTTTAAAAATACCTTTTTTAAGAGAGGATGGTCGAATTTTAATCTTATCCCCTTTTTTGACTGAAAAAGCAGAAGTATTAACAATTCTATCATTAACTAAAAAATGGCGATGAGAAATAAATTGTCTTGCCTGACTTCGAGAATCAGCAAAACCTAATTTAAAAACAACATTGTCTAAACGTCTCTCTAGGATCTGAATTAAGCGCACTCCAGCATCTTCCGCCCCACCCTTTTTTGCTAAGATCTTTTTGACATAGTTACGAAATTGTCTCTCTTTCAAATTATACCAATTTTTTAATTTCTGTTTTTCCCTTAATTCTTTGCCATATTCAGAAAGAGGACGAGATCTTCTTTTTCTTTTTTGGCCTGGTGGATAAGGTTTTCTAACCATTGGACATTTTGGCGACAAACATCTTTCACCCTTTAAAAAAAGCTTCTCTCCTAATCTACGGCAAATTTTACATTTATCATTTTTCATTTAATGTTTTATATAAAGCTAATAAACTGTTTTATACCCTACGGGGCTTAGGAGGTCGACAACCATTATGAGGCACAGGAGTTACATCAGTCATTGAAATAATCTCAAAGCTATGATTAGCAACAGAACGAATAGCTGATTCTCTGCCAGACCCAATTCCCTTAACAATAACAATTATTTTTTTAATATTCATTTTTTCAGCAGCCGCACACATTGCTTCAGCTGCTTTTGATGCAGCAAAAGGAGTACCCTTTTTGGTGCCCTTAAAACCAATACTGCCTGCTGTCACCCAATGCAAAACATTTCCTTTAAGGTCAGTTAAGGTAAGAATGGTATTGTTATATGAAGAATAAATATAGAGCTTAGCTTCTTTGGTTTTCTGAGAAGTTTTTTTAACCTCTTTTCTAAGCTTTGCTTCTATTGTTTCTCTTTCTTTTAATAACTCTTTTTCAGTTTGAACTGCAATACGTTTTTTTCCCATAGTTTTATTACTTAGCGGCTGGAGGAGGTTTTCTTCCGCTGCCCACGGTTTTTCTAACATTGCCTCGAACAGTTCTTGAATTAGTTCTAGTCTTCTGACCTCTTACTGGCAATCCCCTAGTATGACGTGTTCCTCTGTGGCTTCCAATATCTTTTAATCTTTTAATATTAGTCATAATGGTTCTTTTCAGCATTCCCTCAATCTTGTATTTTTTTTCAAGAATATCCTTTAGCTTATTAATTTCATCTGGTTTCAAATCAGAAGCTCGACGAGAATAATCAATTTTAGCTTCAGTCAAAATATCCTCACTCAAAGATCGACCTATTCCAAATACATAGGTCAAAGCAACTACTATTCGTTTGTTGTCGGGGATATTAATCCCAGCAATTCTTGGCATTTTTATCCTTGTCTTTGTTTATGCTTTGGATTTTTACAAATTACATAAACTCGTCCTTTTCTACGGACGATTTTACAATTTTTACAAATTTTTTTAACAGATGGTCTTACTTTCATATTCTTTTATCCTTGCCCCTATAAACTATTCTTCCCCTTTCTTGATCATAAGAACTCATTTCTACTGTAACCCTATCTCCAGGCAAAACCTTAATTCGGTAAATTCTCAACTTACCTGCAAGATGAGCTAAAATTTCTTTTCCCTCGTCTAATTTTACCCGAAAAAGAGTATTGGGCAATGAATCTAAAACTGTTCCTTGTTTCCTTAAAATATTTCTTTTCATTCAAATAAAATCTAACAGATATTTTCTATTTAGTCAAGATTAAGCTCAAGTTTAATTTTCTCATCATTCTGAGGAACATTTTTAACCCAAAAAGGCCAAAACTGAACTGAAGAAGTTTCAATTTGAGGATAATTTTTTAAATAAAATTCGGTTTCATCAAAAGACTTTCCTTTTAGGTCTTGTTTTAAATTGATTTCATTAATATCAGAATAAATTTTGGATCTAGCCCTCAAATCAAATCTAATCTTGCCCGAATCAAAGTCTATGTCTACTAAATCATAATTTAAATCTAAGCTTTCTTGATAAATCTTTTTATCAGTGGAAATCTGAGATGAAATAAAATTAATAATAAAATCCTTTACATCATCAGCTTTAAAAACTAATGCTGAGGACTCTGCTTTTATTCGAAAAATAAACTTATCTGCCTCTTCTCCAGCTGCAACCGAAGAAAAAACCACAGGAGTCTTTGTTTCTATTGCTTGTTCTAATAAAAGATATTCAGATGAAATCTTTTCATTCAATTCAACCAAACACTCGTCTATCGCTTTTTTCTCTAAGCTGTTTTTTGCTTCATCTAAATCTTTTTGGCTAACCTCAGAAACTTCTGTTTTAAGACCTCCAGACATTGATTGGAAAGATTTTCCATAAAAAAATGTGTAGTGAGCAGTGCCAGCAAATCCAGGAATAGAAAAAGTAGATGGTCCAATATTAAAATCTTCTCCTGGTTGATCTGCTCTTACTTGAACATCTAAAAACCCTGGGACTAATTCTTCTTTCTCATAATGGCCTCCGGGAACTGTTATTTTTTTTGTTATCCTAAATAATTTTCCCTCAGTAGACATAAATCGAGTATTAACTACTAATGTTTGAGGCGAGGTTGAATAAGTATTATAAACACGAATTACACCCAATGCTTTACTTTCCTTAGGGGTTGTAGCAGTTGCTTCAAACTCTTCAAAAATTATTTTTTCAGCTGTATAAAGTTTTCCTGGAATAGCTAAAGAAGAATAATCAACATTGTTTAAATTTTTATCAACTATTAGGTCTGTTTCAAAGCTTAAAATCTCTGATTTTGGATAGATTACTATTGTTGCTTTGGGAAGATAAAAATAACAAAAAGCCCCAATTAAAATTAAAATAAAAAACAAAGCCATTGGTCTTGCCTTCAAAGAAAGAAAATTGGTCTCGGGTAAAGACAATTCAAATTGTGGTTTTTTCTCTGAATCTTCTTCTTCCAAAACCTCTATTTCTTCTATCTTATCTGGTGGCAGAATATCAAATATTTTCTTTGCCATTTTTCAAGTATATCATAAAAAATTATTTATTTTAAAACAGCCCGAATTCTTCTAACTCCCGAGCAACAGCGAAGGAGTAAGAAGAAGTCTGTTTATTTTTATTTTAAAATAGCCCGAATTCTTCTAACGCCTGACCCAGAGGATTCTTCTTTAATAATCTTAAACTCTCCCAACTCTGAAGTTCTTATGACATGAGGACCGGCACAAATTTCTTTAGAAAAACTACCGATCAAGTAAACATTAACTTTATTAGGGTACTTGTTTTTAAAAAAAGCTAAAGCTCCCGATTTCATTGCTTTTTCATAACTCATTTCCTCTTTCTTGATTTTTAAATCTTGTTTAATTTTCTGATTGACTAAAGTTTCAACTTTCTTTATTTCAGTTTCAGTCATTTTTTTAGAATAAGAAAAATCAAATCTCAATCTCTCAGCAGTAATATCAGAACCCATTTGCTCAACCCCTTCTCCTAAAACCTCTCTTAATGCTTGATGAAGTAAATGAGTAGCTGTATGAAGTTTTATTGATTCATACCCAGCTTGTTTTCCAATTCCTCCAAACTTTTTTTCTATTCCTGCCCGAGAAATCTGTTGGTGTTTCTTAAAAGCACTGTTAAAACCTTGCTTATCTACTTTAAGATCTTTTTGCTCAGCTAATTCAGTTGTCAATTCCAAAGGAAAGCCATAAGTATCATAAAGATGAAAAGCATCAATTCCTGAAATGTTACCTTTTAATGAAATTTTTTCAAATTGTTTTAACCCCTTGACAAGAGCTTTTTCAAACTTCTCTCCCTCATTTTGAATAACAGTCATGATATCTGCTTCCTTTGATTTAATTTCAGGATAAATGTCTTGATAGATTTCAACAACCTTAGGAACTAAACCAATTAAAAAATTATTGGGCAATCCAAGTATTTTTTCTAAACCAATTATTCTTCTTATTAAACGACGTAAAATATATCCCCTATCTTTGTTAGAGGGCAAAATACCTTCTGAAATTAAAAAGGTGCAAGCTTTAATGTGGTCAGAAATAATTCTTTTAGCTCTTTCGAGAGAAGAGCTTTGCTCTTTGAACTTTCCTGAAATCTCTTTCATTATTGGTTCAAACAAATCTGTTTCAAAAATGGATGGTTTATTTTGGATTACTTTAACCAATCTTTCCAAACCAAGCCCTGTGTCTACTCCTTTTTGTTCTAAAGGACTTAATTTCCCATGCTTATCTCTAAAATATTCATTAAACACCAGATTCCAAATCTCAAGCTTTTTATAATAAATCTCTACTGTTGGTCCGCAAGGACCTTCTAAGCCAGTGGGTCCCCAAAAATTCTCCTCTCTAGGCATTTTTTTGATCTTGCTTTCTGGAATTCCTAATTTTTTCAAAATTGAAAATGATTCTTTGTCAAAAGGAGTCTTTTTATCTCCTTCAAAAATAGTAAAATAGCATTCCTTTTTATTCAACTTCAATTCTTCAAACAAAAAACAAAAGGCTAATTTAATCGCCTCTTCTTTAAAATAATCACCAAAGCTAAAATTGCCCAACATTTCAAAAAATGTCAAATGAATCTTATCTCCAATTCTGTCAATATCAGAGGTTCTAAAACTTTGCTGACAAGAAACAACTTTATTACCATAAGGAGAGGGTTCTCCCAAAAAGTATTGCTTAAATTGCTGCATTCCAGCTGTAGTCAAAAGAACGCTTGGGTCATCGGGAATAAGCGAAGAAGAAACCACGATCTTGTGTCCATTTTTCTCAAAAAATCTTAAAAAATTCTCCCTTAGTTTATTTGAGTTCATAGTTTGAAAATTATTTTATTACTCCTCCTCCTAAAACTTCATTTTCTTTGTAAAAAACAACTGACTGTCCAGGAGTTATCGCCCTTTGAGCTTTTAGAAATTTAACCTTAATACTTCTTCCAGACTTATCAACAATAGCCTTACTTCCTTTATGTCTATACCTAATTTTAACTGAAACAGTTGTTGGGAATTTCGGCTTTTTTCCTGAAATCCAGTTTACTTTTTTAAGTGTTAACTCCTTGTTATATAAATCTTTTTCGTTCTGACTAACCACCAAAGCATTTCTTTTGAAATCTAATTTTAATACATAATAGGGTTTTGGACCTGGTATTCGTATATTTTTTCTCTGACCAATCGTATATAAACTTAATCCAGAATGCTGACCAATTATTTTCCCATCAATATCTAAAATAGGACCCGTTTTTAAGGATAAATGTTTTTTAATAAACTGTCCAAAATTATTTTCAATAAAACAAATGTCTTCAGATTCTTTTCTAACTAATTTTAAAATGCCAAGCCTTTTAGCCATCTTTCTAACTTCTTTCTTGGTATAATTTCCGACTGGAAATAAAATTCTCTTAAGTTGCTTTTGATTTAGGGTCCAAAGAAAATAACTTTGATCTTTTGATTTATCTTTTCCTTTCAATAACCTATATCCTGTTCCTTGTTTCTTATTTCTTGTTTCTTGTTTTCTCGCATAGTGTCCTGTTGCAAAATAATCTGATTTAAGCTTTAAGGCTTTATTAAAAAACAAACCAAATTTTATCTCTTGATTACATTTAATACAAGGATTAGGAGTTATGCCCCTTTGATATTCTTTTAAAAAATAATCAATTATTTTCTTTTGAAATTCTTTATGAAAATCAAAAACCAAAAAAGGAATGTTTAAAT
>CAZDCT010000011.1:0-16191 GCA_964504075.1 uncultured Candidatus Saccharibacteria bacterium
GTTCCGGTCGATATCAACGGATTTCACCCCTACACCGACCGTTCCATCAGCCCCTAATGCCCTCTAGCTTAGCAGTTTTTGATGCATTCCTCAGGTTGAGCCCGAGGGCTTTAACACCAAACTTACTATGCCGCCTACAGACGCTTTACGCCCAATAAATCCGGATAACGCTCGAGGATCACGTTTTACCGCGGCTGCTGGCACGTGATTAGCATCCTCTTATTCCTGGAGTACCGTCATCCCGCTAAAAGCGGGATTCTTCCTCCATAAAAGCTCTTTACACCCCGAAGGGCTTCTTCGAGCACGCGGTGTCGCTGGGTCAGGCTTTCGCCCATTGCCCAATATTCTCGACTGCTGCCTCCCGTAGGAGTCTAGCCCGTATCGCAGTGCTAGTGTTGAGGAACACACTCTCATGCCCCCTACCCGTCATAGCCTTGGTAAGCCATTACCTTACCAACAAGCTGATAGGCCGCAGATCGATCCCAAAGCGATTGCAAAGCTTTCTTTACCCTTCACTACTTTTGTAATAAAGGGACTATCAGGAATTAGCCCCACTTTCGCGGGATTATGCCTGTCTTTGGGGTTCGTTATCTACGTGTTATTAACCCGTTCGCCACTTTCACCCGAAGGTGAACGTTCGACTTGCATGCCTTATCCACACCGCCAGCGTTCATCCTGAGCCAGGATCAAACTCTCAAAAAAAAACTGAGTACGAAACAACTCTAAAAAACTAAATTAATATTCCATATTCAATTGGAAAGTACTTCTTTCTGCATTTCAATCTTAATTTTAAAAAAAAGAATTGTCAAGGATAGAGCTCTACAAAATTAAATCTTAAAAGAGCTCTATAGAAAAGAACTAAGTTCTTTGAGCACAAAACCTTACAAAAGAAATTATTTAATGTGAAGGTTTTGTAGAAAAGAGCTTTAGCTCTTTGAGCAATTCTTGAGCCGAGGAGAGGATTTGAACCCCCAACCTGATGCTTACAAAGCAACTGCTCTGCCATTGAGCTACCTCGGCGAATTATTCAAAAATTGTTACTATTGATAGTAAAACAAAAGAAAGGTTTGCGTAAACATCTATTATTCTATAGTCTTTTGCCCTGTGATGATTTTTCTGAAATAAAAACAAAAAGATTACAGTCAAAATAGAAAATAACAGGAAAAATTGTTGATAGAAGAAGAAAATTGGAAAAAGAGTTAGGGGGTAAAAGAAGGCTAAATCTCTTAATAATTTTTCTGATTTTTCGCGACCCAAAAATACAACAGTTGTGTTTAAGCCAGCCTCTTTATCATTTTCATAATCTTCTATATGATTTCGAAGTTCTAGCATGACAGAAAAATAAAAAATAGAAAAGGCAATTAAATAATGGAATTTGGTTAACTCTTTGTTAAAAATTAAAACAGGAATAAGAAAAAGAAAAGCGCCGGCAAATAATCCATGAGAAAATAAATCAATCCAGGGTCGCGACTTCATGCGCAAAGGAGGACAGGAATAAAAAAAACTCATTAGTATCGACACCAAACAGAATAAAAAAACTTTTATCCCAAATGCTGTTGACAGGACTAGACCCAAAACTGCTAGTAAAATTGAAAAAATTAAACCGTTTCTAAAACTTATCTTTTTAAGAGCTATAGGGTTTTTCTTATCTTTGTCCAATCCATCTTCTTTTGTGTCAAAACAATCATTTATTGAAAACCCAAAGGCCAAAAGAAAAAAAGAGAGTGCGTAGAAAATAATAATATCTCTGACAGGAAATAAAAATCCTTTTGAAACAATAAATCCAAGTGTAGCGATTAAAAAATAACCGCGCCAGTCTTTAATTCTTAAAAGCTTAAAATAGAATTCTAAATTTGCTTTCATTTTTTTGTTGATCCTCCCACTTCGTCCCAATATTTGTCATCATCCAAAACTTTCTTGTTTTTGGATTTTTCTCGTAATTTTTGAAGCCAGCCAGAGGTTTTACTATCGGTTTTTAAGGTTAGCACTCTAATCTTGGAAAGTGTTTTTTGCAAAAACATTTCATAAGAAAAGTCTTTGATAAATTCTATTTCCTTGACCTTATTTTTAATAACTAAAATCAGATTTCTCTTTTCATCTTTTTCAACCACTTTTGGCAGTTTAACTAAAGCTGGAATCTTTTGATAAAGCATTGTTCCCATTCCAACAACACTACCGCCAAAAATTATTGATGCGATTAAAGCAATCATAATTCGTATCTTACAAATTTCTTAATTACAATATTCTCTCCTAATTTAATAATATATTCTTCTATTAAATCTTGAACGGTTTTGGCACTATCTTTGACCCAAGGTTGAGATGTTAATGAATTTTCTTTTTGATATTTTTCCAACTTTCCTTTAATCATTTTTTCCATTATATCTTTAGGTTTACCAGAATTCTTGAATTGTGCCCTATAAATCTCTTTCTCCTTAGCTAAAGTACTTTCAGGAATATCTTCTTTCCCAACAAACATTGGCTTCATGGCTGTAATTTGCAAACAAATCTCATGAGATAGTTTCTGGAAATCATTTGATTTAGCTACAAAGTCTGATTCACAGCGAATATCAAGAATAACTCCAACTTTTTTATTCTGATGAACATAAGTTGAAATTAAGCCTGATTTAACCTCTCTGCTTGATTTTTTATTAGCTAACTCTTTACCTTTTTTCCTTAAAACCTCTTTGGCTTTTTCAATGTCTCCTTTTGTTTCATCTAAAGCTTTCTGGCATTCAATCACTGAAACGCCAGTTTGCTCACGGAGTTTTTTAACTTGATCAATGTTTACCATAAGATTTTACTTATCTTTTTTTTCTTCTTCCTCTTTAACTACAACCTTAGGTTTGGTATTAAGAATTACTTCTTTAACTTTCTCTAAAATGTAGGTAACAGAAGAAATAGCATCATCATTAGCCGGAATGAAACAATTAGTCAAGTCAGGATCAACATCAGTATCAGCAATTGCAATTACTTTAATATTTTTTTGTCTTGCTTCTTTAATTGCCAAAGCATCTTTTTTCATGTCTATGACAAAAATAGCGTCAGGAAACTTGTTTAAATCCTTCATTCCCTCAAACCTTCTTGCAAGACCAGTAATTTCTCTCTCAATCTTGGCTTTTTCTTTTTTGGTATATTTTTCCAATTCTCCATCCTCTTTTTTCTTTTGCAAATCTTTAAAATATTCTACTCTTTTTTTAATTATTTCAAAGTTAGTAAAAGTTCCACCCAGCCAACGATCAGTCACATAAGGCATTTTACAAGCCGATGCAACCTCCTCAACCAAATCCTTTACCTGAATCTTGGTACCAACAAAAAGAATAACCTTGTTGTCTGAAATAAGTTCTTGGATAAAAGCAAGGGTTTCTTTCAGTTTCTCAGCTGTTTTCTCAACGTCAATAATATGAACTGTGTTTCTTACTCCATGCAGAAATTGGCGCATTTTAGGATGTGCTCTGGATGTACGATGACCAAACTGCAAACCAGCTTTTTTCATTTCATCAAGCTTAATATTAAAATCTCCTTTTTTAGTTTTTGCCATATAGTCAGATTTTACAATACTCCGCTTGATTTTTCAATAGTAACGAGTTATGATATCAATATCTCAAAGAGCTAAAGCTCTTTTCGACAAAGTTTCTATACTCAAGGAACTAAAGTTCCTTTCGACAGAGCTTTTACATTAAATAGTTTTTTGTAAAGCTCTATAAATAAAACAATAAATATAAAACTCTGTTTATGAAAAAGAATCTTCATCCAAAATATTATCCAAAAGCTCAGGTTAAATGCGCCTGTGGCAATACTTTTACCGTTGGTTCTACTAAAGAATTTCTTGAAATTGAGATTTGCTCTCAATGTCATCCTTTTTATACTGGCAAAGAAAAAATAGTAGATACTTTGGGACGAGTTCAAAAATTCAGGGAAAGATTGACTAAAAGCAAAAAAAAGAAGTAAGATGAGCAGCCAAAACAACCAAGAAGGAGTTATTGTTGAAATTCGGGCCGGAACAGGAGGGGCAGAATCAGCCCTATTTGCTAGTAATCTCTTTAGAATGTATTCAAGATATGCTGCTTCAAAAGGTTGGAGTCAAAAAATTCTCGAGTCTAAACCCACTGAAATAGGTGGGTTTAAAGAGATTATTTTTGAACTTTCTGGTCCCAATGCTTTTTCAGAAATAAAAAATGAAGGAGGCGTTCATCGAGTTCAAAGAATCCCCAAAACAGAAAAAAAGGGAAGGGTCCACACTTCAACAGCTACAGTAGCTATTTTGGCTAAACCCAAAAAAGCAACAATTCAAATAAAACACGAAGATTTAAGAGTTGATTTTTATCGAGCCTCAGGCCCTGGAGGTCAATATGTAAACAAACGAGAAACAGCTGTTAGAATCACTCATCTACCAACTGGTTTAATGGCCGCCTCTCAAACTCAAAGAAGTCAGGCTCAAAATAAAGAAAACGCCCTAGCTATCCTGGAAGCTAAAATCTCTCAAGAAAAAGAGAAAAAAGACTTAGAAAGTCTAGGTAAAACAAGAAAAGCCCAAATTAAATGGGCTAAAAGGTCTGAAAAAATCAGAACATATAATTTTCCCCAAAACAGAATTACTGACCACAGAATTAAAAAAAGCTGGCACAACTTAGAAGAAATTATGGATGGAAACCTAAAATATATTATTAAGGCGTTTAGAAAATTAGAAAACTAATTCTTCTCAATTGCAGCAATATCATCTTCATACCCCTCAACAATTTTCATTACTGAATCTCCATAAAAACCATAACCATTATATGCAGTTCTTAGACTCGTACCTGAGAAATAAATCATAGCTGCTTTCCATTCACCATTATATGTTTGCTGGACTGCTCCATAGTCTGATAAATATAAACCAGCAGCTAAAAAAGCATCTTTAATATTCCAGGGATCGCCTGGTTTTCCTGTTATATCAGAAAGCCTATCTTTATATATCTTCCAGGTTGAAGGAATAAACTGGGCTGGCCCCATTGCTCCTCCATAACCATAACTCATTGGACAGGAAACAGGAGTATTATATGGGTCTCTCCCCAAAGCCTGAGTAATGTCCAAGAATGGAGAAACATCTCTGGAAGGCTTCATTACTCCTGAAATTGCTCTGCCACTACTAATTACTATACCAGACCCAGTTGATGGGTTTTTTAAATAACATTGACCAACATTTTTTCCGATATTTGATTCTTGAGTTAATACAGCCAATAAAAGAGCTGGTCTTACACCAGTAATTCCAGAAACATATTTAGCAATCTCATAAGCCTCTCCAAAGGTCGGAGCTTCAGGAATACCAATTAATTCAAAAATTCTAGCTCTAATTTGAGCTGCTTTTTGTTCTGTTTCCTGTTTTTCGCTAAGGTATTTTTGATATTCTGTCTCTGTTAAATGTAAAAGCCAGTCTTTATCTTTTTTAATACTGGATGACTCCTGCCTTTGCATATTCTGAAGAATAACCAAACCTTCTAAATCCTGTTTTTCATTGTCCAAAGAATCTTTTTGTTCTTCTAATCTAACCTTTAAGTTTTCAATATTTTCTAAAAGATCTCCACTTTGAACGCTCAAAGATTCTAAAGCGACTAAATCATTAAAAAAATCAGAAAGCTCTTCTTCAGAAAGCAGAATTTCAATCAAAGATTTCTGATCTGATTCATAAATAAATTGCAGAATCCGGGCCAAATGTTTTCTTGAGTCTTTAATTTTAAAAGAGGTCTCTTCAATAGAGCCCTCGGTGTCTATTATCTGGACACCCAAATCTTTTATCATTATATTACCTTGATAGATTTGAAGGTCTAATTTGTTAATTTTGCTTTTTAAAAGATATATTTGATTCTCAAGGGTTTTCTTTTCCTGTTCTGTTCTTTCGACATCTTTATCTATTTCAGCAATTTGTTTTTCCAACTCTTCTAATTCTCTTTCAAGCTCTTCTCTTTCTTCAGCAGAAGTTTGAGCAAAAGTTTGGAAATTAGGTAAAACCAAAAGTAATATTAATGTACAGAGAAGTATCTTTTTAGTCCTTAAAGTTTGGTCATTAATCATTTTTCTTCTTTTTCTTCCTTTTTTCCCTCTTTTTTCTCCTCCTTGTCTTCTTTCTTCTTTATTTCTTCCTCCTCTCCCACTTTCTCTACTTCTTCTATTTTTTCCTCAATTGGTTTCTCCAACTCTTCTTCTACCTTCTCAGGACGAGAAACCGTGGCGACAACTTCATCTGGTTCTCTTAAAACTTCAATATTCTCCGGTATTTCTAGGTCTTTAACCAAAATTTCATCATCAAAAGTTTTTAATCTATCTATATTAACCTTAATCTCTTTTGGAAAATCCTGTGGTAAAGCATTAATCTCTAATTCAAAAATATTTTTCACTAAAGTTCCATCTAAATCGCTTACCGCTAAACTCTCACCTTCAAAAACTAAAGGCACTTTTGCTTCAGTTTTTTCTTTCAAAGAAGGTTGGAAAAAATCAATATGAATGGGATATCCACCCACAACGTCAAACTGAACTTGATGAATTAAAACCAAAAACTCTTTATTCCCTCCCTCAACTTTGAGTTCAACCAAAGTATTTTCTCCGGCCTCTTGATAAACCTTTTCAAATTCTTTTAAATCAATTTTTAGAGAAAGAGATTCTATTTGTGTCCCATACAAAACTGCTGGAATCATGCCCTCTTTTCTAATATCTGAAGCTTGACGAATTTTAGCTAATAATGTAAGCATATTAATTATTTTTGATTTTAATACATTCAACTGGACAAATTTCAACTGCTTCCTGATTGCAACCGATTTCTTTAACCTCTAATTCTTGATTATTGGTTTTTTTATTTATTTTTGAACCTAAAAGATGGGCTTTTCCATCATCTCCCATTTCCCAACTTTGTGGACAAACAGCCACACAAGAACCACAACCAATACATTTTTGAATCTGATGAATAATTTTCATTTAAACTTTGTTTTGACTTCCAAATAATTTAATTTTTTTCTCAACAACTTTTTGTGTTGCTTTAATGACTGGTAAAAGAATCTTATACGGCTTAATTTCTTCTCTCTTGCTCTGATTAATAGTTGCTTTTAGCGTCTTTTTCCAAGCCATTCTTAATTCAGTATTAATATTTATTTTAACAATCCCCTCTTTAATTACTTTTTTGATATCTTTTTCCTTAGTACCTGAACCACCATGTAAAACCAATGGGATTTCTATTATTGTTCTAATTTTCTTTAATCTTTCAAAATCAATCTTGGGCATTTTTTGATAAACCCCATGTACATTCCCTATGGATATAGCTAAACTATTTACTCCTGTTTTATGAACAAAGCGTTTTGCGTCTTCCAAACAAGTCAAATTTTCTTCTTTAACCTCAGTGCCTTTTCCAATAATACCAATCTCTCCCTCAACTAAAACACCTTTTTTTGAAGCTGCTTTTACTATTTCTTTAGTTAGCTCAATATTATCAGATAAAGAAAGTTCTGAGCCGTCAAAATGAACACAATCATAACCAAGATTAATTGCCTCTTTAATGTAGTCTAAATTCTTCCCGTGGTCAAGATTTAAAAAAACAGGAAAATCTGTTTCTTCTCTAAAAGATTTTACCAAAGCTACTGCTTGTTTCAAACCTAAGAACCTGCTCTCCCCTTCTGAAGTTCCAATAATTATGGGAGATTTAAGGTTCTGAGCGGCAGCTATTATTCCTTTTAATTGTTCATCAGTAGAAAAATTGAATTGTCCTATGGCCCATTTTTCTTTTTGGGCTTTTTTAAAATACTCTAAAAGGTTCATAATCTATGTTTTTTAACCTTTATTTTCGATAACTCTTTCTTTTTAAAACCTTTTAACAAACCATTTTTAGCTCCTATTTTCTGGATACAAGAAACAGCATTAGCAATTCCCAACTGAATAGCAAAAGAAATATCATTGGTTTTAATAAACCCAGACAAAAAACCAGAACCAAAAGCATCTCCAGCTCCAGTAAAATCAGCTATCTTTACAAAGGAAGAAGAAGCAGACCAGAGATATTTCCCATCAGAAACTATTACTCCTTTTTCTCCCTTAGTCATAATAGCAATTCCTTTTATCATGTCATCTAATTTTTTAAACAATTTCTTTTCCTTATGAAATGGAACCCCAGTGAGCAAAGAGGATTCTTCTTGGTTTAAATTCAAAATATCAATCTTGGCCAAGATTGGTTTTAAGTCTCTTTTTTTTAAATTAATCTGTGGATTACCAAGATTAGCCATTACTTTAATATTATTTTTCTTAGCAAACTCAACCAAAGGACCAAAAGATTTAACCAATCTTTCTTTTAAGGGGGCTAAATAAAACCATTGGGATTTTAATTTTTTAAAAGGAATCTCTTTTTGAGTTAAGAAATGACAAGCTCCCCGATAAACTAAAATTGTTCCTCTGCCAGAGGAAGCAAAAATAACCGAATAAGCAGTAGCTCGGTCTTTATCTTTTTTAATAAAGCGAGTGTCAATCCCAAGCTTTTTTAATTCTTCAATCAAAGCTTCTCCTCTTTTATCTTTTCCAATCTTGCCCACATAAGCTACCTTAAAACCTTGCTTGGCAAAAGTAGCAGCTGTATTTGTGCCACCTCCTCCAGTAGAAACAACCATGTTTTCTATCTCAATCTTTGACCCAGAAGAAAAGCAAAAACCCTTACCCGTTGAAAATTTATTGTCTACCACAAGATTATAATTATCTTGTTTTAGTTTTAAAAAGGTGTCTCTGGTTGCTGAACCAAAAGTAATTATATCAAACATTTTTTTTAGCCAAATTAAGAATTGTTTTAATGACTGCGTCGGGATTCAGAGAAATTGACTCAATTCCCTCTTTAATCAGGAATTGGGCAAACTCTGGAAAATCACTCGGGGCCTGGCCGCAAATTCCGCAGTATTTCTTCTTTCGATTGCAGGCAGCTATTACCTCGGCTATCATTTGCTTTACTGCTTCATTCCTTTCATCGGCAATTTTAGCTATCTGAGCATTATCCCTGTCAATGCCCAGAGCCAGTTGAGTCAAGTCATTGCTGCCAATAGATACTCCATCAAAAATCTTCAAGAATTCATCAATCAAAACAACATTAGAAGGAATTTCGCACATTACTATCACCCTTAAGCCATCTTTCCCTTTAATTAATCCATTCTTAGCCATCAAATCCAACACCTTTTGACCCTCTTCGGGCGTCCGGCAAAAAGGAACCATAATCCAAATGTTTTTTAATCCGAAAACCTCTCTTACTCTTTTCAAAGCTTGGCATTCCATTTCAAAGGCTGGTTGAAAGTCTTTATCATAATACCTTGACGCTCCCCGCCAGCCCAGCATTGGATTTTCTTCTTTGGGCTCGAACAATCCTCCTCCTATTAAGGTTTCATATTCATTGGTTTTTAAATCCGACAATCTGACAATTACTGGCTTAGGGTAAAAAGCCGCAGCAATCTGAGCCACGCCCTCAGCCATTTCTTTAATAAAATGCTCTTTTTTATCCTTGTGTTCAATGGTAATTTTATCAATCTGCTCAATGATTTTTTTAAGCGCTTTATTATTCCTGCTCTGGGCCTTAAGTCTTTCATAATGATAAAGCGCCAAAGGATGAATTCTGATTTTTTCAGCCAAAATAAATTCAATTCTAGCTAACCCAACTCCATCATTAGGCAGAAAAGATGTTTGAAAGGCTATGTCAGGCGCTCCAATATTAACCATTATTTTAGTCTTCAGCTTGGGAATCTTGCCTAAATTATAGGTTTTAACCTTAAAGGGAATCCTGCCGCTAAACACTCTGCCAATTGAACCCTGGCTGCAATCAGCTGTAACTAGCTGTTCTTTTTTCAAAACCTTTGTTGCGATTCTTGCGCCCACAATACAAGGAATCCCTAACTCCCGGCTTACTATTGCAGCATGAGCTGTTTTCCCACCCTCATTAGTCACAATAGCTGAAGCTAACCGCATTATCGGCACCCAATCTGGATCAGTCATTTTAGTAACCAAAACTTCGCCTTTTTTGAAATTAGATATTTTAGAAACATCAAGAATTTTTCTCACTTTCCCGCTTCCCAGCTTAGAACCAATAGCAATACCAGTTAGTAAAGGATGTTTATTGGTCTTTACATTATATTCCTGATAAAAGTGACCGGCCTGAGGAGCATGAACTGTTTCCGGTCTTGATTGAACAATAAACAACTGGTTTGTTTTTCCGTCTTTAGCCCATTCAATATCCTGAGGTTTTTGATAGTGTTCTTCAATCAAACAAGACCAGCGAGCCAATTGCAAAATCTCATCGTCGTTTAGACTGAATTGAATTTGTTTAGTCTCTGGCACAGCCGCCTCTTTAAGTCCTTTTTCCTGACCATAAATATATTTTCTGTTTTTCCTGCCCAAATTTTTCACAATGATTGATTTGTATCCTTTCTTGAGACTGGGCTTGAAAACATAGAATTGGTCAGGAGTAATTCTACCCTTTACAATCATTTCCCCTATTCCCCAAATAGAATTAATCAAGACTACTCCTGAAAATCCTGTCTCAGTATCCAAAGTAAATATCACTCCAGAAGAAGCTAAATCTGACCTGACCATTTTCTGAATACCGACCGAAAGGCCGAATTCCATTTGCCCTATTTTCTTTTCTTCTCGATAAGCAATAGCCCTGTCAGTAAAAGTTGAAATAATGCTCTTTTTGACTGCTTTTAATAATTCTTTTTCTCCGCTGATATTTAAATAGGTTTCGAACTGACCAGCAAAAGATGCGCTGGGCCTATCTTCAGCAACACCAGAAGTTCGCACTGCCACATCAGTATTATCTCCGTATTTCAAAGATAATTTGAAATAGGCTTTTAAAACTTCTTGTTTTAAATGGTCAGTAAATTTTTCTCGAGCAATTGCTTCTCGGCATTTTTTGCCAGTTTCTTGGATACTTTTTATACTTTTGGGATTAAGCTTTTTAAAAAATTCTTTGAGCCTTTTATCTAAATTATTGGCTTTCAAAAACTCCCAATAGAAATTAGTCGTCAAGGCAAAACCATTAGGAACATTAACGCCTTTTTTGGTCAATCGAGAAAACATTTCTCCCAAAGAAGCATTTTTACCTCCAACCAAACCAACATCTTTTGAAGAAATTTCCTTAAACCAGAGTATATGTTTTTTACTTCTTTGAATCATTGAATTAAGCTTTTCATGGCTATAGCAGCTCTTTTAAGATTGGAATAATTAGGAATCTGATTCTTCTCTAATAAATCAATTCCTGGTTGACTGAACTTTTCACCCAAAAATATAGAAATGATTGGTTTTGATTTCCATTTCTTCTGGGCCTGTATAATAATTTTAGCATTTTCCTCGACTTCGGTCATAATTTGAAATGCCTGGACAACAAACAAGCTATGGATATTCTTCTGCTCTAACAAAGCCTTAATAGCAATATCATATCTATCAGACAAAGCATCACCCACTATATCTAAGGGATTTCTTTTTGAAAAAGCTGGATTCATTAATTTGGATTTAACTAATTTCTCAAGTGTTGCTTTGCTGAGTTTAGGTAATTTTATTCCCAATTCCTGACAATAATCAGCTAATAAAACTCCAAAACCGCCACCATTAGTAACAATGGCAGCGCCGTTTTTACATTTTTTATGCCAGGCTAATGCTTTAGCAACGCCAAATAAATCCTCCAACGTATCCACTTCAACAATGCCTGATTGGGCAAAAGCAGCAGAATAAATTTGATAAGAACCTGATAAAGCAGCCGTGTGACTTATTGCTGCTTTGGTGCCTGCCCTTGTTCTTCCTGCTTTTATTGCAATAATTGGTTTTGTTTTAGAAATCTCTTTGGCAATTCTCATAAATCTCCTGCCGTCTTTTAGCCCCTCAAGATAAATAGTAATAACTTTTGTTTCCTTGTCATTTTTAAGCCACAAAAGAAAATCGCAAATGTCTAACTGGGCTTCATTACCATAAGAAATTAAACTTGAAAAGCCATAGTTTTTTAACCAGGAGCTATCAACAACTGCATCAATAACAGCTCCTGACTGAGAAACAAAAGCAATGCCTCCAGCTTCAGGAATGACGGGAGCAAAAGAAGCATTTAATTTCAGGGAAGGCCTAATAATTCCTAAACAATTCGGCCCTATTAAAGGAATTTTTGCTTTTCTAGCCAACTTTGATATTCTCTGCTGTAAGACTTTTCCTTTTTTTCCCGTCTCAGCAAAACCAACTGATATGACAATAATTCCTCCCACCTTTTTCTGACAACATTCCTCTACTATTTTAGGCACAATAGAGGCTGGTACAGCAATAATTGCCAAATCAACAGGGCCTTTAATAGATAAAACAGAAGGTAGGCATTTGATTCCAAGAACCTGCTTGCGATAAGGATTAATAGCAAAAACTTTTCTCTTACTTTTTCCTTCAAGAACATTTTTCATCAACCCCAAACCAACTGATTTCTTTTCAGATGAAGCTCCGATAACAGCAATTGATTTGGGATTAAAAACTCTTTTTAAATTCATGTTCATACAAAAAACTTAAAATCAGCAGCCCAGGCGCCTTTTTCATTTGTAATCACTGGATTTAAATCAATTTCTTTTATGCTTTTCTCTTTTAAAGAAAGTTTGGAAAGCCCAACAATTATGCTTACCAAAGCATTAATATTAACTTCCTTGCCCGTTCTTGCCCCTTTTAGAATCGAATAACCTTTGATTTCTTTTATCATTTTAAGAGCCTCTTTAGCAGAAACCGGACAAACTCTAAAAGAAATATCTTTTAATATCTCTACAAAAATACCTCCAAGCCCAAACATTAAAACCGGACCGAACTGCCCGTCTCTTTTCATACCTAAAACTATCTGTTCTCCTTGACCCATTTTTTGAACCAACACTCCTTCTGCGTCTTTTATTCTTAATAATTTAACAAATGCTGTCTTAAATTCTTTTTCGTTTCCAAGACCAACTTTTACTCCTCCAATATCTGTCCGATGAAATATTTTTCTAGAAGACACTTTCAATACCACTGGAAATCCAATTTTCTTAGCAAACTGCCTTGCTTTTTTTTCTGACTCGAAAACTTCTGTCTCCAAAAACGGAATTTTATACTTTGAAAGAAGTTTTTTTGAAATTTGAAAATCCAAAAGTTGCATATTTAATATATTCTATCAAAAATTGAGATAAATTAAAAATGCTGTTTTCCAACAGCATCATTTATTATCGATAGACTCGGCCCATTACAGCTTTCTGCCGATAAATTCAGCCATTTCTGCCAAACGACAAGCATAAGCCCATTCATTATCATACCAAGCCAAAACCTTAACTAATTTCCCATTTACCACTTTTGTGCTGGCAGCATCCACTATTGCTGAGTAAGTATTTTTAATGTAATCAGTCGAAACCAACAAAGCGTCTTCTATCCCTAAAATTCCCTTAAACTTATCCTTTTTACTGGCTTTTCTGAAAAGGTCATTTACTTCTTTAGCACTGGTCTCTTTTTTAACCTCACAAACTAAATCAATAATTGAAACAATTGGTGTTGGCACTCTTATTGCCAAGCCATCTAATTTTCCTTTTAAATCAGGCAAGGCTCTTTCAACAGATGTGGTTGCTCCAGTAGTTGTCAGAATCATATTGATTGCTGCTGCTCTGGCTCTACGAAGGTCTTTGTGAGGCAGATCCAAGATTTTCTGATCATTAGTATAACTGTGAACCGTAGTCATAAAAGCAGAAACTATTTCCAGCTCTTCATCCAAAACCTTAACCACTGGAGCTAAGCAATTAGTGGTGCAAGAACCCATATCTATAATATTATTTTTTTTAGAATCATACTTTTCTTCATTCACTCCTAAAATAAAACAGGGTACATTATCACCCTTAGCTGGAGCTGAAATAATTACCTTTTTTGCTCCAGCAGTAATATGTTTTTTCGCATCTTCTAATTTTCTAAAAACACCAGTACATTCTAACACTACGTCTATCTTCAAATCCTTCCAGGGCAAATTAAGAGGATCTTTCTCACTAAAAACCCTAATTTTCTGGCCATCAATAATCAAACTGTCTCTCTCGGTTTTAACTCCTTTCTCATAAAGCCCATAGACTGAATCATGTTTCAAAAGATGAGCCAATGTTTCTGGATCAGTCAAATCATTAACAGCTATCATTTCTAATTTAGGATGGTTTTTTAAAATATTTTTAAATGTGGCTCGGCCAATGCGACCAAAACCATTGATTGCAATTTTTATTGGCATAGAATTTTAAAATTATTCTTTAATATTTAATAATTCTACAATTTTATTTTTATTAAATCCCACTATAATTTCGCCATCTATTTCAACCACTGGTACACCCATTTGACCCGACTTTCTAATCATTTCTTCTTGAGCAACTTGATCTTTAAAAACATCAATGTCTTCAAACTCAATATTATGTTCCTTTAAAAATTGTTTTAAGGAAGCGCAATAAACACAAAATGGAGTAGAAAAAACTTTTACCATAATTATTGACAAGAACCATCGCTTGATTCTCCAGAGCTGTAAGTTTCGGAAAACCCGGTAGCAGATTCTTCTTTTGTTAAAGTTTTGCTGCAGTAAGCAATATCGCCCTCAAAACCGCAGCAAAGCAGGCTTTTTACTGCCTCAGCTGTCCTTCCTCCAAAATCAAACTCACTTACTTTCTGTTCGTTTAAAATCAAAGCCGGAGAACCCGTAACATTATATTTGTCCTGCAAATCAAAATCTCTCTGGGCATAAGTCAAACCTCTTGACCCATCATTTTTACAACCCTCTAATTTTTCCAAATCAATCCCTGTTTCTCTTAAACATGTTTCATTATCTCCGTTTTTAAGAAAACAAGAAAGATAAGGAAAATATTTACTACTTTCTTCTTCTCTTAAACATATTTGAGTCAAATTCTCTTGAGCCTCTTCTTCTCCATGCATTGAAGTTATTTTCTCGTCCTGAATTTCACCCATATATTCAATCTTTATGTTTTCGGCCAACTCAGGAATATTTTTGACGACCTCAACTAAAATCCTTTGCATCTGAGTGCCAAAAGGACAATAGCTCACCACAAAAGCCTCAAGAGTTGACTTCTGCTTTTTTTGAACATCTTCGCAGGATGTACTTTGTTGCTGGGTTGATTCTTCAACATTTTCTTCTGCCTGAGTTACTGATTCTTCCTCTAAACTAACCCAGTTCTGAGGAAACAGAAGTTTACCGTCTTTGCTTATATAAGAATCATACTCCTCCCCACCAATTTCAAGATGAATCTTATATAGTCCGCTTTCTTCAACTACGTTTACCAGTGAAGCTGTAAGGCCTTCAGACAACATGTTTTCATTAATATAGTCTATTGCTTTTTGAGCTAAATCTTCGGGAGAAGTTTCAACTTTTTCTATTTTTTCCTGATTTAAAATAATAAAAACTCCCGCAATAGCTAAAAAACCAACTATCACAAGAAAAGGCGCACGTAATTGTTTAATTTTATTTGTCATATATTTTTAATCTACACAAAACCAATCTATTTGTAAAGTTTAAAGTGTTTTTTTACTTTTAATTACTAAAGATTTATTAAACCCATATTCTGTTAAAGTTCCTACTGGTATTTCTAAATTGATAATCTCTTTATCAGATATTTTCTCAATGTATTTGACCAAAGATCTTAAACTATTGTGGCTAGCTACAATTAAAACGTTTCTTCCCTTTTTCAGGTCTTTTTCAATATATTTTTTAAAAAATGGGATTGTTCTTTTAAATGTATTTTTAAGTTTTTCCCCACCAGGAGGACCTTGATTAAATCCCCTTCTCCATAAATGAACTTTATCAGAACCATATTTTTTAATAGTGTCTATTTTATTCAATCCCTGTAATTTACCATAATATCTTTCATTCAATTTTTCTGAAACATATACTGGTATGTAATTATTCTTTAAATCCTTGAAATTACCCCATTTTTTCATTTTACCCTTAAAATGCAGGAATATTGGATATTTTTTATTAGTTTCCATCAAAACCCTAGAAACTGTTTCTTGATTTCTCACTAAAGGAGAGGTATAAACAACATCAATTTTCAATTTAGAAATTTTAGAAGCAAGTTTTTTTACGCCCTCAATTCCTTTTTTACTCAAAGGAACATCAGTCCAGCCAGTAAATCTATTCTCTAAATTCCATTGTGATTGAAGGTGTCTTAATAAAAATAGTTTGGCCATGTTATTTTAATT
>CAZDCT010000012.1:0-15749 GCA_964504075.1 uncultured Candidatus Saccharibacteria bacterium
AAAAAATATCTTCTTACAATTATTTTTTTACTTTTAATTCTTTTAGCTGAAAGCTTTATTTGGCCCAGCTATTTCAAAAAATCAGTTAATCTTTTAAAAGAAAAAACCATATCTAAGATCAGTATTCCTTATCTGTCGGAAAAACCTTTTCAGCTTGGTTTTGATTTTAAAGGAGGTACTCAATTGGTTTATGACGTTGATTCGGGTGAGCAAAATAAAGAAGAGATTTTAGCTGGTTTCAAATATATTATTGAACAAAGAATGTATATTTATCAAAAAGAGGCAGAGATTAAAATTAATAATAATCTTATTGTTCAATTTTCTGCTGAAGAAGATTTAGAAATGATAATTGAGATAATGAAGCTGGTGCCAACCTTAGAGTTTAGAGAGGAGAGTGAGGAAGAAGATTTATTTAACCCAACCGATTTAACTGGCGAGTATTTAGAAGAGGTGTTTTTGGCCGTAGATCAGAACGACAGAAAACCTTTAATTTTACTTGAGTTTAATGAAGATGGGGCCAAGATATTAGAAGCTTTGACTAAAAAAAATGAAGGAAAGCGATTAGGAATCTATATTGACTCTATTCCAGCTTTTCCTTTACAGGTTGATAAGGCAATTTCAGGCGGTAATGTTCAAATTAAAATGGATTCAGATATTGAGTCAGTCAAAAGATTAACCCAAATGATTAAAACCTCTTCTTTATCTCCTTCATTAAAACTTATTTCTCAAAAGACCATTACCCAACAAGATGCTGAAAGCTCTTTAAATACCTTAAAAAAATCAGGAGCTTTTGGTTTTTTGGCAATATTTTGGATAATGATTATTGTTTATCGGTTAATGGGATTAATATCTTTTGGAGTTTTATTAGTTTATATTTGTTTGCTTTCAGTTTTATTTAGACTTATCCCTATTGTTATTGGTTTTGATTCTTTGTTTGGAGCTCTTATGTCAACGGCCATTGTTTTAGGCAGCAATACTTTTATCTTTTCTAAAATAAGAAAAGAGACTGAGAAAGGAAAAAGTTATGGCATTGCTTTTGAGGAGGGTTTTGATAAAAGCCAATCTTTTCTCAAAAAAGCTCATTTAATTATTCTATTATTGTCAGGTGTTATGTTTTTCTTTGGAACAGAGATAATGAAGAATTTTGCTTTTGTTTTGTCTTTGGGAATCCTGATTAATTTTTTATTGCTTATTGCAATAAATAAAAAGATTTTAATCTCTTTGTTAGATACTAAGCTTAAAAAAATAGATTGGTTGTGGGAATCTTTAAAAGTTGACAATGTTTATGAAAAATGTTTCAATAAAACAATGAATTTTAAACAAAGATGACATTTAACTATCAAAAAATCTGTTCAAACCTTTTAAATAGTTTGTCTGAAAGGACAAGAGATGTTGTTCTAAGACGTTTTGGTTTAGAAACAGGTAAAAGGGAAACCTTAGAATCTATTGGTACTAGCTATGACATTACCAGAGAAAGAGTTCGTCAAATTGAATCAGACGGTCTTTCAAAAATTAGCAGAAAAATAGAAAAAGACCATAAGGTTTTTCAACATTTTGCAAGTTTTCTTAAGAATTACGGGGGGTTAAAAAAAGAAGATATTCTTCTTTCTGAATTAGGGAATCAAAACTATGGTTCTCATGTTTTCTTTTTATTAAACCTGTCAAATGATTTTAAAAGAATCCCAGAAACAAAAGATACTCATTGTGTTTGGACAACTGATTCCCAGTCTTTAGATTCTGCTAAAAAGGTTATTAAGGATTTATCTAAAAAATTCAAAAGAATCAAAAAACCCCTGAGCTTGAAAGAGTGTAATGCACATTTTACTCTAAAACCTAATGTTTTGCTTTCTTATCTTCAGATTTCCAGGTTAATAGACAAAGGGCCCGAAGGTAAGTTTGGTTTAAGGGATTGGGCAGAAATAAACCCACGAGGGGTAAAAGACAAAGCTTTTCTTATATTAAAAAGAGAGAATAAGCCTCTTCATTTTAGTCAGGTTGCCACTTTAATTGGAGAAAACGCTTTAGTCCAAACAGTTCATAATGAGCTAATTCGTGATTCAAGGTTTGTTTTAATTGGAAGAGGAATATATGCTTTAGCTGATTGGGGATATGAGTCTGGGACAGTTAAAGATGTCATATCTCATGTTTTAAAAGGAGCTGAAACACCTCTTTCTAAAGATGAGGTTTTAGAAAGAGTTTTAGAAAAGCGCTTTGTTAAAGAAAATACGGTTTTACTTAATTTAAGCGATAAAGAACATTTTTTAAGAAACCCTCAGGGAAAATATCTTTTGAGAGATGCTTGAAATTCTTAACATAGGAATAAATATCTTGCTTTGGTCAACCATAGTGTTTTTTTTACTTTTGCTTTATGTGTGCGCTATGTGGGCCAAAGCTCATCCTGAAAGAAACTTTACTATTGGTTTTTTAGTCAGCTCTTATTTTACTTTTAAGTTTATTTTAAGAGCTTTTTTAATTATTCTAATTATTTCTGTTTTATGGGAAACCAGGGAAGATATTTTGAATTTTATTAATTTTCGTTTTTTTTGATCATGATTTTAGATAGTTTTTTTAATCTTATTAATAGTTCTCAAATTATTCCAACAGTTGGGCTTGTTTTAAGAACCTGGTGGTGGGTTTTTGCTCCTATTATTTTTGCTGTTCCTTTTAAGTATCTTTATGCATACTGGATTCAATGGGAGGTTTTTCATGCAAAAGAAAAGTGGATTTTACTTAGAATTGTTCCTCCAAGAGAAATTGAAAACACTTTTAAAGCAATGGAGGATGTTTATAATATTCTTTGGGGGATTTATGATGGTGCTAATTGGAGAGAGCAATGGTGTGAAGGAGAATCAAGAAGAGGGCCTTATTGGATATCTTTTGAAATAGCCAGTATTGGAGGGAAAATAGGTTTTTATATAAGATGTTTGGATGTGCACAGGAGCCTTATTGAAAGCACTCTTTATTCTCATTTTCCTGAGATCGAAATTTCTTTAGCTGAGGATTATGCCCAAAAAGTTCCTAAAGACATACCCAACGCTGAATGGGATCTCTATTCAGAAGATTATACTGTAATGAATCCTCAACCTCTGCCAATTAAAACCTACCCAATGTTTTTTGAGGAACAACCAGCATCTGCCAAAATAGAAGACATAAGGATTGACCCCTTAGATTCTATGTTGGAATCTTTGGCTAATCTTCATCCAGACGAACAATTATGGTTTCAAATGGTAGTCGCTCCAGTTCAGAGTTCTGACACTCCAATTAGGGGAGGGTTGGGTTGGGTAGAAGAGGGAAGAGCTTATGCTGATAAAATAGCTCAAAGAGATCCAAAAGAAAAACATGTTTCAAAATCAATATTTCAAGAAGCAATTGAGACTTTGTTGTTCGGACAGAAAGAAGAACCAAGAGATGAAAAACCAGCTGATTTGTTATCAGCTCCTGAATTAAGGATGACTGCAGGAGAAAGAGAGATTTTGAAAGGCGTTGAAGGAAAAATCTCAAAACAAGGATTTAAAGCCTGGATTAGATTAGTTTATCTTTACAAAAGAAACAAGCCTTATTTTATGGGTAATTACAAAATTGTCAGGTCTTATTTTAATCATTTTGCGACTGGTAACTTAAATGCTCTTGTGTTCTGGGGCTCTACAAGGACAAGAATTCATTATTGGATGACTGGTCGCAGATTGTATTTAAGGAAAAGAAAAAATTTCAGAAACTATCTAGATCGTCTTCCTTCATTATATCCAAGAACAATGGATGGAGAGCCAATGTTTGCTAAGGGAATTGTTGGAAGAAGTCCAGGATTAAGAGGAACCACTATTTTTAATAGTGAAGAATTGGCTACCATGTATCATTTTCCAGCCAAAATTTCAGCTGTTTTGGCTCCAGCTCTTACTCCTATTGAAGCCAAAAAGGCAGGACCTCCAGTTGGTTTGCCTGTTGAGGAAAAGAAAAAATGAGTTTTAATAAAATTTGTTAGATGGAAGACAAAGAAATTAATTTTTTTGGTGAAACTACTTTTCGTAATGAGAAAAAGAAGTTTGGTGTAAAGACCGACGATCGACGCCGCCATATTTATGTGGTTGGTAAAACTGGTATGGGAAAAACAGCCATGTTGGAGAACATGGCTATCCAGGATATTCAATCAGGTCATGGTGTTGGATTTATTGATCCTCACGGAGAAGCAGCTGAAAGATTATTAGATTTTGTACCTTCAGAAAGAATTAATGATGTTGTTTATTTTAATCCAGCTGATTTAGAATTTCCAATTGGATTTAATATCATGGAAAGTGTTGGGATGGACCAAAGGCATTTAGTTGCCTCTGGTTTAATGGGTGTTTTTAAAAAAATCTGGCCTGATGTCTGGTCAGCCAGAATGGAATATATTTTAAATAATGCTGTTTTGGCTTTACTTGAATATCCGGGCTCAACACTTTTAAGTATTAATCGAATGTTGTCTGACATTGATTTTCGGAGAAAAGTAATTGATAAAGTCACAGATCCTATTGTTAAATCCTTTTGGGTTAAAGAGTTTGCTCGATATACTCAAAGATATGAGACTGAAGCAACAGCTGCGGTTCAGAATAAGGTTGGTCAGTTTATTTCAAATCCTTTGATGAGAAATATTATTGGTCAGGTAAAATCAAGCATTAATATAAAGAAGGTGATGGATGAGAAAAAGATTTTAATTCTAAATCTTTCAAAAGGCAAGATTGGAGAAGACAACTCTCTTTTATTGGGCGCTCTTTTAATTACCAGATTACAGTTAGCAGCTATGTCCCGCGTTAATATACCAGAAAAAAAGAGAAAAGACTTTTTCCTCTATGTTGATGAGTTTCAGAACTTTGCTACTGAGGCATTTGTTAATATTTTGTCTGAGGCAAGAAAATATAGGTTGTCTTTGACTTTAGGTCATCAATATATTGCTCAAATGGAAGATGTGGTACGAGATGCTGTTTTTGGGAATGTGGGAACCTTAATTGCTTTTCGGGTAGGGGCCGAAGATGCAGAGTATTTGGAAAAAGAGTTTTCTCCTGAAATTCTTGCTACAGACCTTGTTAACTTGGGAAAATATAATATTTATTTAAAATTAATGATTGAAGGAATTGCTTCTCGGCCTTTTTCAGCTCAAACGCTTTATCCTTTTGAGGTGACAGAAGAATCAAATAAAGAAAAAATTATCAATGTTTCTCAAGAAAGATATGGTATGCCAAGATCTGCTATTGAAGAAAAGATTATTCGCTGGGTAGGGGATTTAAAGGAAATAACAAAAAAGCCCAGACCTGCCTCTTCTCCGACTCTGTATGATGCCCAATGTTCTTTGTGTGGAAAATGGACCAAAGTAATATTTCCTCCGGATGGTACCCGTCCTGTTTACTGTAAATCCTGTTTAAAGAAAATAAAAGAGGGAAATAAAATAGTTTCTCCAGTTAGTAAGCCAGAAACTGTTGTTAAGCAAGGCCCAACTATTTCTTTAGAAGATACAGCTAAAAGCAGTAGTTTAAAAAAGAAGACAGAAAGAAAAAAGGTGAATTTAGAAGAATTAAAAACCGTTTTAGAAGAGTCTTTAAAAAAATTAAAAAAATGAAAAGCTTAAAAGACTTTAACTGTCATGGTAAAAAAATTTTATTAAGATGTGATTTTAATATTCCCCTTTCTGAACAGGGGAATATTTTAGATGATTTTAGAATAAAACAAACTCTTCCGACCATTGAATATTTAAAAGAAAGGGGAGTAAAAGTAATTTTAATAAGTCATTTAAACAGGCCTGAAGGGAAAGAATTAAAGTATAGTTTAAGAGTAGTTGGAGTCAGACTTCAAGAATTGTTAGGATTTAATGTGAGGTTTTTGTCTGATTGTATCGGGGACGAGGTGAAAAAAGAGATTGATAAAATGGAGTTGGGAGAAATAGTGCTTCTGGAAAATCTCAGGTTCCACAAACAAGAAGAGGAAAATGATTCTGATTTTGCCAAAGAATTAGCTTCTTTGGGAGATATTTATATTAATGATGCTTTTGCTGTTTGCCACAGAAAACATGCTTCAATCGTCGGGATTCCTCAGTATTTAGTTTCAGGACAGGGACTATTGCTTGAAAAAGAAATAAAAATCTTAACTGATTTAATTAAAAATCCAAAAAGACCCTTGATTAGTATTATTGGAGGAAAAAAAGCTGAAACAAAGGCTAGATTTATTAATAAAATCTCAGAAATAGCTGATTTTGTTTTAATTAATGAAATTCTAGACAAAGAGATTGAGGAAAAAGGAATTATATTGAATAACCCTCAAAAGATAATAAGGCCCATTGACAATATTGATACTTTTGACATTGGACCTAAAACCATAGAGTTATTTAAAGAAAAAATTAAAAAAGCTAAAACTGTTTTTTGGTCAGGCCCTTTGGGCAAGATAGAAGATAAAGAATATAGAAATGGTTCAGAGCAAATTGCTAAAGCAATTATTGAGAGTAATGTTTTTTCAATAATGGGAGGGGGAGAAACAATAGAATTTATAAATCAATCAGGCGAATCTTCAAAATTTAACCATTTATCTACTGGAGGAGGAGCAATGTTAAGCTTTTTGTCTGGAGAAGAACTGCCAGGGCTTCAAGCATTAAAATATGGCAGCTAAAATTAAAAATTTAAAAAAAGTAGCTAATCGGATTTTAAAAGCGGTTCAAGATAAAGAAAGAGTTATTATTTACGGCGACTCTGATCCCGATGGAGTTACGGCAGTAATTATTTTAGAAGAAGCGTTAAAAGAGTTAGGTTTATCTGCAAAAGCAATCTACTTTCCTGACAGAGAGAGCGAGGGTTATGGAATGAATGAAACCGCTTTAAATTATTTGAAAAAGTATGCACCGGCTTTGTTTATTACTTTGGATTGCGGTATTGGTAATGTGAAAGAGGTGGAAATAGCTAAGAAAATGGGGTTTGAGGTAATTATTATTGATCATCATAAAATGCTACCAGAAATACCCAAAGCTTCCATTCTTTGTGACCCAAAACAAGAAGGAGATAAATATCCTTTTAAGGAATTATCAACAGCTGGTATCATTTATTGGTTAATTAAATTATTGTTTGCTTCTGTGGGTCAAAAATACAAGCCAGAACAATATCTGGAATTAGTTGCTATTTCAACATTGGCAGATATGATGATTGTTGAGCAAGATAATGAAAAATTTGTGAGAGAGGGTTTATTAGCTTTGAACTTTACCAAAAGACAGGGATTAATAGCTTTAATGGATATTACTGATTTTAAAAACTGGGACGTTGAGGAAGTTCGTAAAAAAATTATTTCTCCCTTAAACGCAGGTCAAACAAAAAAACATTTTAATGAAGCTTATTTGCTTTTGATTGAGAAAGATTTTAAAAAAGCTAGAACCAAGGCTAAAAAATTAATTCAAAAAGCAGATAAAAGAAGAGAAGATATTTATGCGATAACGGGGGAGGTGAAAGATAGGGTGGTTGATAATGACCAAGAAATCATTTTTGAGGGAAGTAAAAATTGGCCTTTGTATTTATTGGGTCCATCTGCTTCCAGAGCTTGTCAAAGATTTGAAAAACCAGTATTTTTATTCACAAGAGGAGAAAAAGAATCTCCTGGAGCAGTCAGAATGCCTAAAGGATTAGATGCCGTTAAAGCAATGATTAGTTGTAAAGAGCTTTTAAAAACCTATGGGGGTCATCCTTTGGCAGCTGGCTTCAGGGTTAAAAATGAGAATATAGAAAAGTTTAAAGAGTGCTTAATCAAATATTTTAAAGGGTGAAAAAAATTATTATTTACACAGATGGCGGTTCTCGTGGTAATCCGGGGCCAGCTGCAATTGGAGTGGTTTTTTGTAATGAAAAAGGACAGACGATTAAGGATTATTCTAAGTTTTTAGGCAAGAAAACCAATAATGAGGCTGAATATGAGGCAGTTATTTTTGCTCTTAAGAAATTTAAACAACTTTTTGGAAAAAAAATAGCTAAAAATTCAGAAGTTGAATTAAAATCAGATTCTGAGTTATTGGTTAAGCAATTAAAAGGGGAGTATAAGATTTTAGATTCTAAAATTCAAGCTTTATTTTTAACTACCTGGAACTTGAAATTAGATTTTAAAAAGGTTAAATTCAAAGCAATTAATCGGGAAAAGAACAAGCAAGCTGATATGTTGGTGAATCAAGCCTTAGATGGGGAAAAAAGATCTCAAAAACTTATTTAAGTTCTTTTAATTTTTACATTAAGCTACCCCAAATGTTTATTTTAAACGTAGATATCTGGGGTGGCTTAATGCAAAGTAACCATTGGGAAGAAAGGGTTCTGGTTTGTGCCATTATTGACACCGAGTTGCTGTTGGAAGGCATTAGTACAGAACAGAAAATCAATGTCTTGTCTCAGTTTTTGATACAATGTGGACCATATTATGGTATTCTGCCACAAGATATTGACACAGACGGCTTTGGTGAACTATGGTCGCTGTGGATAGAAATTAAAAGCGCTTTCTATGCAGCCAAGGTTACATATGAGGGTAAAGACAATCTTTTTTATGTCGCTTAACCCTCTTTTTTTTGAGCCAATAAGATTTTTATGACAAGCTAAGCTTATCCCAATTTTTTTGATAGTTGACTATTATTTTTCTTTTGCTATAATATATGTGCTTAAGTAAGCAAGGCAATCGCCTTGTAGCAATACAGGGAGGAAAGTCCGAACACTCACTTCATTAACTTTATGTTAGTGACTTAAAAAGATAGCGGCTAACAGCCGTCGCCAGTAATGGTAGAGGTGCGAACAGAGACGTGTAAGACCGAAAGGTTTTACAACCCATTTATGGGATATTCCTACAGTAATGTAGGGGTGAAACGGCTAAATCCTTATCGGGTGCAAGAACAAACATTTCGACAATCTCCGGATTTGCCGAAGTGAAAAAGTAGTTCGCAAGAACCAAAGAGTAATTTTTGGTCCAGATAGATGATTGCCAAAGACAGAATTCGGCTTATTGCTTACTTGAGTAATATAATATGCTGGGAGTAATCCCGGCATATTTTTTTAGAAAAGATTTGTGAAGTTAAGCATAAAATACTAAAATTAAACAATGATAAATCGTTTACTGAGCGAGGTGAAACCAAGCGAAGGTGAAGATGAAGGTAAACCCGAAAGGGGTAAACTTCATCGCCTTTTTAACTCTCAAACTAAAACCGTAACCCAGGCTGCAATAATTCTGGCTATTTCAACTTTGATTAGTCGTTTTTTGGGACTGATAAGACAATGGTTATTGGCTGATAGGTTTGGGGCAGGGTTAGTTTTGGATATTTATCTTGCTGGTTTTAGGATTCCAGATTTTATTTACAATATTCTTATTGTGGGAGGGATTGTGGTTACATTTTTACCCTTATTTTCTGAATATTTTTCTGAGGATGAGGATAAGGCATGGCAATTTACTTCTAACGTAATAAATGTTTTCTTTTTTCTTTTGGTCTTAATTTCTTTATTGTTTTTTATTTTTACCCCTCAGATTCTTAAATGGATTGTTCCAGGTTTTTCTGAAGCAGCAAGAATTCAAAGTGTTGAGCTGGCTCGATTAATGCTTTTAAGCCCTATGTTTTTAGGTCTTTCTAGTATTTTTTCTGGTGTTTTGCATCATTTTAATCGATTTTTAATCTATGGCTTGTGTCCTATTTTATATAATTTAGGGATTATTTTTGGAATTGTATTTTTATCTCCTGACCTGGGGGTCTTGGGAATATCTTTAGGTGTGGTTTTAGGTGCCTTTCTTCATTTAGCAATTCAAGTTCCTGCAGCTATAAATTCTGGATTTAAATATCAACCTATTTTTAATTTTCAAGCTCCAGGCATTAAAAGAATATTTAAATTAATGTTTCCTCGGGTTTTTGGAATGGCTGCTCAGCAAATCAATTTGATTGTTATTACAGCCATTGCTTCTACTTTAGCTAAAGGGTCTATTGCTATTTTTAATTTTGCTAATAATCTTCAATATTTACCTATTGGAATTATTGGAGTATCTTTTGCCACAGCTGCTTTTCCTAAGTTTACTCAACTTCAAGCTAATGGTGAGAGGAAAGAATTTATGAGCAGGCTTAAATCAATCTTTTTTAAGATTTTGTATTTAATTATTCCAACCAGTTTCTTGATTTTTATTTTTAGAAATCAAATTGTCAATATTGTTCTTCAGCATGGTCAGTTTTCCCAGGTTTCAGCCCAGCTTACTTCGGCCAGCTTGGGTATTTTTTGTCTTGGTTTATGGGCTAGCGCTTTAATTCCTTTAATACTCAGGGGGTTTTTTGCTCTTCAGGACACTAAAACGCCAACTTTGATTGCAGTTTTAACTGTGTTGCTAAATGTTGGATTAAGTTTTGGTTTTGTGTCTTTACTTGGAACAAACAGCAGATTATGGTTTTGGTTAGTAAAAATATTTAATTTGGGAGCGATTTATGATATTCGGATTTTGGGACTTGTTTTGGCTTTTTCTGCTTCAGCCATTTTTCAATTTATTTTATCTATAATTTTTTTAAAGAAAAAAAGTGAAACAGTATAAAAATTTCGTTATTATCAGTCACATTGATCATGGAAAATCTACCTTAGCAGATAGATTTTTAGAATTAACCAATACTGTTCCTAAAAACAAGATGAAGCATAGATTTTTAGATATGATGGACTTGGAGCAAGAAAAGGGGATTACTATAAAAATGCAACCGGTTCGAATGAATTATGGAGACTATATTTTGAATTTGATTGATACTCCTGGTCATATTGATTTTAGTTATGAGGTATCAAGAAGTTTGGCTGCAGTTGAGGGAGCTATTTTATTGGTAGATGCTACCAAAGGAATTCAAGCTCAAACTATTCATAATTTAGAATTGGCTCAAAGACAAAAATTAACAATTATTCCAGCTGTAAATAAGATTGATTTGTCTCAGGGTCAGATTGAAGAATCAAGAAAAGAATTGGCTCACCTATTGGATATTTCAGAAAAAGAGGTTTTTTTAATTTCAGGAAAACAAGGCACTAATGTTAAAGAATTATTAGAAGCAGTTATTAAACAAATTCCTGAACCGAAAGGTAGTATTGAAAAACCATTAAAAGCTTTAATTTTTGATTCTAAATATGATGCTTTTAAGGGGATATTAGCTTATGTGAGAGTGTTTGATGGGGAAATTAAGAGTGGTGATAATTTTTATTTAATGGCTTCTGAAACAAGAGGAGAAGTAAAAGAGGTTGGTATTTTTAGTCCTGAATTAAAGCCTATTGAAGGTTTAAAAGCAGGAGAAATAGGCTATATTGCCACTGGGATTAAGGAGCCGGGCAAGATTATGGTTGGTGATACAATTACTAATTTACATAGCAAAATTAATGCTTTACCAGGGTATAAAGAGCCGAAATCAGTTGTTTTTGCCAGTTTTTATCCTGAGAATTCTGATGATTTTGAGTTATTAAAAAAAGGATTAGCCCAATTAAAACTTAATGATGCTGCTTTGAATTTTGAGCCAGAAACAAAAAAAGTATTGGGTCGTGGTTTCCGTTGTGGCTTTTTGGGTTCTTTGCATATTGAAATTGTTTCTGAAAGGTTGCGTCGGGAGTTTGGATTGAACTTAATCATTTCTCGCCCTCAGGTTTCTTATAAAATTATAAATCAAAAAGACGAAGAAGTATTTATTTATTCAGCTGGTGATTGGCCTGATTCATTACAAATCAAAGAATCTCAAGAGCCGTGGGTAAAATTAGAGGTAATAACTCCTCAGCAATTCTTAGGTCCTGTATTAAAGCTTTTAAAACAATCAAGAGGAATTCAAATTGAAACAAAATATTTGCCTTCAGACAGATCACTTTTAATTTATCAGGTTCCTTTGCGAGAAATTATTGTTGATTTTTACGATAAATTAAAAGGTATAAGCCAGGGATTTGCTTCCATGAATTATGAAATGATTGGTTATAAAAAAGGAGATTTAGTAAAGTTAGAAATTTTAATTGCTGGAGAAAAAGAACAAGCTTTTTCTACAATTGTTCCTAAAGAAAAAGCCTTTGAAGAGGGTAAAAGCATGGTAAACAAATTGAAAAAAGTATTGCCTTCTCAATTGTTTTCAGTTCCCTTGCAAGCAATTGTTCAAGGCAAGGTTATTGCTCGAGAAACTATTAGAGCTAAAAGAAAAGATGTAACTGCTTCTTTATATGGAGGAGATGTTACCAGAAAAAGAAAGCTTTTAGAAAGACAAAAAAGAGGGAAAAAAGAACTAAAAGAAAAAGGAAGAATTCACATTCCTTCTAAGATATTTTTGGAAATGTTTAAGAGTTGAAATTCTTGGGAAATCAAGCTAAAATGGATTAGAACAGAGGAGCAATAAGCATTAAGATTGTGCTGATCGCGACTAAAGAAACTAACATAATCCAAAGTGTTTTTAAAAATCCTTTTTTAGAAGAGTTTTTCATATCTATTATTAATGATAGCAAAAAAAAGAAAAATTAGAAAATCTCGTTGGAATAGTTTTTTTTCAGTTTTGCCTGTTTTTTTAACATTTATTTTTTTAGGTTTTTTAATTGTTTCTAATATCAGGATAAGTCAGCGAAGATCAGAAATGATTTCAGAAATAAGGGAACTGGAAAGAGAAATCCAAACCCTAGAGGATAAAAACTCTAATTTGCGAGCTGGAATTTCTGAGACTGACGAAGAGGCTTATTGGGAAGAAAGTGTTAGAGAGCAGGGATTTGTCAAAGAAGGGGAAAATCCAGTAGTTGTTTTGCCTTCAGAGGAAGCAGGGATTGAGCAGGAAGAAAATGCTAATCAGGGATTTTTTGACAGGTTATTAGAAAAAATCAAAAATATCTTGCGAGAGTAATTCAGTGGCAGAATGCGTCCTTCCCAAGGACGACGTCGCGGGTTCGAATCCCGTCTCTCGCTCAAGCGAGGCATAGTCGAGCGCAGAGCTAAAGATGAAATTTATTTCATCGCCCGCTCAATTATTAATTTTTTTATATAAATATAAAAATTGGTAGAGTAAAAGAAATCAAAGATAATACAGAAACAAGAGTGGGGTTACCCCCGCAAAACAGTTAAAGAACCAACAGTCCCTAAACTAGTTAATTTAGGGTTTTTCTTTGTCTCCAATCTTTTTTTAATGATTTTGTTGATAAAAATGGGTTTTGTGATAGAATAAATCAAGTAAAAAACCTGTTTCTGCCGAAGTAGCTCAATGGCAGAGCAACAGTATCGTAAACTGTAGGTTGGGGGTTCAAATCCTCTCTTCGGCTCAAGGACATTATGAATAATTTATCAGAAACAATTAAAGAATTACAAAATAGACTCCTCATCCTTGAGGACTGTCTTTGACTTAGTTCAGAAAGAAAAAACCTTAAAAAAGTTAGAGAAAAAAACCCAAGAATTAGATTTCTGGAAAGATAAAGAAAGAGCAATAAAGATTAATCAAGAATTAAGCCAGTTCAAGGAAGAAGTAGAGAGCTTTCAAAAATTAAAAAAAGAACTGGATGATTTAATTGTTTTAAGCAAAGAAATTAATGATAAAGAATTAGAACAAGAGGTAAGAACTTTTGAAAAAAAATTAAAACAAAAAGAAAATCAGGTTTTTCTTTCAGGAAAATACGACAAAAAAGGAGCTATTTTATCAATATTTGCTGGAGCTGGAGGAAGAGATTCTCAAGATTGGGTTACGATGCTTTTAAGAATGTATCAAAGATATTGTGAGAAAAAAAGATATAAGACTAAAATGCTTCATCAATCTTTTGGTGAGGGCGGAGGACCGGATGGAAGAATTGGTTTGAAATCAGCAACCATGGAGATTCAGGGCAAATTCGCATTTGGTTATTTTAAAAGAGAAGCAGGCGTTCATAGATTAGTAAGAATTTCTCCGTTTTCTCCTCAAAAACTTCGTCATACTTCTTTTGCTCAAGTTGAAATATTGCCTGAGATTTCTAATCAAGAAGAATTAGAAATTAAAATTAAGCCAGAAGATTTAAAAATAGACACTTTTAGGGCCTCAGGACCTGGTGGCCAATATGTGAATAAAAGAGATTCAGCCATAAGAATCACTCATTTGCCCAGCAATATTGTAGTTAGTTGTCAATCAGAAAGATTACAAGGTTTGAATCGCCAGAAAGCAATGAAGGTTTTAATCGCTAAACTTTATCAATTAAAGAAACAAGAAAAAGAGAAAGAATTAAAAAAAATCAAAGGCAAGAAAGTTGATGCTAGTTGGGGAAACCAAATTCGGTCCTATGTTTTACATCCCTATCAAATGGTCAAGGATTTAAGAAGCAATGTTGAAACCTCTAATGTAGAAGCTGTGCTTGATGGAGAAATAGACGATTTTATAGAAGCAGAAATTAAAACCATTAATTAATATTGTGATAAGATTTGAAAACATTACTAAAATCTATCCTCCCAATACAGTTGCTTTAAAAGATGTTTCTTTTGAGATTAAGGAAAAAGAATTTGTTTGTCTTGTTGGAAAGTCAGGGGCTGGAAAAACAACTTTATTAAAAATACTTTTAGCTCGTGAAAAACCAACTAAAGGGAAAGTTTTTTTTGAAGATCAAGATATTCAGAAGATAAAACCAAATGAGTTGCCTGAATTGAGAAAAAGAATTGGCTCTGTGTTTCAAGATTATAAACTTTTATCTTCTAAAACAACCTATGAAAATGTAGCTTATATTATGGAGGTTTTAGAAAAGAGCGAGGAGGAGATTTCAAGAGATGTGCCAAAAGTTTTAGAAATTGTTGGCTTGACTGAAAAAGCTAATAATTTTCCAGCTGAGCTTTCAGCTGGTGAGCATCAAAGAGCAGCCATAGCTCGAGCTTTGATTCATCGACCAGATGTTATTTTGGCCGATGAGCCAACAGGCAATCTTGATCCTTACAATACGTCAGACATAATTCGTCTTTTGTTGAAAATTAATGAATTAGGTACTACTATTATTTTAGCCACTCATAACAAAGAAATAATCAATTCTTTGGGCAAAAGAGTAATAAGTTTAGAAGAAGGAAGAGTAATTAGAGATGAGCTCGAAGGAAGATTTATCCTTTAATAATATGCTTACTTCTGTTAAAAGAATAATTCGTTTAGGCTGGACAAGTTTTTCTCGGGATGGTGGAGCAATAACCACCACTGTTTTTATTTTGGTTTTAACAATTTCTTTAGTTACCTGTATTTTCTTTTTGAAAGGAATAAGTCAGATTTTGATTTCTGATTTAGAAGAAAAAGTAGATATTTCAGTCTATTTTAAAGAAGATGCAACAGAACAAGAAATTCTAAGTGCTAAACAAGAACTTTACCAGGTTTCAGACGAAGAAAATATTGAATATATTTCCAGGGAGCAAGCTCTTGAGACATTTATTGAAAGACACCAAGAAGATCTTGTTTTAATGGCCTCTTTAGAAGAAATAGCAATAAATCCATTTCTGGCTTCTTTGAATATCAAAGCTTCAGACTCTGTTAAGTATGAGGAAATTGCTAATTTTTTAGAAGGAGCTGTTTTTGAAGATTCAGTTGAAAAGATTGATTATCATGAGAGAAAACCAGTGATCGAAAGAATCTTTAGTTTGACTGATTCTTTTAAGAAAATAGGGATTGGTATTTCTGTATTGCTTGTTCTTCTTTCGTTTTTAGTTGTTTTGAATACTACCAGATTGGCCATTTATAATTTAAAGCAAGAAGTTGAGGTTCAGAAATTGGTTGGAGCTTCCAACTGGTTTATTCGGGGTCCATTTTTAGTTCAAGGGGTGATTGCTGGAACAATAGCTGC
>CAZDCT010000013.1:0-12278 GCA_964504075.1 uncultured Candidatus Saccharibacteria bacterium
TCGAACGCACAACCTACTGCTTAGAAGGCAGTTGCTCTATCCAATTGAGCTACGGGGACAAGTAATCAATATTTTAAATCAAATTAATTGTTTAGTCAATTGCTATAAAAATATTAAGATGTTCCTCAAAATCCAACTCATTAAACCTTTTCTCTCTTTGTTCCCAAATATCTAAAATTTGTTGATAAGTAGTTTTGTCAAACTCTAAGGGACTCTCAGAAACCTCTATTTCTTTCCTCTGAACCAAAGTAACGTTTTGGTAAAAAATAAAAGCACTAAGAATCAAGAAAATCAGTAAAATCCCTAAAAAAGTTAAAAAAGCATAAACGGCTAATTTTTTAGGTATTTTTTTAAAAAATTGTTTAATCTTTTTAGTTTTAACCCTAGTCACTTTCATTGTTCCTGTTGAGTAAAAACTTTTATATTAAGAATGGTTTTTACGTTCCCCAATACAAGATTCTCAAATTCTTTTGATTCGATTTCTTTTTCAGTCAATCTCTTGATGTTTAAACTTTCAATTTCAATTAAATAGGGGCTATATTCTATCTTTTTTAGAAATTTCAAAAAATTAGGGAAATATCCGACTGAAGTAATCTTAAGTGGTAAAAATGACCGTTTATCTTCTTTAACCCTTGAAATCTGAATAGGAAGAATCTCGGTTTGCAGTTGACAATCCTGAGAAATTTTTTCTAAAGACTCCATAAATCTCACCGGCGCCTTAGGATCAATGAAAAGATTAAAAGCTTTCTCAAAATTTGGCTCAAGCTCTGAATAGGTTGTGTTAAACTCTTCTAAGTTTCTGATTTTTGCCTCAAATACAATAAGGTCTTTTTTAGCAGAAATCAATTCTTGAGAATTTTTTCTAATATCTGAAATAAGAGGATAAATCAAAAAAACAATAAGGCCAATATTAAGAATACAGAATATTATTAGCGATGTTTGGGTTTTATTTTGGAAATTCATTTTAATTGAACTTTAAAACTTGCTGAAAACTCAATATCATTGGGTTTAACCCAATTAGGAGGGGGGAAGTCAACTTCTTGAAACATATCTTCGCTCTCAAGGTTTTTCTTAAATTCCAGCAAAATATCTCTATCGGGAGAAAACCCAGAAAGAGAAACTGAGAGTTCGCTTTCTTTCTTTGTTAAAAGACTAAAATTAGTTAAATAAGTGCTTGAAGGAAGCTTTTGAGAAAGCCTTTCTAAAATTTCGCTTTTCCTAAAATCTTTTTCATAAAAAGTTTTAAGATCGGAAAAGGAAAGGTCTTGATCCTTAATCTCTTGCTCAATCTCCTGGGTTGAAGAACTATCAAGCTTTTTCTGCTCAAGGAAAATTTTTTGAGCCTCTAGTTCTCCTGAGATATAAATTTTGATTGAGAGTAAAATTAGAGCAAAACAAAACAAGGCAAGAAAAAGAATAATTCCTAAAATTAAAATGAGTTTCTGATTTTCTTCTTGTATTAAAACTATTTTTTCCTTTGGAGATAATAAATTAATCATAATCATCCTTGTTTTTTCCCCCTTAAAGCTAAACCAATGGCTGTTGTATAGGCTAATGATTTTTCTAAAAAGGCTTTAGGCATTTTCTTTTTAGTGTTTGGTGAAATATTAATCAGAGAGTTTCCTAATTCAACTGGAATTTTTAATTCAATCGAAAGAAGTTCTGAAAGCCCTTTTAGATTTGCCCCACCACCACAAAGTAAAATCTTTTCTATTTCCTTATGATTGTTTGAAAAATGTTTAAAAGAAGGGTGGGTTTTATAATAAGTAATATAATTTTTAATTTGCTGCAAAAGGTCGGTTAAAGCAGGAATTAAAGCCTCAAAAACTCTTCCCTGTTCTATCTTTTTTTCAGCCTTATTTCGTTTGGTTGTAAAATGAATTTTTCCTTCTAAACCATGCTTAATTTTTAATTTTTCAGCTTCCTTTTCCCCCACATTAAGAGCTTTAGCAACAATCTTGGTAAAGCTCTGAGAGGAAACAGGAATAAAGGTACTGAATCTGACACAATTTCCAGAAAAAACAATAAATCCTGTTTTGGTAAATCCTAAATCAATTAACAAAACAGTTTTGTCTGAAGTTTTATTTTTAATTAAAGCTCGGGCAATAGCCAAGGATTCAACCTCTAAACATAATGGTTGAAGTCCTGCTTTTTTAAGACAGGAAATGTAGGGATCAACACTTTTTCTGGGAAGGGCGGCAATTAAAACCTCTATTTCTTTTGAATTATCAGCAAAAGAAATAACCTGAAAATCTAAATAAACTTTTTCAATTGGTAAGGGAATATAATTCTCAGCATCATAAAGAATAGCAGATTCTAAATCTTTTTTAGACATTCTGGGCATTTTAACTACTTGTAAAAATGCACTTTCTTCTGGTAAAGAACAAATAACGTATTTTGTTTTTATCTTTTCTCCCTTAACTTCAAGTATGGCTTTTTTAATAACCCTAGTTAGTTCCTCCTGTTTTTTAATCTCCCCTTTTTTAATAATTCCAGGCGCTATTTCTGTTTCACCAAAAGATTCCAATTCTAAAAATTCTCTGCCTTTTTTAATTTTAGCAATCTTTAAAGAAAAATCAGAAATATCTAGTCCAAAAAATTCAGGTTTTAAATTAAGAAAATCAAGCATTTTAATTAAAGGGTTAATATGTCTCTTCCCAGTGTTCAATAGTCACTATTGGGGAGTAGGGTAGATCTGATTCTGGTGGAGGCTCTGACCCGCCCCACACTGCCTCAGAGACTATTGTATTGTCTAAATAAATATTAACAGGTAACCAGGCACTAGTAAAAGAGATTTTTCTTGCCAAGATGCCTCCTGTTATATTGAAATTCTGAGGCATGCTTACCATTTTCATCTCATCGTAAGCATAAACCAAACCAGTAATATTAATATCTTGAAAAGAAGAATAAGGACCAAAATTAATCTTGCTTTGCGTTAAAAGACCAGATGGTTTTCCAGGCCCCAGATCATTAATTGTTATTTGGTTAAATCCACAATCTTTGTCACCTTGCCTTGTCCAACAATGGCGCTCTCCAATATTAACTGTTCCATCGGCTATCAAAATCCCGTTAACAATAATATTTCTTTCTCCTTTTAGATCAATTGCTCCGGCTATATAAGTAATTTCATTATTCAAAATTAAAGTTCCTCCTTCCCCTACTTGCCATAAAAGATCCTCAAAATCACCTGACGTGTAAATACAATTTGTAGCACACTCTACTCCATTACATAAAACACTACATTGAAAAGAGTTTTGAAGAGTCTGGGCTCTATTATAATAAGAATCAGTATCCTCTAAATTAAAATTAATCCCGGGCATATCTGCTGAACTGGGAGGACATCCTTCATCCGAACAATCACCCTCACAAACATTTTTTGAGCAGGTGGCAGTAGAAATAAGAGAACTAGCCACTTGACTAATGTTGCCCACTGCTAAAGCTTTACCTTCGAGCACTTCTTCAGTTTCAAGATTATCGTTTATCGTGACTGTGCTAAGGTGTTTAATATCTAAGTTCTTATTACTAAAAAGATTGCCATTATGTATGTTTATATTGCTAAATTGAATGCTTATGTTTTCAGCAGTTCCACCAGAAAAAATAGCACTGTCTTGGGTTAAACTTCCAAATGTTTTAAAAACCTTTACCCTGACTTCTCTTTGAACTATTCTTCCATCAACAAGATTTAATTGAGCAGTAGAAATTATCTCCCCCCTGGCACAATCAGAATTTTGGATCTGAACTTGATAAGAACTGTTTGGAAATAGAATATTATTTCTTGAAAAACTGGCTGACCAATCATTACAACCTGGCTCTTCTTCAAAATTACTGCTCCACTCTGGATCGTGCTTTAATTTCCAAATAGCCTCATTAACACCAGCTTCTGCCAAATAATATACCTGGGCAGCCTTAACTTGACTCTCGGATATCTTAGATTCGGAAACAGTAAAATTTAAAAAATAAAAGCTTAAAAGCAATAATAAAGTAAGAGTAATGCTGGCAATAATAATTATTACTCCTTTTTCTGAAAAAACTCTTTTTTCAAGTTGAAAAAACATTAAAGATTTCTTGTAAAAATTTTAGTTTCTAAATCAATTCTTTTATTCTTTTTCTCCAGAACAAGACAAATATTAATCACTCTTAACCCCCAGAAATTAATATTGGTTACATATTCACCAACAAGTTGTTCTTGTAAAATATTGTTTTCTATGGTCTGTCCATCTGGCGGCACAGCATTCCACGACACATAAACATTGGAGTCATCAGAAAAATAATAAACAACCACCTGTCGCTTAACATCAGTTCCTTGTGTAAAATATCGAATATAATAATAAGAGCTGTCTATTTTATAGGTTGAACCAGTTAAAGGAACAGTGTCCCACTCAGACCTTATCTCTGCTTGTTTAGTTACTCCATTATAATCAATAATTTCTCTTGTTTGGCCAGACCCAATCCCCTCAATAATCTTAATAAACATGTTGTTATAATAATCGTCCTGACTTGAAGAATCAAAGTCAAGAACTATTGTTTTGGCCCCTGCTCCCTGAACTAAGCCTTGTTCAATTATAGATGGAGTATGGCCATCATGAAACATAATCTCTTCTGACGGATCAATTTCCTCTTCAGGAAGTTCAGTAATAATTTCTTTTGTCTGACGGATTTCTCTTGCCATTCTTTCTAAAATTACTCGACCATTCTGAGTAATTTCTACAGCTGCTTCACCCTCTTGATAGGCTCGCTGACTCAATAAATTAATACCAGATATTGCGCTAGTAATAATTAAAAGAAGACTAATCACCAATAAAAGCTCTGTTAAGGTAAAACCTTTTTGAAAATAAGTTTGATCCATAATTACTTTTTAGTAATTAAACTTATTATTTGATTGCTTTTTTCAGAAAGTCCAAAAAATGTTTTCCAGAAAATAGTTACTTCTATTTTTTTCATTCCTGGATCAGGATTACAATTAATAACTTCTGAAAAATCCGAGTCAGGGTCAACACAAACTACTTCTATTTCTCTTTGATAAGAATTAAACGGAGAATCTAAAACATGCTTTGTTTCTATAAGACCAAAGGAAATTTCTTCATATGATTGTGAAATAAGTTCTTCAATTTTTGCTTGTCCAAGCTGACTAGCTATTGTGGTCCTTTTAGACGATCCCAAGATTTTAGTGCCTAAAGGAAAAGCTTGTAAAACAGCAATAATTCCAGTGGTTAAAATAAAGATTGATATTAATACTTCTATTAAGGTAAATCCCTGTTTACCAACAAGCATAGTTTTTTTGTTTAAAAACATATTAATCAATTACTCTTATAAAACCAGACGGTCTTACATTAATGGTTTTTGTTTTATTGTGAACATTTTCTATGGTAATTTGAGCGTTTTCTTTTACCGCTCCATAAGAATTATATCTTACTTCATTATTAGATAGCGAAGGAACAATGGTAAGCCCAATAATCTCTTCTGGAATTAGTCCCTGTTTAAAAGATTGACTCTCTCCACATTGAATTATTTGATATGCTCTATTAGATGGAAAATTGTCTGGTAAAACAAAACAATACTCAACTTGTTCAGAAACAGCAAGCTGCTGAGTAAGGCGGAGATTAGAAACCAAATCCCTGACAACACCATTTAATTGAAGTGTTGGCTGAAAATTTCTCAAAAGAGGAAAACTAATCAGGGCTAAAATTCCAATAATAGCCACAACAACGAGGACTTCTGTTAAAGTAAAACTGTTTTGTACTTTTGAGTCCATTAAAGTCCCTCTAACATTGAATACATTGGTTGAATCATAGAAATAGCAAAAAAACCAATTACAGCTCCAATAACTAACATTAAAACAGGTTCAATGACTGAAGCTAAATTCTGAGTAGCAGCTGTTACTTCTTCTTCAAAATAGTCAGCCAGCTTAGATAAAATTTTTGAGGTTTCACCAGTTTCTTCTCCAACTTTTATCATTTGAATTACGTTTGAAGGATAAATATCGTCATAATCTTTCAAAGTATCAGAAAGTTCAGCTCCCTTCCTAACTCTTTCAGCTGTTTCTGCTATGGCGTTTCTAAAATAGATATTATTAAGGGTTCCGGCAACAATTTCTAAAGACCTAACAATTGGAACACCAGCGCTGATAAGAGAACCTAGGGTTCTAACAGTAGAAGCCGCATTGGTTTTTCTGACAATAGGAGAAATAATGGGAAGTTTTAAAGAAGCTCTGTCAATAATTTTTTTACCTCTTTTTGTTTTGGCAAACGATAAAAAGCCTAAAACAAAAACAATAAGCAATAATATGACCAAGTACCATTTTTCAGCCATAAAAACACCAATATTAATCACGAACTGGGTAGTGACTGGAAGCTCAATACCCAGATCCTTAAAAGTATTAGCAATCTGGGGTACAACCATAACCAACATTAAAATTCCAATACCAATCATGGCTGAAATAACAACTGCTGGATAAATCATTGCTCCCTGAATTTTTGATTTAAGCTGATGTTCTCTTTCTAATTGTAAAGACAACATTTTTAAAACATCTTCAAGCGTTCCTGATTCCTCTCCAACTTTTATCATATTATGAAAAAGCTCAGAAAAAATATCAGGATATCCAGCTAAAGCTTGGGAGAAGGCCTGTCCTTTATTAACTTCCTCTCTAATTCCTAAAAGTGCTTTTTTAAGCTTCTCGTTTTTTGTCTGATTAGATAAAATACTAAGACAGCGCGCTAAAGGAAGACCAGAAGCAACCATTACTTGCAAGTTTCTAGTAACCATCATTTTATCAACCAAAGAAACTTTACCAAAAAATGGCAAAGAAAAAGAAAAACCTTTTTTCTTTGAGCCCTTAGACATATCCTCAGGAATTGCTTCAATCAAAACCAAACCTTTTTTCTTTAAGTTTTGAGCTAATTCATGAGTATCTTTTGCCAATAAGGCTCCGGTTCTTGTTTCTCCCTTAAGAGATTTCGCTGTATAAAAATATTTTGGCATTTATTCAACAATAACGCGCAAGACCTCTTCAATTGATGTTATTCCTTGAGCAGCCTTAATAAATCCATCCTCAACCATTGTCCTCATTCCTTCTTTTTTAGCCTGATTAGTAATTTTGTCAGATGTTTCTTTGTTTACAATCATTTCTTTAATCGTCTCATTCACTGGTAAAACCTCAAAAATACCTAGTCGTCCCTTATATCCCTCGGGACATTTTTTTGAAGATTTGGGACGATAAAAATTAATGCTTTTCAGAGTCTCTTTCGGTTTTGCTAATTTTTCTTCTTTTAAAATTTGGAGGATCCTTTTTATGTCGCAATATTTATCTAAGTTTTTTAAATCTGAATCTTTAAGTTTATATGCTTCTTTGTCCTCATAAAGTCGCCTGACCAATCTTTGGGCTAAAATGATATTCAGAGTTGAGGAAAGCAAAAAAGGCTCAGCCCCCATATCAATCAATCGAGGAATAGCTCCAGCTGCTTCTGTGGTATGAAGAGTTGATAAAACCAAATGTCCAGTAAGGGCGGCATTGATAGCTAAACCAGATGTTTCTTGGTCTCTTATCTCTCCAACCATAATAATATCAGGGTCCTGCCTAACTAATGCCCTTAAACCTGAAGCAAAAGTTAAACCTATCTTGGGATTAACTTGGGTTTGATTAATTCTAGGCATCCGATATTCAATTGGGTCTTCAACCGTAGAAATATTAATTCCTGGAGTATTTAAAATTTCCATCATTGCATAAAGGGTAGTGGTTTTTCCAGACCCGGTTGGACCAGTAATCAAAAGCATTCCTATTGGTTTTCTAAGTCCATCTTCAACTTTTTCTAAAGCATCCCCCCTAAGGCCCAAGCTCTCTAAAGTATAGGCTTTGCTGGTTTCTGCTAAAAGACGCATGACAATTTTTTCACCATCAAAAACTGGCAGAATAGAAACTCGAATTGAATATTTGTAAGCCTCTGTTTCTACTTTAAAACGACCATCCTGAGGTAAACGATGCTCATCAAGTTTTAAATCAGAAAGAACTTTAATTCGAGCTACAATTCCTGAAGCAGCTGCTTTAGGTAAAGTCATAGCATCTCTTAAAATCCCGTCTATACGATAACGAACAACAACATCTTTTTCTGAAGGCTCAATATGAATATCAGAAGCTCTTTGTAAAATAGCGTGCTTTAAAAGAGTATCAACAATTCTTATTACAGGAAGTTCTTGAGCAGCTTTTTTTAGTTCTTCTTTTTCTTTCTCTGGCAACTTCTTTTTCTCGCTCTCTTTTATAGATTTAATTCCTCCAACCTCTTTTTTGATAATATCGCCAAACTCTGCTTCTAAGCTTTTTTGATACTGTTTAAGAACATTTTTAATGCTTTCTGGGGTAGTTAATCTTGGTAAAATCCTTAGGGGGGTGGTTTTTTTAATAAATTCAATTGTTCTTAAATCTTCAGGGTCTAACATTGCAACCTCAAGACTATTCCCCTTTTTTCTAAAAGCTATAATATTGTGATTTTTAGCAATTGGCTCTGGAATAATTTTTAAAATCTCAGAATCAACGATCTCTTTTTCTAAATTAACAAAAGGAATGCCCAAAATATAAGCTTCAAGCTTAATTAGGTCTTGGCTCTTAATTTGTCCCTCAGAAACTAAAACATCGCCAATTTCCTGACCTGTTTTTTTAGCTTTTTTAACTGCTTTATCAAGCTCTTTCTTGGTTACTAACTCGGCATCAAGCAAAAAAGCTTTTAATTGTTGGGGCTCAACTCTCATATTTTAGTTGTTTTGAAAAACTTGGTTTATTTTGATTGTTAATTCTTCCAAAGAATAATTAGCTTTCACCAAATAGGTAGTTGCGCCTAATTCCATTGCCCTTTTAACATCTTCCATTGATTCAAGGTTGGTCAAAATAATAACTGGTATTTCTTTTGTTTCAGGATTATCTTTTATTTTCTTTAAAACATCAAATCCATGAATTTTTGGTAAAACTAAATCAAGAAGAATCAAATCAGGTTTTTCGCTTTGGGCTAATTTTAACCCCACCTCTCCATTCAAGGCAGGTAGAACCTCATACCCTTGTTGAGACAATACCTCACCAAGTGTTTTTTGTAAGGCTGATTCATCTTCAATAATTAAAATTTTCTTCATAAAATTTATTATCTTTTAATTGGTAATGTAAACCAGAAGGTCGACCCTTGACCCTCCTGACTTTTAAACCCTATTTTGCCTTTTGACTTCTTAATAATTGATTTGGCAATATAAAGACCCAATCCTGATCCTTGGGTTTGATATTTCATTGCATTATCTGTCCGAAAAAACTTTTGGAAAATATATTTTTTGTCTTTTTGGGGAATACCCACCCCAGCATCACTTATTTCAAAATAAAAATTATCGTGCTCAAGCTTAAGTTTTAGTTTTACTTTGCCTTTTTCCTTTGTATAACGAATAGCATTATCTAAAAGATTTTCTATGACCTGTCTTATTTGAAAAGGATCAGCCATAATTTGAGGTAAATCTTTTTGATTTTTAAAACTTATTGTTATGTTTGATGCTTTAGCAAGCGGTCTGAATGCTACAATTAGCTCTTTAATCATATCTGATAAGGAAAATCTTTTTTCTTTTAAAAACAGAGTTTGTGCCTCAATCCTAGAAACCATTAATAAATCTTTTACCAATTCTCCCATTCGGCCAATATTTTCTTTTAAAATCTTAAAATATTCGGTCTGTTTAGCTTCAATCTTACCCAATCTACCCGACATTAATAATTCAATCGCCCATTTTAGATTTGAAATCGGAGTTCTTAACTGATGAGAAACAATACTAATAAATTCTGATTTGATTTTATTGGCTTCAGCTAACTTTTCAAAACTATGAGAGATTGTAAAATCAATTACAAATAAAACAGCGCTTACCCCCAAAATAATCAAGGAGACCAAGTAAGGATCTCCTATATATTTAGTTCCTATCCAATAAACAGTAATAGCTGTAACCACAATAATTATGCCCATTATTAGGAAAAGGAATTGAGGGCATTGCCAGAGAGAAAGCCCGTATTTCCTACATTGAGCAGAAACATTTAATTGTTCTGAAATTTCTTCGAGCTTCATTAAATAAATTATAGCACATTAAAAATGAAAGAAAAAAATGTTTAAATTGACCTGAGGCCAAAAAAGTGATATTTTGAAAAAGATTAACAACGGGGCGTAGTGTAACGGTTAGCACGAGTCCTTTGGGAGGATTTAATCCGAGTTCGAATCTCGGCGCCCCGACGCGGGAGTAGTTCAATGGTAGAATGTCTCCCTTCCAAGGAGAAGGTTTGCGGGTTCAAGTCCCGTCTCCCGCTTGAATAACAATGAAAGTAAAAGAAGGGGTTTATCTCTTCGCCTGCTCAAACTAAAAATCGCATCAGTAGTGCGATTTTTGGGTTAGAAATTAGGTTAATTAGAAGTTAGAAATTTTACTTAGCATATTCAACCGCCCTAGACTCTCTAATAACAGTTACTTTAATCTCTCCTGGATATCTTAATTCTTCTTGAATCTCCTTAGCAATGTCTCGAGCTAATTTTTTGGCAGATAGATCGTCAATTTGTTCGGGTTTAACAAAAACTCTTATCTCGCGACCAGCTTGAATTGCATATACTTTTTCTATACCAGGGAAAGACATTGCAATGTTTTCTAATTCAGCCAATCTTTTTAAATAACTTTCCAAATTATCTTTTCTCGCACCGGGCCGAGCTCCTGAAATCTGATCTGCTACCTGAACTAAAATGGATTCAATTGTTTCAAAAGGATATTCCTCATGATGCGATTTCATGGCTGTAATTATTTCTTTTTCTATTCCAAATTTTTCTAAAATTTTCATTCCAATATCAACGTGAGAACCTTCTATCTGGTGATCAACTGCTTTACCAATATCGTGTAATAAACCTGCCTTCTTACAAATAAGAGCGTTGGCTCCGATTTCTGAAGCCAGGGCTGAAGCCAAATGAGAAACCTCAATTGAATGAAGTAAAACATTCTGACCATAACTGGTTCTAAAACGCAATCTACCTAAAAGATGAACTAATTTAGGGTTTAATCCTAAAACTCCAGTATCATAACAAGCCACTTCTCCGGCTTCTTTAATCTGGTTAGCAATTTCTGTTTTAGCTTTTTCCACTTCTTTTTCTATCCGGGCTGGCTGAATTCGACCATCAGCTATTAATTTTTCTAAGGCTTTTTTAGCAACCTGGCGCCTAATTGGATCAAAACTAGAAATCACCAGCATTTCAGGAGTTTCATCAATAATTACTTCAACTCCAGTCAATTTCTCTAAAGTTCTAATGTTTCTTCCCTCCTTACCAATAATCCTGCCCTTAATATCGTCTGAGGGCAAAGCTAATGTAGAAGTTGTAACCTCTTGAGCTTGGCTTAAAGCACATTTTTGAATAGCTAAAGCTAATATTTCCTTAGCTCTTTTTTCAAATTTTTCTTGGCCTCCACTCTCTAGTTTCTGCATTTTCTCTAACATTTCCTTTTGATATTCTTTCTCTACCTCCTTAATCAATTCTTCCTTTGCTTGTTTTTGAGAAAGTCGAGCAACTTTTTCTAATTTCTCAACTGCTTTTTGCTCAAGTTCGTTTAAATTTTCTTTTATTTCTTTCAGTTTTTTAACTTTTTCTTGAAACTCTTTTTTCTCCAAATCAAAAGTAGAGAGTTTTTCATCTAAAACATTCTCTCTTTTTAACAAAAGTCTCCCTGAATCAATTATTTCGTGTCGCCTTATTTCTGTTTCTTTTCCAACCTTTTCTTTAACTCTAAAAGCGCTCTTTTTAGCGTCTGATAAAATTTTATCAGATTGCTCTTTAGCTTGAGAGATTTTTTGCTTGAGTTTTTGTTCAATCGTGCCCGCTCTTTTTTGAACAATTGATTGACGAGCATAGTAACCTAAAATAGAACCTGCCGATAGGCAAAGTATACCTATCCCCAGGGGAGTAAGTTGATTCATATAATTGTATAAACTGGATGCTTAACATAAAAATAATTTTCTAAACTAAAGAGTAACAAATATTTTAGTATTTGTCAAAAAGGTGCGATTTCTTCCCACTCTGGAAGTGGCAAACTAACTGTAATGTCTTTGTTAACAGAACAACAGCCAATATTATCACAGGCCTGTAAAGTTACAGTACGAATTTGGGTGTCTGGGTAAGAGTGAGTTGGATTTTGCTCGGTTGAAGTATCACCGTCTCCGAAATTCCAGTTCCAGCCAGTTGCTCCATTATAATAAGTGGTTTGATCAATAAATTGAATTAATTCCTCAGCAGCTGGAGATT
>CAZDCT010000014.1:0-10566 GCA_964504075.1 uncultured Candidatus Saccharibacteria bacterium
ATTGAAATAGCGTCGCCACCCAATCCTCCTGAAGACATAATAACCAAAGGAATATTATGTGTTCGTAGAAAATCAATAAATTCCGTAAATCCTGGTCTAAGCTTAGCTTTTCTAGACTCAACAACCTTTTTTAAATCATTTTTATTCAATCCTGATTTAATTAATAAATCAAAATGAATTGTCCACCATTCGTACATTGCCTCTTTCTTTTCTTCTAAAGGAATCTTTGGGTCAATCTCAATCGGATGGTATTTGTTATAAAGTTTATTGGCTTTTGAACCATAATCAGGTGTTAAATAATTTCCGTCGCGCAAAATCGAAATAATAGAAGGCATCTTTTTGTCATTAACAAAAGCAGTTGTAAGGGTTTTATCAAAATCAGCTATAATATGGAGTTTATCGGTTCCACCCTCAGAAATTGCTTTTTTTGATTTCTGTAATTGTTTTGGATTTGATATAATAATACGTTCCACCATATTTCTAATTCTATCAAAAAACCGCCTTCTTGGCGATTTTTGTACTATTGAAATAATTCTTTGAACCTTTCCCAAAGGGATTTGGCCTTGGGAATCTCTTCTTGAATATCTTCCATCAATTCTTCTCTTTCTTTTTCAAACTCTTGTTCAAGGTATGGCTTTCTCTTTTCTATTTCTTGACCTAATAACACTTTTATTTTATCAACAATACCATTTAACCAGGGTTGAATAGTAGCATCCCACCATTTAGACCATATTTGTTTCATTTTTCTCCAAACAGGCAATACATCTTCCTGCCAGGTTCTTTGTAAAATATTTGGAAGTTGTTGTTTAGTTTTTCCAAGCACCTCTTCCCCAAACTCTTGGGCCTCTTTAAGTGTTTCCGGAGCTTTTATTGTTTCTTGGGCTAAACCAAAATTAGGCAAAACCAAATTTATAATTACAACAGTTATTAGAATTTTTAAAACAAATTTCATACTAACTACTAATTAGTTCTTTTGCTTGTTTAATTCTGTTTAGTGTTTTTTCTTTACCTAAAATCTCAGCAATTTCAAATGGGCCAGCAGAAGCTTGTTTGCCCGTTAAAGCTACTCTTAAAGGCCATAAAGTATATCCCCTATCTCCCACCCCTTTAATTTTTTGTCCAAACTTTTCAGCAACTGGTGTTAAAACTTCTTCTAAGTTTTCCTTGTTCCAATCTTCTGCCTTTATTTTAGATAATACTTTATTCAAATTATCAATAGATATTAGCAATTCTTTGTCTGTCATTTCTTTCCATTTTAACAAATCTTTTTCATGCTTTATTTTATCTTTAAAGAAAAAACTGGTCAATTCTAAAATATCTGATAGTTTCTTTAACCTTTTTTGATAAAGAGAAACAATCTTTTTTAAAGTTTCAAGAGAAATAACTTCTTGTGTTTGTTTAATCCTAAATTCAGGTTTTTCTCCATCTTTAAACAGTTTAAGGGTTTTTGGATCAGGAGAATGAGGATTATTTTCTAATTTTTCAATGAAGTCTGCTTTAATAAAATAAGGAAGACACAGTTCGGTTAATTTTTCAATAGATTTTTGTCTAATATAAAAAGCGTTTAAAAACTCTAATCTTTGAGGATTAAAAACAGCTCCTGCTTTTTGAACCCTGTCTATAGAAAAATCTTTGATCAAAGAAGGCATAGTATAGATTTCTCTTTCAGTTCCTGGATTCCAGCCCAAAAACGCCATAAAATTAACCATTGCTTCAGGCAAATATCCTTCTTCTTTATATTGATTAATAGAAACCGCCCCATGTCTTTTGCTTAATTTGGACCTATCTCTACCCAGAATTAAAGGTAAATGACCAAATTCTGGCTGAGGAAAATCAAGAGCTTCAGCAATCAAGATTTGTTTTGGTGTATTGGAAACATGATCTTCTCCTCTAATTACATGAGATATTTTCATTTCAAAATCATCTATGACTACAGCAAAATTATATAATGGTTCTTTTAGATTCTTAGCAATTACAATATCTCCCATCAAGGCAGCATCAAACTCTATTTTTCCCCTAATCATATCATTAAACTTCACTTTTTTAGGCGTAACCCTAAATCTAATAACTGGTTTTTCACCTTTGTCTAGTTTTTCTTTAACCTCTTGTTTTGATAAACCAGAGCATTTTCCAGTATAACGAGGAGCTTGACCAATTGACATTTGATATTGTTTTTGAGCTTCTAACTCTTCCTTTGTGCAGAAGCAATAATATGCTTTATTTTCATCAAGTAGTTTTTGTAAATATTTAGCATAAATATCTAATTTTTCACTTTGGCGGTAAGGACCATATTCTCCTTTAATATCAGGGCCTTCTGCATATTCAATGCCTAACCATTTTAAGCTATCCAAAATGTCTTTTTCAAACTCTGGTTTTGATCTTTCTGGATCAGTGTCTTCAATTCTTAAAATAAAAACACCTTGATGTTTTTTGGCAAAAAGATAATTAAAAAGAGCAGCACGAGCAGTACCAACGTGTAAAAAACCTGTTGGTGAAGGGGCAATTCTTGCTCTGACCTCTCCCGGTGTTTTTAATTTAAATTTTTCTGGATTCATATTTTTAGGCTATTGAAGAATATATTCTGCCATTTCCACAGCTGCTTCTGGTTTAGAAAACTGTTTAGCAGCTTTTTTCATTTTTTCTAATTCTTGAGTATGAGAAAAAAGATATTTTAATCTTTCTAAAAAGAAACGAGGAGTAAAGTTAGGCTCTTCTAAAACCTGACAGGCTCCATTTTGAGCATAAGAATAAGCATTTTTTATCTGGTGATTTTGAGCTGATTCAGGCAAAGGAATTAAAATACATGGTTTTCCAAAAGCAGCTATTTCAAAAATAGAGCCAGAGCCAGCTCGAGACACAATTAAATCAGCTAAACGATATGCTTTTTCAATCTCCTGTTCTTTAAAAAAAGGAAAGGGATGATAATATTTTTCTAAATCTTTAGAAATTACTACTTTGGCTTCAGCTTGCACTTGTTTAAAATTAGCTCTGCCTGTTTGATGGATAACTTCAAAGTTTTGCAAGAGATCAGATAACACCTCAAGAATTCTATCATTAACTCTTTGAGCGCCCTGAGACCCACCCAAAACAAGAATAACTGGTTTTTCTTTAGTCAACTTAAAAATTTCCTGAGCTTCTTTTTTTGATTCTTCAAGTATTTCTCTTCTAATCGGATTACCAACTAAAATCATTTTAGAGGGTTTAAAATATTCAGTTTTAGGAAAAGAAACAAAGATTTTTAAGGAAAATCGAGCTAAGAATCGATTAGCTAAACCAGGAGCAATATCTGATTCATGTAAGAATATTGGAATCTGGAGAAGCCTGCCAGCCATTACTCCAGGGACTGAACCAAACCCACCCTTGCTTATAATTAAATCAGGAGCCAAAAAGAATAAATAAAAGAATGCTTGGAAAAAACCTATTGGGATTTTAATAAAAATATCAATAAAGTTCTGAAATAAGGTTTTTATGCTCAAATATCTTCTTATTTTTCCGCTCAAAACTGTTTTAACTTTAATGCCTTCCTGAGAAAGCAGAATTAAAGAAAATTCATCTTTTGGTCCAATGTAAAAAAATTCAATATCTTTGCCCTGATAAGCTTTTCTTGTTTCTCTAACAACAGCAATAATTGGAAAAATATGACCGCCCGTACCTCCTCCTGTAAAAACTAATTTCATTTCAACTTATTTTCTTTGATATATTTAATAATATCCCAATTCCAGCTAATTCGCTAATCAGAGCTGAGCCACCATAACTAATAAATGGTAAAGGAATGCCGGTTAAAGGGACTATGCCTATCATTGCTCCAATGTTGATAAAGGCCTGAAGACTTATCCAGGAAGCAATAGAAGCAGCTAAAAGCTGATTAAACTTGTTTTTAGAATAATAAGCAATTCTAAAACCACGCCATAAAAAAATTAAAAAAAGAGAAATTAAAACAAAACTTCCAATAAAGCCAGTTTCTTCAGCAAAAATAGCAAAAATTGAATCTGAGATTAATTCTGGCAGAAAAACACCAAATTTTTGAGTAGAAAAACCAAGACCAACACCCGAAATTCCACCAGATCCAACTGTGATTAAAGATTGTTTGAGTTGATAACCAATTCCCATAGGATCAACATCGGGGTTTAAAAAAACAGCCAGACGATTACCTCTGTAACCAGATTTCATTAACAAGAAAAAGCCAATTGCCCCGAGCAAAGCAATAAATATATTGTGCCAGAAAGGAGCGTCAGACAAAAAATAGATAAGAACTGCTAGAAAGATAAGCACAGCAAGGGTGCTAATATCTGGTTGTAAATATAATAGAACAGCAATAACGGATATAACCGTAAAAAATGGCAGCAAACTAAAATTCTTACTTTTAATATCTTTATTTTTAAAAGAGCTCCACCAGCTAGCCCAATAAAGAATCAATGTTAATTTCAAAAGTTCAGCTGGCTGAAAACTCATTGGTCCCAAATTAAGCCATCTTAATGTTGTATTATTAGTGCCTATGATTTTAGGAAAAACAACTATTAACAAAAGAATTAAGTTTGAAAAGAATAACCAAAAGGCATTTTTTTTAAACCAAGTTAAATCTTTCTTAAAAGCCCAAAAACCTAAAATTATTCCAGGAAGTAAGCCAAACAATAATTGATGCTTTAAGAAATAAAAAGTTGAGCCAAATTTTCTTGGAGCAACAGCGGCTGAAGCACTAGCTAAAATTAAGATTCCAAGAGTTATTAAAACAAGACAAGTGATTAGTAAAATATAATCTGGTTTTTGACGAACTTTTGTTTTACTGGGCATGTTTTTTAACGTATTTTTTGAACAAATTGCCTTTTTCTTTATAATCTTTAAAAATACTAAAACTTGGAGAAGCAGTAGAAAGCAAACAGATTTTCCCCTTTTGAGTGTATTGATAAGCAATTTTCACTGCTTTTGCCATATTATCTACAAAAAAATGCTTTAACGAAACCGGGTCTCGTTGATGTTTAGAGATTTCTTTCCAGATTCTCTGACCAGTAGTTGGAAACAAAATCACAGTTTTAATCTTGGTTTTAGATATTGTTTTGCCTAATTGTTTGAAATCTAATCCCCTATCGAAACCACCCAGCATAATTGTTTGAACATTACTTCCCAAAGCATTAAGAGCATAAATTGTTGTTTCTGGAATTGTTGATAAAGCATCATTGTAAAAAGTAATTCCCTTGAAAGTTCCCACTAATTCTAAGCGATGAGCTAAGGGTTTGAAATCTTTGATAGCTTTAGTAATTTTTTCTTCTGAAATGTTAAATATTTTTCCAACCTCTTTGGCAGCTGTCCTGTTTAATTCATAATATTCCCCTTTTATTGGAATTTTTTTAGCTTTAGATTTTTTAGCAATACGTTTAACTAATTTGTTATCAGAATTGTAAACTAAAAAATCTTTTTCAGTTTGATATTTTGTAATATTTGCCTTGGCTTTTATGTATTCTTTGAAACTTCTATAATAATCTAAATGTTCAGGAAAAATATTCAAAAACACAGCAATATGAGGAGATTTTTTAAGGGTAAACAACTGATGGCTTGAGAGTTCATAAACATAAACATCTTTTTTTGTGGCTGAAGACAATAGAGTTAAAACTGGTTTACCAATATTTCCAACTAAGTGAGTTTTTAATCCGCCTTGCTTCAGGATTTTATAAATTAAAGAAGTGGTAGTGCTTTTTCCCTTGGTCCCAGTGATACCAACAATTTTTCCTGGACAATTATCAAAAAAAATCTCAGTCTGAGAAGTAATCTTTTGCTCTTTGCTGATAAAGGGAGCGATTACTTTGAGAGGAACTCCTGGTGATTTTACTATCAGATCGTAATTTTTGAGCGCTTTAAGATAATCTTTTCCTAAATGCCATTTAACACTTTTAACACCCGATATTTGAGCTTTAACATTTTTATTTTTATCTGCTATGCCCAAAATCTTTTTAGGAAATAATTTTCTTAAAAACTTAAAAGTATCTCTTCCTTCTTTGCCCAGACCTAAAATTAATATTTTTTTGTCAGTCAATTGTTCAAGCTTCATTGTATTAAAAATACCATAAAATACTTCTCTAATAAACAAAAAACCGGCTTTTTGATTCCGGAAAATAAAATTGGAGGAGAGCAAGCAATTTTTACGTAGTCACACTGGTACGCGCATGCTTTATTCAGGGCTCTCCCCCACAATGGTTAGCTAATATTATTGTAAAGGTGCATCAATTTTCTTTTCAACCTTTCCTTTTTGTTATCCTTTATAGCCTTTGATCGGCTGGGACATGATTACTTCCTTAACACCGCACCAGAAGGTTATCATAGCCGTGGCGCTGTAATTTTTCTATCCTCTTATAAATTATAATCTATTAAACTTTTTTGTCAATAATTTTGGAATATTATGTTGATTATTCCAAGAATTCATTATTCTTTGAGAATCTTTTTCAAGGTTTTTATGTTTAGGAAGTATGTTTTTTTCAAAATATTTTAAAAGATAAGACAATTTTACATTACTTTGTTTGTCTTTTTGATAACCCAAACACAGAGCAACCAAGCTTTCTTTTTGAGTACCCACACATTCAAAAGGTTTAAAGCGCTTTTCTCCAATTAGTTCTTGCATAATTGATAAAAGTTTTTTATCTTGAAACAAATCTTTTCCAAAAATCCTAATCAATCTTTTGGTTTCAATAAAAGGATAAAGAGACATAAAAACAAACAAGCATTTTGGACAATTATTACACCATTTTCCCATTGGTTTTTTCTTACCAGAATCAGTTTGATAGGCCTGATTACAGCTCAAAAAAACAGGAAAATATTCTGGAAGATAAGAAAATAATTCAGATATTTGAATTTCATATAATGGCCTTAAAAAGCTAAAATACTCGATATTTTGGGCTAAATGTTTTTTAGAATAATTTCTAAACTTTTTCTCAAAATCAAAGCTTTTTGAATATTGATGATTAATGATTTTTCCCAAATATTTTACATTGCCCTCGTTTGAACTTCTTTCATTAGAAAAAGCAATATATTTATAATCAAAAATAACTCCTACAAGAATAGTTAAAAAAGCTAAATAAGCTGAAAATGGTGTATGGCCATTTAAAAATCCTTTTTGATTTAGTTTTAAAAGCTTTTTATCAATTTTGCGCTTTACAATAATTGGGTTTTTACATCCTCCAACTTTCATTACTTTTTGGGTAGCTAAAGTTGGATTTAAACAGAAACAATTAATTTCTTTTTCACTTTCTTTTAATAATTCTAAACTTACTATTGAATCTTTTCCCCCGCCAATTGGAACTAAAGCTCTATCTTTCAATTTTTTTGAAAAAGTTCGCAGGGGTCGGGTCTCTGTTTTTTCTGAAAGGATTTTAAGAAAGTTGGGTTGGCGAAAGTTAATTTTATTCTCATAAAAGAATTGCCCCATTCCATTAATAATCAGATTTTTCCACCATTTAATTTGTTCTTTATTCAAACATCCAGGTTTAATAATTATTTCTGGCGAACAAGTTGCTTTCCAATAACTAATCATTTCAACCAAACCCAGATGAAATACTAAATTATCAATAACCTGTTTATCAACCTGAGCTCCAGCTTGACCAATGTTTTTAATAGAGACTTTAGTACCAAACCTGATATCTGGCTCAATTCTAAAATCAAAAACAATATTCAAGTCTTTTGAAAGTTTCCAAGAATAATTCTCGTAAATAAATTGAGGATATTTTTTTCTTAATTTTTTAAATCCCATTTTGAGCTAAAAGGCGGATAGCTACGCCTAAAATTGCGAAAATAACTCCCATTATCCAAAATCTCATTGTTATTTTGTAAGAAGGCCATCCCCTAGCTTCAAGGTGATGGTGGATTGGGGTAGCTAACCAGATTTTTTTATTTCTTATTTTCTTTGACAAAAGTTGCAAAATTACTGAGCCTACTGTAATTACAATTGGGGCAGCAATAATGGGTAAAACGATTACAGAATCAGTCAAAAAAGCAGCAACAGCCATTGTTGAGGTTAATCCCAGGATTCCAGTTTCGCCCATATAGAACCGAGCCGGTGGAATATTAAACCATAAAAAAGTAGTCAAAGTTCCAAGAATAACAGCGCAAAAAGTAGCTAAATCAGCTTTTCCTTGAGCAAAAGCAATAATAGCAAAAGCTCCAAAGATTGAAGCAAAGATGCCGCCAGCTAACCCGTCTAATCCATCAATTATTCCTCCCGCCCAAGAAGCCACCATTACCAAGATAAAGAGAGGAACATACCAAAACCCAATATTAAGATCAATACCCTCAGGAAAATTGTAAATTAAAGGAATATGAATTGTGTTTCGCTCTAGTTTGTAATAAAACCATAACCCTCCAATCAAGCCGATTAAAATAACTATTAATAATCTTTTTTTAAACCCCATGCCCCCTCCTATATATTTTCCTTTATCAAAAACAGTTAAAATATCATCAAAAAGCCCAACCAGAGAACCAGTTACTAAAGCGAACAAGGGCAGCCATGTTTCTCCTCTAGATAGAAAATTTAATTTCTGAAGCCACCAGATATCAGAAACCTTAGAAAGAATAAAAAACAAGAAAATAATAATTAAAACCGTAGCCCAGATTAATATTCCTCCTCCTCTGGGCACAGTAGTTTCTCTTTTTTGATGTAGATTATGAAAAATCTCTGCTTTTTCTCCAGTAATAGTTTTTTCCCTGGCCTGTCTTTTCCAAAACTTAGATCTATACAAAAAATTAATCAAGCAGGGAGATAAGACTAAAGAAATCAAAGCTGAAGAAAATGATAAAAACAAAATTTTAATTACATTAAAGGTAAAAACACTCATTGGTATTGCCAGTTAATTAATTTTTGGAGTTCAACAATGCGTTGTTCAGAAGAAGGAGCTGCCAAGATGATGTCAATAAAGATACTTTCTTTTTGGTCGATTAGAACCAGAAGAATACAGCCCCCAGCTTCATCGGTATATCCTGTTTTTCTTCCTAAAACTTTGACATTATTGGGTAATGATAAGCTTGAAAGACCGTTTTGAATTGCATAAGGACCTTGTTCCAAAGAAATTGAGAAAATCAAAGGATAATTTTCTAAAACATATTGAGCAAGGCTTAATAAGTCCTGAGCAGTTGAGTGATTAACGTGATTTATAATAATTGAATTATAGTTTAAGTCTTCTGGTTCTAAACCAGTAGGATTGATAAAATAAGTATTGTTTAATTCCAATTCTTGGGCTTTTTGATTCATTTTTTCAACAAAACTATTATTTCCAATAACCTCGGATAAGGCCCAGGCCGCATCATTGCTCGAATAAACAAGCATTAATGATAAAAGGTTTTCTGTTGTAAGGATATCTCCTTTTTCTAGATTGCCATAAATAGGAATGTTTCCTTGGTTGGCTGCCTTTTCAGAAATAATAACTTTTTTAGAAAAAGTATAGTTTTCTGGATCTTCAATCACTATCAAGGCTGTCATTAATTTGGTCAAAGAAGCAATGGGCAAAATATCTTCAATTTTTTTTCTGAAAAAAACCTTTTTTCTGCCAAACTTGTTAATTTTTAAAGATAAAGCTGATTTTACGTCAAGGTCTAATTTTGATCTTTCGTCTTTTGCTGGCATTTTAACAAAAGACATGTTTTCAAGCGGTTGAGAAATATTAGCATAAAAAACATTTTCCAGGTTATTTTGGAAAATGTTTATTGTCCACCAAAGAGGTAAACTCACCAGAAACCCAATTAATAAATATTTTAGACCCTGGTTCATTTTTTATCTTTTCTAATTTTAAGATGCAGTTCTTTGAGTTGTTTCTCAGAAACATTAGAAGGAGTGCCCATCATTAAGCCACGATTATCTCCTGTTTTTGGAAAAGCTATGACTTCTCTGATGTTTGGTTCATTAAGCATAATTGCTAAAAACCTATCAATACCAGGAGCAATTCCTCCGTGAGGAGGTACGCCGTAGCTAAAAGCTTCAAAATAATTTCTAAACTGATTTCTAGTTTCTTGCTTGGTGTGTCCTAAAACCTCAAAAACAGCAGTTAAAACATCAAGATCAGTGGTTCTAATGCTTCCTCCTGCAATTTCTTGGCCATTGAGAACAAGGTCATATTGATGAGCTAAGATTTTTTCCGGGTGTTTTTTAATCTCCTTAATATCTATAGTTTGTGGTTGAGTAAAAGGATGATGAGCTGCTCCCCACCTTTTGTCTTTTTCATGCCATTCAAACATTGGAAAATCAGTAATAAAAGCAAAAGCTAATTCATTTGGATCTTTTTTATTCTTACGTAAATCAGGCCTGTCGCTTTTATATTTTTTCATTGCTTGAGCATAAGTCATTCTGATAAATGGTTTTTTAGTAAATTTCTTTTCTGGAAATAGCTTTTTAACCATAGCAGTATAAAGATTTTCAGTCAGTTCTAAAATATCTTCTTGCTCAACAAAAGACATTTCAAGATCAAGTTGAGTAAATTCTGCCTGGCGATCACCTCTTGGGTCTTCATCCCTTATACATCTGGCAATTTGAAAATATCTTTCAAGTCCAGCCACCATTAAAAGCTGTTTATACTGTTGAGGGCTTTGAGGTAA
>CAZDCT010000015.1:0-4974 GCA_964504075.1 uncultured Candidatus Saccharibacteria bacterium
GTCAATCTCAGAATTGACTATAATTATATCTTTTAGCGGGGCAGTCATTTTCTCAGCCATTAAGACAAGCCAGTTTTTCCAAAAAGCTCTGGGATCCCGAAAAGCCCAACCACCGATCCTGTAAATAATCTTCACTTTATAAAAAAGTCTGGAGATAGAACCCAAAAGCCCGGCCGTGGTCGAGCATAAGAATAAGACATCAGGTTTTTCTTTTTTGAGCAAGCTATGGATTTCTTTGACAGATAAGAAAATCTGCCAGGGCCAAGGCGCTCTTTTCATTTGTTTTAAGTGAAATGTTTCAATATTGATGTTTTGCAGTTTTTTGAACAACTCGCCATCACCCTGGCCAGCTGCTACCAAGACTTCATATCGCTCTTTATCCAAATTTCGTGCTACTTCAAAAATATAGCGCTGAGCACCGCCGAACTCGGACTGAGTAACAATGAATAATATTTTTTTCATAACTTTATCTTAAGGGAAAATCAGCAAAATTAAAAGGGTTGACTTTTTTTGAAACTGCCCTTAAAATAAGATATAGAGTTTTTAACCAATGATTAATTATTAGACAATAATATGTACAAACGATTTACTAAGGTAGGGATTGTTGGTACTGGCATGGTCGGAGGGGCTATGCAGCACTATTTAGAGAAAAAGGAGGGAATAGAGCTTTTTTTGTATGACAAGGGAAAGAATATTGGATCTCCTGAAGAAGTAAATAAGGCTGAAATTGTTTTTGTCTGTGTGCCCACGCCCTATTTAAAAGATAATAAAGGGTTTGATTTGTCCTATGTGGAGGAGACTTTTAACATGCTTCAAGGAGAGAAAGTGGTGGTTATAAAGTCAACCGTTATGCCAGGCACTACTGAAATGCTGCAAAAGAAATACCCTCAACATAAGGTTTTAATGAATCCCGAATTCTTGACTGAAGAAACCGCTGACCAGGATATGTCATATCCTGACCGGCAGATCGTCGGTTATACTGAGAAAAGCCAGACAGTGGCTGGCGATGTTATACAACTTCTGCCCTTAGCTCCTTTTGAGAGAATTCTGCCAGCTACCGAAGCAGAGGTGGTCAAATATTTTGGTAATACCTGGTTTTCAATTAAAGTTAGTTTTGCCAATCAGATGTACGACTTATGTCAGGCCTTAGGCGTTGATTATGATAAGATGGTGGAGGCAGCCGCAGCTGATAAGAGGATTGGCCGAACTCATTTAAATATCTTTCATAAAGGTTATCGCGGGTATGGGGGAAAATGCCTTGTAAAGGATATTCGTGCCTTGATTCAATTAGCAGATTCTAAAAATATAGACTTAAAACTTCATAAGGTTGCTGAAGAAATCAATAACGAATTAATGAAGCAACAAGGAATTGATGACCCCGAGGAAAAAAGTATAAGAAAAGCATTTTAGCAAATTATTATGTCTAAAATAATTGTTACTGGCGGAGCTGGCTTTATCGGCTCCAATATTGTTGATGCCCTTATAGAAAAAGGGCACGATGTTTTGATAATCGATAATTTAAGCACAGGCCAAAAAGAAAATATAAACCCTAAAGCAAAGTTCGTTCAGGAAGACTTGCTTAACCTTGATAAAATCCAGCCATTGTTTGAAGGGGTGGATTTTGTTTTTCATGAAGCAGCTTTGCCGCGTATTCCTCTTTCGATAGAAAAGCCGATTGAAACTAATGACATCAATATTAAAGCGACTTTGCATGTTTTGGTGGCAGCCAGAAATGCGAAAGTAAAGAAGGTTATCTATGCTTCTTCTTCCTCAGCTTTAGGAGGTAAAGCTACAATGCCTATGAGAGAAGATGCGCCATGCGATCCTCTGAATCCTTATGCTTTGCAAAAATACGTGGGAGAACTTTACTGTAAGATTTTCTCTGATATTTTCGGATTGCCCACAGTTTCTCTGCGCTACTTCAATGTTTATGGACCCCGCCAGCCAAAAGAAGGCTCTTATATACCAGTTATTGGCACATTTTTGGCTCAGAAAAAACAAGGGCAACCCTTAACAATTACAGGAGATGGCGAACAGACAAGGGACTTTACACATGTTTTTGATGTGGCTCGAGCCAATGTTTTAGCCATGGAATCAGATAAAGTCGGTAAGGGAGAGGTAATTAATATTGGGGCAGGAGAGAATCGCTCTCTTAATGAAATAGCGAAAATGGTGGGCGGTGAGATTAAGTATATTCCTTTGCCAGCTGGGGAGATGAGAGACACCTTAGCTGATATTACTAAAGCTAAGACACTTCTCGATTGGCAACCGGAGGTAAAACTAGAAGAAGGGGTTAAAAAGCTTTTAGAAAATGAGTAAGAATCTGTCTCACTAACATTCGGCAGAACCTTGAAATTCCTAAAGTATAAATATAAATTATGGGGAATTATAAGAAAATATTAATAACAGGTGGAGCAGGTTTTGTCGGCTCTCATTTAGCAGAAAAGCTTCTCAAAGACGGAGAAGAGATTTTTGTAATTGATGATTTGTCTACTGGCAGCATGGACAATATAAAACATTTGCAAGATAACCAGAACTTCCATTTTACTAAAGGCTCTATAATGGACAAGAATCTAATAATTGAAAATGTTGCTAAGGTAGATGAAATTTATCATCTGGCAGCTGCAGTCGGGGTTAAAAACATTATGGATAATCCCCTTAATTCTTTTCTCGTTAACATTGACGGGACAAAGAATATATTGGATGCCGCAGCAGCTAAAGACAAGAAACCTCGCATTCTTATTACTTCTTCGTCTGAAGTTTACGGAAAAAATGAGAATATTCCATTTACTGAAGAAAGCGACAGAACTTACGGTTCTATTTTAAATCTTCGCTGGGGTTATGGTTTATCTAAAAGCAGCGATGAATTCTTAGCTTTAGCTTATTTTAAAGAGAAACAAGTGCCTGTTGTTGTTACCCGCCTTTTCAATGTGATAGGGCCAAGGCAGACTGGAGCTTATGGCATGGTAGCTCCCAGATTTATAAAACAAGCCTTGGCTGAAGAACCAATTACAATTTACGGAAACGGAGAGCAAACAAGATGCTTTACTTATATTGAAGATATTATTGAAGCTTTGATTAACTTAATGAATTGTCCAGAAGCCCTTGGCAATGTTTTTAATTTAGGGACAGAGGAGGAAATCACCATAAAAGAACTGGCTCATAAAGTTAAAGAGTTGACCAAAAGCAAATCAGAGATTACTTTTACTCCTTATACTGATGTCTATGGTCCGAATTTTGAAGATATGCTTCATCGGCACCCAGATATCACAAAGATTAAAAACCTTATTGGCTACCAGCCGAAATTTAATTTAGAAGAAAGTCTTAAAAAGATCATTGACCATTTTCATGCCAATTAAAACATGTTTTGTTTCCATAGATGTTGAGCATGACTTAGGCGAAGGTGCCAGGAAATTTCAGGGTGTAGAAAATTTAAACAAGATTTTAAGCGTTTTTAAAAAAAATAGCATTTCAGCTACCCTATTTGTCACTGGTGAAGTTTTAGAGAGATACAGCAATTTAGCTAAAGAATGGGCCAGAGACTATGAGATTGCTTGCCATACTTTTTCTCATCATTTTTGGAACACTTTAAATTTAGAGGAAAGGAGAACTCAATTAGATAATTTTTTCAATCTTTATCAAAAAGTTTTTCAAACATTGCCCCGGGGTTTTCGCGCCCCATCTCATCTGATTGATAATGAAGGGATGAAGCTATTAGAAGAGAGGGGATTACTGTACGACTCAAGCGTTGTCCCTCATTACCCGTTTTTTAAGCAGTACCGCGGGTTTAAGGGCAGGGCTCCTCTTTTGCCTTACCAGCCAGCCCTTGAGAATTATCGGAAAAAGGGGAATATGAAGATATTGGAAATTCCGGTCAGAGGCCAGGTTTTTGGCATTCCTATAGCTGGTGCTTGGATGGCTCGTTTGCCTTTCTGGTTTTACAAGACCTTGTTTGAGGTTTACTGCCCTAGTTTTTTAACCGTTAACATGCATTCTTGGGATGTTCTTGATTGGCCCGAAAGGAAGAGCAAACCAGAACATTTTTTAGAGAACCTTGAAAAGATTTTAATTTTACTAAAAAATAAAAACTATCAATTTCTCAATGGAGAGCAAATTCTTAAAAATAGACGATGAAAAACAATGGCAAGATCTTTTGGCAAAGGCTTTATTTAAAACTTTTTTTCACCAACCTAAATGGGAGAAGTTTTTAGAGAGCCAATTTAAATGGTTAAGGTTTGAGCACTACAACTATCAAGATAGGGCTCTTTTAAGTTTAGTAAGGATTAATGGAAAGAAATTAGTCTCTCATCCTTTTTGTGAATATGGCGGACCTTTACCATTGGCAAATCAGATGGATATTGAAGAATTTCAAAACGACCTTTTTAGTTATTTTAAAAAATTAAGAATTAGTTTTCATCCAAAAATTTTAACTTATTTCACTTTACCACGAAATGTTAAACCGCAAAGAACTACTTATTGGATAGAAAATCTTCATCAGAAGACCAAAGATCAGATTTGGTCTTCTTTCAGGAAAACCCTAAAGCATTCTATTCAAAAAGCCGAACAGCAGAATCTTCGAATAGAAAAATGCCAAAGCGAAAAAGAGCTGAAATATTTATATAATTTATACATCAAAAGCGTAAAGAAACACAAAACTTTAGCTTATCCTTTTTCTTTTTTCAAATATTTTTTAGATTCTCCTAACTCAGAAATTATTTTGGCCAAACACAACGATAAAATTATAGCTGGTAGCGTGTTTCTTTTTTACGACAAATTTATCCACTATTTTCAGAATACGGTTGACGAAAAATACAAGAATTTAGGCGCTAATTATCTGATTTTATGGCATCAAATTCAGAATTATTCAGGGAAAAATTATCAAGTTTTTGATTTTGGCGGCACCAGAATCGGTTCATCTCTTCAGATTTTTAAAGGTGGCTGGGGTGGTCAGCAATATCCTATTTTTGAATTAAA
>CAZDCT010000015.1:5074-8871 GCA_964504075.1 uncultured Candidatus Saccharibacteria bacterium
TTCAGATTTTTAAAGGTGGCTGGGGTGGTCAGCAATATCCTATTTTTGAATTAAATAACCCGCTCAAAAAAGACAAACTGAGAAACTCTAAATTAAGGATTGTTTTTGGTCTTTTACCTTTATTTTTAATTAAAAAACTCAGCCCTTATTTGCTTAAATATAAATTGTAATTATGAAAACCAAGGATTTTAAAAAAAGAAAACAAAAATGGGAAGAAAAAAGTAGAAATTATAGATTAAACTCGTCCAGAGAAGCAACTTTTATTTTAACGGTTAAAAATACCCTTAAGCTTTTGGGGAATAGAAAAAAGGGTAGAGTATTAGATGTGGGTTGTGGTTTCGGAGAAATTGACATACTTTTAGCTCAAAATACCGATTTTAACATTACTGGCTGTGATATTTCAGGAATTGCAGTGAAAACAGCTCAAGAAAATATTAAGAAGGCTGGTCTTAATCGCCGCATTAAAATTGAAAAGGGTGACGTTTATCATCTTAAATATCCTAGTAAGTCTTTTGACGTTGTTTTGAGTTTTGGTTATGTTTCAGCAGCCACTTATCCGGGAGTGCAAAAGGAGATTGCCCGGGTTCTCAAACCAGGAGGTGTTTTAATTTGTGATTTTATAAATTGCCTATCTTTTTATAAATTACTTAGTACTTTCAAAAGAGTTCTTAAAAAACAGGAAATTCCTTACTATGTTTCTCTGGCTGGAATTCGTCGAGAATTTAAAAAAGCAAATCTTACCCTTGCAAGTCAATGCCTTTTTAATATTTATCCTCCAATCAACATAGTTTCGAACTCCCAAATTTTTATTTCATTTGAGAATATCATAGGAAAAATATTTAAGAAATTTTTAGGAAGAGTAAGGCTAGTTAAATTTCAAAAAATTAAATCTTAAAAATGTATTTTGTTCATCCTCAAATAAAATTAAGTAGGTTTGTCTGGACTAAGTTATCACGGAAACTTTTTTCCTACTTTCCAAAAAAGCAGCTGATTTTTACTGATATGGGCCGTTCAGCTTTTAAGATTATTATTGAAAAGCTCAACTTACAAAATTCTGAAATTTTAATGCCAGCCTATATCTGTAATATTTTTGCTCCTATTTTAGAAAACTATAATATTAAGCCAATTTTTCTGGATATTGACCTTAAGACTTTTAATATTAAAACCGAAGAAATTAGCCGCAAAATTACCCCTCAAACAAAAGCAATTTTAGTTTCTCATACTTACGGCTTGCCAGTAGATATTGAACAGATTAGAAAGATAACCAATAATCAATTGTTAATTATTGAGGATTGTGCTCATTCTTTTGGAGCTAAAACCGGCAATTCGGGTGATGTGGCTTTTTTCAGCATATACAAACAATTCCCTACCTTGAGAGGAGGATTATTGACGTGCCCTCAGGACTGGGAAGTTCGTCTGCCTCAAACTTCCTTTAATTTACGAGATTTAATCTCTTTCTTAAACTGTTTTTCTTTCTTTGCTTTTCTTTTCAAAAAATTTGGACAAAGGATTGCTCCTAAAATAGTCAGAAAGGAAAAACTATCAGAAGCAGCTGGGTTAAATAGGGTTTCTTTAAATCTTTTCTCTGATTTTTTGTGTGATTTCGAGAGATCTTTAGAGAAACGGAAAGAATTGGCCCTGCTTTTTCAAGAAGAACTTAAAATGCTAGGATTCGAAGTCCAAGAGGCAGAAAATAATGTTTTTTGCTATCTTTCAGCTTTGGTGCCAGCAAACTTAAAAGAAAAAAGAGACAAGATTGTTGAAAGATTAAGAAAATACAAAGTTTTTTGCACCCGTATTTGGCATACACCGATTATTTTGAACAAGGAAGCCCAAAGAGAATACCAAATCAATTTAGAAGAATTTCCCAATACAAAGGAAGCTGCCAGCAGAATCATTAATTTTCCTTTGCAGAATCATTATACTAAAAAAGACATTAAAAAGATGGTAGTAGCTATTAAAAAGACTATGGATCAAATATGAAAGTATTAATACCTGTTTTACATTATTGGCCAGTTATTGGCGGTTTGGAGGCTTGGACTCAAAACATTGCTGAGGGGGTTTCTGATAAAGCCGAGGTTTTTGTCGTAACAGGAAAAGTAAAAAACCAGCCATTAGAGGAGGTAAAAAATAAAATCAAAATTTCAAGAGTTTCTTTGTTCTTCTTAAAAAATCTTTCTTATTCTTCACCAGTTTATATTTTAACTACCCTGCCCTATATATTTTTAAAATCCCTAAATCTTATAAAAAAAGAGAAAATTAATCTTTTGCATTGCCAGGGATTTTCAAGCAGTTTTGTGGGGTTTTTGCTTTCTCGACTGACTGGAATTCCTTACATTGTAACCGTTCAGAGAATTGAAAGAAAAGGGAACATTTTTAAGGAAATGGTCTACAGACGGGCCTTTTACTGTATTGGTGCTTCAAGAGCCGTAGAACGCTATTTTGAGGCTATAGGAGCTAAAAACATTGAGGTTATCCCCAATGGTATTGATTTGGCCAGGTTTGAAGGATTGAATAGGCAGAAAGCTCGTCAAAAACTAGGATTAGGAGAGAATGAATTTGTGGTTATGACAGTGGCTAGACTAGAGAAGGTTAAGGGAATAGAGCACTTAATCAGAGCTGTAAATAACTTTACATTAATAATTATTGGAAATGGCTCGGAAAGAAAGAATCTTGAGAAATTAGTAAGAACACTGGGCCTGGAGAAAAAAGTAAGGTTTTTGGGTCAAGTCCCTAACAAGGAAATACTAGGCTATTTAATAGGGGCAGATTGCTTCTGTCTGCCTTCTTTAAGAGAGGGATTTGGCATTGTTGTTTTGGAGGCTCAAGCAGCCGCTATACCTGTAATTGGCACTAAAATTGGTGGTATTTTGGACCTAGTCGAAGATCAAGAGACCGGAATTTTAGTTGAGCCTAAAAATTATCAACAGATTCAAGAGGCTGTATTGAAAATTCAATCAAATCCAGGGTTCGCCCAGAATTTAGTCAGCAACGCCAAGAATAATTTAAAGAAGTACGAATGGCAAAATATTTCTTTAAGAGTTTTTGAATTATATGAAAATTGTTATAGCCACACCAATCTATCCTCCTGAAATCGGGGGACCAGCCACCTACACTAAAAACCTGAGAGAAGGGCTGGAGAAGAAGGGACATTCCATTAAGATTGTTTCTTACCAAGGCCTTAAAAGATACCCCCAGCCTCTTAAAATTATTCTTTATTCTTTAAGGCTTTTTAAGAATGCCAAAGGATGTGATTTGATTTACGCTTTTAATTTAATAAGTTGCGGATTACCCACCTGTTTTATAAGCAAGATTTTAAGAAAGAAGTTTTCCATAAGAACAGGCGGTGATTTTCTCTGGGAAAGGGCGGTTGAAGCAGGCAAAACGAAAAAACCTCTAAAAGAATATTATCAAAGTCATAAGACGTTAAAAGAGAGGTTTTGGATATGTTTAATAAGAAAAATTTTAAATAAAGTTGATAAGATAATTTTTACCAGCTATTTTCAGAAAGACATATATTTGAAGCTTTTTGATATTAAGGAAGAGAAAATAGTCATTATCCCTAATCCTTTTCCCGAAATAGCAACGATTGACGGTCAGTCATCAGTCAATAATTATCAACTATTATATGCTGGTAGGCTTCTTAAGTTAAAAAATTTGCAGTTTCTCATCAATGTTTTTTATAAGGTTTTAGAGAAAACCGATAAAGATTTAACTCTGAAAATTATTGGCCAAGGACCAGAAAAAAACAATTTAAAAGCTGACGATAAGGTAGTTTTTAATCCTCCTGTTTCTCA
>CAZDCT010000016.1:0-6386 GCA_964504075.1 uncultured Candidatus Saccharibacteria bacterium
CCGTAGCTCAATTGGATAGAGCAACTGCCTTCTAAGCAGTAGGTTGTGCGTTCGATTCGCGCCGGGGACACCATATGGTGGGCGTAGTGTAGTGGATAGCACAAGAGCCTGTGAAGTTCTTAGGGGGAGTTCGAATCTCCTCGTCCACCCATTTAAAACAAAAATAGCTCTTGACAGGGTTCTATTATGGGTATATACTCATAATAGACGATTAAGTAAAGGTCAAGATTGTCTAAATACTAAGTTTAATAAAATAAAAACATGCCAAGATTTGATAGAACAGGTCCTTTTGGTTTTGGTCCTCGAACTGGTTGGGGGCGTGGTCCTTGCGGTATGGGATTAGGAGAGCGTGGGTATGGTGTGGGATATGGATATGGTAGAAGAGGATTTTGGGGAATGACTAAAAAAGAAGAAAGAGAAGTCCTGGCTGACGAGACAGAGCTTTTAGAGGAAGAGTTAAAAGCAATTAAAAAGAGATTAGCTGAACTAAAGGGTACAAAATAAAAAAAACTTTCTGAGAAGGCTCTCCCTCTTTTTAGGGGGAGAGCCTGAAAGTCTTCTTGATTTATTAATAATTTCAATAATTTCAACATGCCAAGACCAAGATTGTTTAGAAGAATTAGGTTTAATCCTAATGTAACCTATTTTAAGCCTCGAGGAATACCAATGAGGGCTTTATCTGAGATTGAACTAACCTCTGAAGAGGTAGAGGCTTTAAGATTGAAAAATATTAAATGTTTACGTCAAACAGATTGTGCTAAACAAATGAAAACATCTCAAAGCACATTTCAAAGGATTTTGTCTTCGGCTTATAAAAAGATATCAGAAGCTCTTATTAAAGGCAAAGCAATTAAAATAGTAAAAAGATAATGCTTATTTTCTTTCCCCCAGCTTTACCTTAAGGCCTATTTTCTTGTTTTCTCTTAAAACTTTTAATTTAATTTCCTGACCTATTTTTGTTTTTTGAAGAATATCAGTCAAAGAATTCTTTTCAGTAATTTTTTCTCCATTACATTCTAAAACTATATCATATTCTTCAAGTTTGGCTTTATCAGCAGCTGAACCTTTCACAATAGCTGATTCTCCAAAAGTTTCTCTTACTATTAAAGCGCCATAATCAACTGGCAGCTTGTTTTTTTCAGCTACCATCTTGTTCAAAAGAATATATCTTACTCCTAAAAAAGGTCTTCTTAACTTACCATATTTTCTAACTTCTTCTAAGTCCCTTTTAGCGTAATTTATAGGAATAGCAAAACCAATATTTTGAGCCCCCATTACCACGGCTGTATTAATGCCTATTACCTTTCCTTCTAAATCAATTAAGGGTCCCCCTGAGTTTCCAGGGTTAATGGCAGCATCAGTTTGAATTAATCCTCTTAATCTTGATGCCTGATAATCTAAACCACTATAAGCGGTAATATAACGGCTCAGTCCAGAGACTATTCCAGCGCTTACCGTATCATGAAATTCTCCCAAAGCATTACCAACAGCAATTACTGTTTCGCCAAGTTCAGTTTTATTAGAATCACCCAATTCTAAATAAGGGAATTTCTTTCCTTGTATTTTTAAAATAGCAATATCAGTAATTGGGTCTCTGGTTAAAACCTTAGCCGGATATTTTTCATCAGGACTTATCACGATAGTATAATCTGCTTCTTTGTCACCAACAACATGGTTGCAGGTAAAAACAATACCATCAGGAGAAATAATAAAACCAGAACCTCCTCCTATTTTTGTTTTTTCCTTACCTTTTTGAACTTTAGGGATAGCAATTTTTTCTCCTCCTATTGGAAAGAAATAAAATCCACCTATTTTAGGCAAATTTCTAGTAATAACAATAGTTATTACTGCCGGGCAAGCTCTTTTAACTATTTTAGTGATAGATAATTCATTTTTCATCATATGATATTATTGTATCATAAAATTTATTGCCAACCAAAGAAAAAGATGCTAATTTTAAGTATAATTAAGCTTAAAAAACGCATCTGCCCCTGTAGTTCAACGGATAGAGCCCAGGTTTCCTAAACCTGTGATACAGGTTCGATTCCTGTCAGGGGTATTTGGGCCCGTGGTATAGTGGTAACACACGTCCATGGCATGGACGAATCCGGGGTTCGAGTCCCCGCGGGTCCACTCTGTTAGAAATTCAAAAAATATGCAGGAAAAGAAAATAGCAGTAATAGGCGTTGGAGGAAGAACTGGCACAATGTTTTGTTTTGAATTGAAAGAGGTTGCCAATGTTTTAGGTGTTGGCCAGGAAATTGAAAAACAATTATTGGTTGAAAGAAAAAAAGAACAAACAGAGTCTTTCGAAGGAAGAAGAATCTTAGACTCACAATGGTCTTTAAATGATTTTAGCCCAGATATTATTTTCTTGGCTATTAAAAATCCTGTTGGCCCAGCGATTAAATACTATTATCAGAAAATGAAAGAAAAAAGTATTTTTCCTACTTTAATCCTTTCTCAAAATGGTGCTGCGGTTACAGAAGAAGCTCTATCTGCTTTAAAAGAGGTTTTAGGTTCTGATTATGAAAAGATTAAAATAGTGAGATTGAATCTTTTTAATCCAATAGATAGAAAACAACAAAAAACTAAAATTATTGTTAATTATTCTTTGCCCATCAGGATAAGCTTTGGAAAAGTATCAGGCCCAGGTGATTTAAAAGATATTCAATCATTGTTTAAAAAGGCAGGGTTTGAAACCACAGAATTTTCTCAAAATAAAATTAGAGACATGGAGCTTTCAAAATTGTTTTTTAATCTTATTGGTATCCCCTCTGCAACCAGGGGTTTGGGTATTAAGCAGGGCTTTGAGAATTCAAAAGCATTTACAGAAGAATTTAAAGCATTGAAAGAATATATTAAAGTTATTAAAAAATCTGGAAACTCTTTTGTCAACTTTCCAAAACATTATGTTAAATGGTTAACATTAATAATTCAGGTTTTGCCAATTAAATTACTTTTACTTTTTAGAAAAAATATTGCTAAAATAATTACCAAAGGAAGAGAGGGTAAGCCCAAAGATTTAACTGAGATTAAATATTATAATGGATTTGTGGTAGACTTAGGAGAGAAACTGGGCATTCCAACTCCAATTAATCAAAAGGTTGTAAATAGAGTTTTAAGAACTAATTTTAAATGATAAATACTATTTTACTGGCTATTCTTGCTTATTTGCTTGGTTCTATACCTTCTGGTTTTATAATTGCCAAAGCTCACGGAATTGACATTAGAACAATTGGTTCAAAATCAACTACCTCAACTAATGTTTCAAGGGTTTTGGGCTGGAAATGGGGAATTGTATCAGCATTTTTTGATGTTCTAAAAGGGATAATAGCCGTATTTTTGGCTAAAAAATATTTAGAACCAGGATATGATCTTATTTTAGTTTCGCTGTTACCAGTTATAGGACATATTTTTCCTATTTATTTAAAGTTTAAGGGAGGAAAGGGAGCAGCTACTTTTTTTGGGTCAACTGCAGTTTTAATTGGTCCTAAGTTTTTTTTGTCCTGCTTTTTAATCTGGATTATTGCTTTGATGATTTTTAAGAAAACAAGCATAACCAATCTTTTGTTTGTCTGGATTTTAGCTGGTTTGCTGTATGTTAAGTTTGCTTTTTACTATTTTATTTATGGACTTTTAGGAGCAATTATTATTACTTTTGCTTTGAGAGAAAATATTCAGCGTTTAAGGCAAGGAAAAGAACCCAAAACAAAGTTTAAGTGGTAAGATATTTGGAGGAGTGTTCCGAATGGTAAGGAGCCGTTTTCGAAAAGCGGTGAGCAAAAGCTCATACAGGTTCGAGTCCTGTCTCCTCCGCTGTTTTAAAATTAAAATAAATATATGTTTAATTTCTTAAGAAAAAACAAAAAAGAACCTAAAAACCTTAAAGAAGTTTTAGGTGTTTTAAAAAACTTAGAAGAAAGATTAAAAAAAACAGATAAAAAGTTGCAAATTCTTGAAAAGAATAGTAAATTCTTTTTACAAAAGGTGGGTATTATTCGCTTTAATCCTTTTTCAGAAGTTGGAAGTAATCAAAGCTTTTCTATTGCATTATTGGATAATAATAATGATGGAGTGGTTATTACCAGCCTGTATAGTAGAGAAGAGAACAGGGTTTATGGAAAACCAATTAAAAACGGAATTTCTGAATACTCTTTGTCCAAAGAAGAAATAAGGGCTATTAAAAGAGCTAAAAATCAAGATGACGAAAAAAACTCAAAAAAACATAATAAATCGGCCTCCAGTAGTAGTGGTTCTGGGGCACATTGATCATGGTAAAACTTCAATTTTAGACTATATCAAGAAAAGCCATGTTCAAGAAAAAGAAGAAGGAGGCATTACTCAACATATTGGAGCATATGAAATTGGAGAAGGTGATAAGAAAATCACCTTTATTGATACGCCTGGACACGAGGCTTTTTCAGCCATACGCTCTAGGGGGGCTAAAGTGGCTGATATAGCGATTTTAGTGATTGATGCTGTAGATGGAGTGAAAGCCCAAACCAAGGAAGCCATTTCACACATCAAAGAATCAGGTATTTCCCTTGTTGTTGCTTTTAATAAAATTGATAAGTTTGGAGCTGATCCAGATAAAGTAAAGCAAGATTTGATTAAACAAGACATTACGGTTGAAGATTTGGGGGGAAAGGTTCCTTCAGTCTCAGTTTCAGCCAAAACTGGACAAGGTATTCCAGACCTTTTAGATTTAATCCTTTTGGTTGCTGAAATGGAAGATCTGAAAGCAGATTTTTCAGGACTAGCCAAGGGCGTAGTGATTGAAGCTTTTTTAGACAGCAAAAAGGGGCCAGTGGCTACCATACTTTTAAGTAAGGGGATTTTAAAGGGGGGCGATATTGTTGCTACCCCATCTACTTTTGGTAAAATCAAAAAATTAGAAGATTTTCAGGGAAAGGAAATTTCAAAAGCTGAACCATGCTGCCCCGCTATTTTATTGGGATTAAACCAAGCTCCTAAGGTTGGTGAAGAAATTCAAGTTTTCAAAGATTTAGAAACAGCCAAGAGTCATCTTAAAGAAAAAGAAAAACAAGAATTAAAAGAATCTCCAGAGATTTCAGCCGAACAAAAAGTTTTAAACTTAATCATTAAAGCTGATGTTGAGGGTTCAATTGAAGCGATTGAACAAATGTTTAAAGCTCTTCCCCAAGATAAAGTTGTTTTAAGGGTTCTCAAATCTGGAATTGGAGAAATTAATGAAAATGATTTTAAGTTAGCCAAGAGTTTCAAGGCTTTAATTATTGGTTTTAGAGTTAAAATGAGTCAAACAGCTGAAATTTTATCTAAAAGAGAGAAAACTAAAGTAATTAAAGCTGAGATAATTTATGAATTAGTAGAACAAATAAGAGCTATGATGGAGAGAAGATTAACATCAAAAACCATTAGAACAGATTTGGGTAAAGTTAAAGTTTTAGTAATTTTTATGACAGAAAAAAGTCGTCAGATTGTTGGTGGAAAAATTGTTGAAGGAGAAGTTCAGAAAGGAGCCAAAATTGAGGTTTATCGGGAAGAGGAATTAATTGGTAAAGGTAAAATAATCAATCTTCAAAGGAATAAAAAAGACATTGCCAAACTTGCTAAAGGAGAAGAGTGCGGGATATTATATGATGGCAATGGTAGAATTGATAAGGGAGATATTCTCGTTATATATAGGCAACAAAGGAGAAAAGAAGAACTATAAAATATGTCAAATCGTATTTTACGGGTTAATGAATTAATTCAAAAAGAATTAGGTCAGATTATTCTGCGGGAAATTGAGTTTCCTAAAAACACCTTAGTTACGATTACCAGAGTAGAAACAAGCCCTGACTTGAGCCAAAGCAAAGTTTATGTTAGCTGTTTGCCCGACAATCAGGGCGATAGAATACTTCAAATTTTAAAAAGACAAAGTTATTATATTCAGCATAAATTTAATAAAAAATTAGAGACAAAAATAATTCCTCGAATTAGGTTTGTTAAAGAATTAAAAACAATGCAAGCTGGAAAAATTGAACAGATTTTAGACAAAATTAAGAAAAAGGATTGAAAAAAAGAAAAAAGTTGTTAAAATATAAAACATAGGCCTGGTACCCAAGTAGATAGGGAACTGTCTGCAAAACAGTTTTACGCGGGTGCAAATCCCGCCCAGGCCTCAAAATATGCCCGGGTGTCGTAATAGGTAGCCGAAACAGACTTAAAATCTGTTGGAGATTTTCTCCGTGAGGGTTCGATTCCCTCCCCGGGCACCAAACTAAAAACCCGCCTTAAAAGGCGAGTTTTCTCTATGTAATAGGCTAAGTCTATTGCAGATACTTAGTTTTCTAAGATTTCAATATATGTTGTTTTAGCTCCAAAATTAACAGCTTCTCCATAGGAAGCAAACCAAATGT
>CAZDCT010000017.1:0-5201 GCA_964504075.1 uncultured Candidatus Saccharibacteria bacterium
TTTTAAAAAGTATCGTATTCTCTCATTTGAAGCTGAGCATTAATTTGACGCATAGTTTCTAAAATAACACTAACCACAATGAGCAAAGAGGTTCCTCCAATCAAAAATTGAAAAGCAACAATTCCGGTTAGTTTCCCAATGATTGATGGCATTACAGCTATTGAGGATAAAAATAAGGCTCCAAAGGGCAAAACTCTGTTCAAAACAAAAGAAAGATAATGAACTGTAGAACTGCCCGGCCTAATGCCCGGAACAAAACCACCCATTTTTTTAAGATTATCAGCTATTGTTTCTGGATCAAAAGTAATCATGGTATAAAAGTAGGTAAATAAAAACACTAAACCAAAATACAATATTCCATAAATAAAAGGATCCCCCAAAAGACTAACTACTTTTTGAAACATCCCGACTATGCCCCCTGTTTTTCCCTCCAAAAAGCTGGCCATCATTGATGGTAAAAGAAGAATAGACATTGAAAAAATAATTGGCATTACTCCAGCCGGATTAATGTTCATTGGCAAATAGGTAGAAGCTCCTCCGTACATTTTACCTCCTCTTACTCTTTTAGCATAAGAAACAGGAATATTTCTTCTTCCCTCATTAACAATAACAACACCAGTAATGATTAACAAAGACATGGTAAAGAAAAGAAGATAAGAAGGAAGTTGACCAGCATTCCATCCTGCTAACATTTGAAAAATATTATTAGGGAGATCGGCTGCAATACCAGCAAAAATCAAAAGAGAAACACCTTCACCAATCCCTTTTTCCGAAATCAACTCTCCTAACCACATTAAAAGAATTGTGCCAGCAGTGATAGTTAAAACTGAAGTCAAAAGTAGTTTTGGAGCAAGAATACCAATTACCTCTCTCCGCTCCAAAAGCATTAACATTGTGTATGCTTGAAGAGAGGCTAAAGGAACAGTAGCTATTCTTGCGTATTGATTAAACTTTTGCCGCCCTGCCTCTCCTTCCTCCCTGTACATTTCTTCCAGCTGAGGAAAAATCATTGTTAATAGTTGGAAAATAATACTAGCTGTAATATATGGACCAACCCCCAACATTACAATAGAAACTCTTTCTAAAGCTCCACCAGTAAAAATATTTAAGAGTCCAAAAATACTGAGATCTTCAAAAAGGGCTTTTAGGTTTTGAGGATCTACTCCAGGAATAGGAATATTAGCCATTAATCTAAAAACAGCAAAAACAGCTAAAACAAATAAGATTTTGTTTCTTAATTCACGAACCCTAAAAATTTGAAAGATTTTATTAAACATATTTAATTAACAGTGCCTCCCGCCTTTTCAATCTTATATTGAGCCACCTTGGAAAGCTCACAATTCTCAATAGTAAATTTCTTGGTTACTTTTCCTTTGCCAAGAATTTTTATTTTAGGTATTCTTCCTTTAATTTTACGAGTTAATTTTCTTTCAAGCAAGATTTGAGGATTAATTTTTTCCTCAGATTTAAATTTCTTTTCTAAGCTACTAATATTTAAAATTTGTGGTTTCCTTCCAGTTCTTTTAAATCTATATCCCCTTAATTTATGATATCTTTTGACAAAGGTTTTGATAGCAGGCTTAAAAGAAGCACCAGCTCGTGCTTTTTGGCCTTTTATTCCTTTTCCCGAATAAGTTCCTCTCTTACCCCCTCTTCCAATTCTCTTTTTATTCTTTTTTTTCTGCTTTGGACGAAGCTCGTGTAGTTGCATGTTTTTTAACTTTTAATTTTTTCAAAGCGCCCAAAGTTGCTTGAGCATTGTTTAACTTATTCTTGGTTCTTCCCAAGACCTTAGATGAGATGTTTTTTATCCCAGCCAATCTACAAATAACCCTGACTGTTCCTCCGGCCATTAATCCCCGGCCTTTTCTTTGGGGTTTTAAAAGAATTCTAGCTGCTCCAAATTTAGAATTAACTTCGTGGGGAATAGTGTCATTTACAATTGGAACAGTAATTAAATTCTTTTTAGCTAATCTAGTTGCTTTTTCTACTGCTTGAGCAACATCAACACCTTTTGATACTCCCACCCCCACTTTGCCCTTTTTGTCTCCAATAACCATTACTGCTCGAAACTTAAGACGACGACCGCCAGCTGTCATTCTAACAACCCGAGCCAAACCCAAAAGCTTTGAATCAAAATCATCTTTTTTCTTCACAAACCCTCTTTTAAATTGTCTTCTTTGTTGCATCATATTTAGAAAATTAACCCACCTTCTCTTGCTCCTTCGGCCAATGCCTTAACTCTTCCGTGATACGTATGACCTCCTCTATCAAAAACTACTTTATTTATCTTATTTTTGATTGCTTTTTCAGCAATCAACTTTCCAACCCCAAAAGCTGTAGCTATTTTTCCTTGAAGCTGTTTTCCTTGCTTGGCTATTTTTTTCCCTACTTTTATTTTTAGTTCTGTGTCTTTGGCTGAAATCAAGGTTTTGCCCTCTTGATCATTAATCAATTGAGCATAAGTATGTTTATTAGAAGAAAAAACACAAAGTCGAGGCCTCTCAGCAGTCCCAAATATCTTGGCTCTTATTCGTCTATGCCGTCTCTCTTTTTTTTGACGTTTAATTTTTGGATCTATCATTTTATTTTTTATTTTTTCTATGCTCCAGGGCCAGTTGCTACTCTTTTTCCAGTCTTTCTTCGAACTTTTTCTCCTTGATACCTAATCCCCTTTCCTTTATAAGGTTCAGGTGGTCTAACTTTCCTTATTTTTGCTGCCATTTGAGTAACCTTTTCTTTATCAATACCAGAAACAATAACAATATTTTTCTCAACCGCAAAGCTTATGCCATCAGGAACATCTATTTTTACTGGATGAGAAAAACCAACTTGCAGCACAAGATCTTCTCCTTCTTTTGAAGCCCTATAACCTAAACCATGCATTTCTAATTTCTTCTCAAACCCATTAACAACCCCCTCAACCATATTAAAGATAAGGCTTCTAAATAATCCCCAAAAAGCAGCAGCTTGTTTACTTTCGCTCTGGAGAGACAATATAATCTGATTATCTTTTAATTCAACCTTAATTTCAGGCCTAACTTTTCTCTCAAGTTCTCCTTTGGGCCCTGAAACCATTATTTTTTGCCCATCTATCTTAATTGTTACGCCCTGTGGTATTAAAATTGGTTTTTTACCTACTCTTGACATAATATTTTACCAAATCTCAAATAATATTTCTCCACCTATTTTTTGTTTTCTAGCCTGTTCATTACTCATTAACCCTTGTGAGGTTGAAAGCACTGACATACCAAAACCCGACCTAACCCTTCTTATTTTATTCCAAGCAACATAGATTCTTTGACCTGGCTTAGAAATTCTTTTAAACCCGTCAATACCAGGAATCTTATCAGTATATTTTAAGGTAATCTCGATGACCTTGTTTATTTTCCTTCCCTTTTTCTCAACCTTCTTAATAAGACCCTTGCTCTCTAACAACTTAGCAATTTCATACTTTAACTTTGAAAAAGGAACATCAACTGTTGGATGAGCAACAGCTTGGGCATTGGTTATTCTGTTTAACATGTCTGTTATTGGATCAGTCATATTTTTACCAACTACTCTTTTTAACTCCAGGAATTAATCCTTTATTAGCCATTTCTCTAAAACAAATCCGACAAAGCCCGAACTTCCTCATGTAACCTCTTGCCCTACCACATTTAAAACAGCGTCGAACAGTTCGAGTTTTAAACTTTGGTTTCTTTTTTGATTTTGCTATTTGTGCCTTTACAGCCATACAATTTATTTTTTAATTGGAAATCCTAATAATCTTAATAATTCTAAACCCTGTTCTTTGTTTTTAGTAGTAGTAACAACACTTATTTCTAATCCAAAAATATTTCTTGCTTTTTCTGGTTCTATCTCTGGAAAAGCAATATGTTCTTTAACAGCAAAAGTAAGATTCCCGCTTCCATCAATTGACTTGATTGAAATGCCCTGAAAGTCACGACCCCTTGGAAGCACAATATGAATTATTCTGTCTAAAAAATCATGCATTCTTTTTCTCCTCAAAGTAACCTTAGCTCCAACTGCCGTTCCTTGTCTCAACTTAAATCCAGAAATTGATTTCTTTGCCTTGGTTAAAACACAAGCTTGTCCGGTTATTAAACCTAAATCATTCGTAATGCTTTGTTCAATTTTCTTTTGTTCATCTGATGTTTTTCCAGAAACCCTTCTGCCAAAACCAGTATTAATTATCACTTTCTCAATCTTAGGAACAGCCATAACATTTTTATAGCCAAACTTTTTCATCATTTCAGGAATTACTTTTTCTGTATATTTTTTTTTCAAATTAATCATATGGTTTTATCACATTTTTTACAAATCCTATATTTTTCTCCCCCTTCTATTCTATATCCTATTCTGGTTGCTTTCTTACATTTTGGACAAATAATTTTTACATTAGATACATGAATTGGAGCTGGAATTCCTATAATCTGGCCCTTATCACCTGTTTTTTTTGGTTTTTGATGTTTTTTTCTTAAATTAATTCCTTCAATCAAAACCTTGTCCTTTTTAGGAAAGGCTTTGAGAATCTTACCCTTTCTTCCTCTGTATTTCCCTGAAATAATTAGTACTGTATCGTTTTTTTTAACTCTCATAAATTAAACTAATTCTTTTGCTAAGGCAGCAATTTTTTCAAAACCTTTTTCCTTTAATTCTCTGGCAACAGGACCAATAATCCTTCCTCCTTTTGGTTCTTTGGTCTTACCTTCTAAAATTACACAAGCATTTTCATCAAACCTTACATAAGACCCATCTTTTCTTCCAAAATTCTGTTTTTGTCTCACAATAACCGCTCTAACAACATCATGTTTTTTAACCAATCTTCTTGGTTCAGCATTTTTAACAGCGGCTACAATTAAATCTCCGATTCTAGCATATCTTTTTCTGGTACCACCTAAAACCCGAATGCATTGAACAAGCTTTGCACCGCTATTATCTGCAACCCTTAACATTGTTCTTTCTTGAATCATATAACAAGTTTTTTAATTATTCTCCACCTTTTATCCTTGCTCATTGGCCTACATTCTTCAATCACAACCCTGTCCCCTATTTTATATTCTTCTTTCTCGTCATGAACCTTATATTTCTTGTGAACCTTATATCTTCTTTTATATTTTGGATGCTCTTTTACTCTTTCTACTCTAACCACAGCTGTCTTTTTCATTTTGTCTGATATTACTATTCCTTTTAATTGA
>CAZDCT010000018.1:0-5138 GCA_964504075.1 uncultured Candidatus Saccharibacteria bacterium
TTGGGTTTCACCCCGTTAGAAAATTAATATTTGTCTAAAAATTGTAAATATGAGTAGACTTTAAAAATTTCTAACGGGGTTTCATTAAAGGAAATAATGTTGTTTCTCTAATTGGTTTATCAACTAAAAAAGCAAAAAATCTTTCTCCAAAACCAAATCCACAAGTAGGAGGCATACCATGCTCTAACATTTCAACAAACTCCCAGTCTGGCATCATGGCTTCTTTTTCTCCTGACTTTAATAATTTTTGCTGTTCCTCAAACCTTTTTCTCTGGTCAATAGGATTATTAAGCTCTGAATAACCATTGCCAATTTCAGAACCAGCTAAAATAATCTGGAATCTCTCGGTTAATCCAGGAGCATTTTCTTTTTCTTTCGCCAAAGGAGAAACAAATTTAGGGTGATTAATCAAAAAGGCTGGTCCAGCAATATTTTTCCTACAATATTTCCAAAGACTATCAACCAATCTTGCCTTGCTGCCTTTCTCATATTTTATTTTTAAGTCTTTAAGTTTATTCTTTATTTCTTTTTCTGAAGCTTTTAAAATATTAATTCCTGTTTGCTTCAAAACCTCTTTTTGATAATCAATCTGCTTCCATTTGGAAGCTAAATCATACTTATAGCCCCTTGACTCAAACTTAGTTGTTCCAAAGACTTTTTTAGCTATTTCTTGAAATAGCTTCTTACTTAAGTCCATTCCATCATTATAATCCGCGTAAGCCCAATAAAACTCCATATTAGTAAATTCTTGTAAATGATCTGGACTTGAACCTTCATTCCTGTAAATTTTACCAATCTCAAAAGTTTTTTCAAAACCAGCAGCCATTAATCTTTTTTGCCACAATTCACCAACTGATATTCTTAAATAGACATCTACATCAAAATCATCATGATGAGTTTTAAATGGATTTGCTTCAGCCCCTCCAGTAGTTATTTCCAAACTCGGAGTTTCAACTTCAAAAAATCCATTTCTTTTCATAAAATCTCTAGTCACGTCCCAAAACTTGGCTTTTTTAATAAAGATCTCTCTTAATTCTTTGTTAAACAATAAATCTAAGTATCTTTTTCTGTATCTTTCTTCTGAATCTTTTAAACCATGCCATTTTTCAGGCAAAGGCGATAAACTTTTAGTTAAAATACTAAAATCTTTGACTTCAATGGTTTTTTCGCCCTGCTTGGTTTTAAACAAATTTCCTTTTATTTCAACAATATCTCCAATATCAAAATTATCTATAAAAAAACTATATTGCTTTTTTCCTACCATATCTTTTTTAAGAAAAGCTTGAATTTTACCTGTACCATCTTGGATATCAAAAAAACTTGAGCCACCATGTTCTCTTTGAGCCATAATTCTTCCCACTAATACTAAATTCTTTTTGGTTTTAGAAAACTTTGAAAAATTCTCTAAAGCTTGAGAAATTGTATGGGTTCTTTTGTTTTTTGATGGAAAAGGATTATAGCCTGCTTTTCTGATTTGCCTAAGTTTCTTTTCCCTTATTTTCCGTATATTATCTATTTGCGCCATATTTCTCTATTTTATATTTTTTTTAACTTAAAAACAAGCTCAATCTATATTTAAAATCTTATATTTTATTTTTCTATCATTAATATTAACATTAATTTCTTTCCCCTTTTTTTGTCCAAGCAAGGCAGAACCCAAAGGAGATTTGTAAGAGATTTTATTGTTTAAAGGGTCTGTTTCTAGTTCACCAACTATTTCAAAATTAAACTCCTGGCCTTCAAGCACAACCCTAACAATAGAACCAATCTTAACTTTATCTGATTTTTCTTTTTTAATAATCTCAGCTGAATAAATAATTTTTCTTAATTCTAAAATTTTGCCTTCTAAAAAAGCTTGAGCGTCTTTTGCTTCAACATAAGCTGCATTTTCTGATAAATCACCGAAAGAAATTGCTTTTTTTAATTTCTGGGCAATCTCTTTTCTTTTAATATTTTTCAGATAAAGCAATTCTTTTTTTAATCTTTTTAACCCTTCTGGGGTTAAATAATTTTTCTTTTTCATGTTTTTATTCTTGGGTAAAATACCATTGTAGAATATCTCTGGTTACTGGCAATGCAGCTGCTCGTATTTCTTTCACATCCAGAATTGCAATAAGTAAGACAATCTCGGGTTCTTCATAGGGCGCAAAAGAAACAACCCAATTATGATAGTAATTAGCTTTTTCAGTTTGAGCAGTTCCTGTTTTAGCAGCTACTTCAACTGGTAAAGAATCAAGCCAGCCAGTTGCCGAACCATTAGTTACTGCCTGACGCATCCCCTGTTTAACAATTTCAAGGTTTTCAGAATTAATAAAGTTTTCTCGAATAAGTTTTGGTTCAACTTCTTTCACAATCTTGGTTGAGCCTTCTGAAGTGTCAACAATCTTCTGAACAATCTGAGGATAATAAAGACGGCCATTATTAGCTATAGCTGCAAAGGCATTAGCCACTTGAATAGGAGTAACGGCAAAAGCTCCCTGACCAATAGACAAATGATACGTGTCTCCTAAGCGCCACTCATCGTCTATTGTTGGTAAAATGCCCTTACCTTCTCCGATTAAATCAATTCCAGTTTTCTCTCCCCAACCAAAAAGCTGAAGATAATCTTCAATTCTTTCTGCTCCCAAACCTTTTTGTTCTTTATAACCTCCTCCGACACGATAAAAATAGATATTACAGGATTGAGCAATGGCTTTTCTTAAATCGGTCCAGCCATGGGTTGTCCAATCATGATAAATCCATTTTTCCTGGCCCGATTCTGGATCTTCAGCATCATACCAGGGATTATCAATCACAATTTGTCCCTGACAATTAATACTTTTCTCTGGACTAATTATTTTCTCTTCTAAAGCAGCTGAAGCAATCAAGGGTTTAATTACAGACCCAGTTGGATAACCAATCCCAGCTATTGCCCGATTAAATAAAGGTTTGAGTTCAAAAGGATCTTCTAAAAGATTCTTAAGAGCTTCAGAATCTGCGCCTTTTTGAAATAAATTGTTATTAAAACTGGGAAGAGAAACTAGAGCCAACACTGCTCCAGTCTTGGGATTTAAAGCAATACCAACTGCTTTTTGAGCTCCAATTTCTTTAAGCTTTTCTTGCAGTTGATTAGTAATTTTCCTTTGTAAATCTGCATTTATCCACAAAACTAAGCTTTTTCCTGGCTTTGGAAACTGAATTATCTCTCTTGATATTATGTTCCCCAAAGCGTCTTTTTCGATCTGAAGTTTTCCTGCATTTTTACGCAAAACATCTTCATAATAAATCTCTAAGCCATCTCTTCCAACATAATCATTAATTGAATAAAGTTCGAACTCCTGTTGTAATTCCGAACTTTTAATCTTCCCCAGATAACCAATTAAATTAGCAAAAACATCTCCATCTACATATTCTCTAATTGAATTTCGCTCAACCTGGAAGCCAGGTAATTCTTTAGTTTTTGTTTCTAATATTATTAATTCTTGATGGGTAAGATTTTCTGAAATTAAAAATTGAGCTTGATTGCTGTTTTCAATTTTTTCCTTTAATTCTTCAAAATCTTGATTGAGAATTTCGGCCACATCTTTTAAAACACTTATTTTTTCAGACTCTTTTTGAGGAAGATCGTTTTTGTAACAAAAAAGGTCAAAGCTCGGCTTATTAAAAACTAATTGCTCCATTTTTTGATCATAGATTATTCCTCTAGTGGCTTTAATTTGATAAATGATGAATTTATTTCTTTCGGCCAAAGCTGAAAACTCTTCTCCCTGTATTATTTGAAGCTGAAAAGTATTATAAAAAAGAATAAAAAACAAAATCAAGAAAAGAAAATATGTTAATTGTAAAATGTTTTTAGAGAGAGGAACTTGAAACACACCCAATTTCTCTGTTTTTTTCTGAGCCAATTTATCCAAAAGAATCTCTTGAGGTTCAAGATCAAAAGTTCTTCGAATTTTTCTTTTCTTAAAATTGCTTGAGAATAGGAATCCGAACATATTTTTTTAAGACTATTTTTAAAAAAACAGATGCTAAAAGTAAAGTTAAAATACCAAAACCAATTGAATTTTCAGAAAAGATGTCCCAAAAAAATCCGGCTGAAACTGCAGAAAAAATGGCTAAATTTTTGTTAGGATCTTCAAAAAGAGTAATTAAAATTTGAGAAACTAAAATAATATTAGGGAAAAAACGAAAAAAATTAAAATGAATAAAAAAACTGGCTTCTAATAAAGATATTGTGTAAAAAAATATAATTAAAAAAAGAATTTTTTTCATTAAAAATCAATAACAATAAAAATAGTTTTTGTTTCTTTAATATTAAAAAATGGATTAATAATTGCTGTTTGAAATGGTTCGGGATCTTGTTTTTTAATCTCCCCTACTTCACCAACCAAAAGTCCCTGTGGATAAATTCCACTTAAAGAACTGGTAACAACAATGTCTCCTTGTTCTATTTCTTTTTCTTTAGGAATAAGTTCAAGCCAAAGATTAAAACTTCCCTTACCTTTTACTAAACCATCAATTTCTTTGTCCTCAATTTCAACGTCTAAAAAGCTCTCTTTGTTTGAAAGTAAGGTTACTTTTGAAAAATTTTCGTAAACTTCGCAAATTCTTCCAACCAAAACTTTCTGCTTAGTCATTATTATCAAACCTTTTGAAAGACCATTTTCATACCCCTTATTAATTAAAATAGAATCTTGAGAAATATCTTTTCCAACAATATCTGCTATTTCTAATTTAAACTCTTTCTCTATTCCCAAATCCAAAGCTTGCCTAAGAACAAGATTTTCTTTTTCAAGCTCTTTTATTCTTAAATTATTACCCAATAATTCTAAAATTGTTAATCTAAGTTGTTCGTTTTCTTGTTTTAAGTTTTCAACCTCAAAAATAGTTCCCCAAAAATCAGAAATTTTATTTCCTGTTTCCCATAAAACTTTTTGGATTGGTTGAGAAAAAAGATAAAAAGAATTCTTAAGCTTCTTGGGAAGTAAAGAACGATTAAAACAAATAAAAAAAACAATAATTAAAAACAATATTACTGCTTTTTGAATTCTTAGATTAATCTTCATTAGTATATATATATCAAAATTTCACCTTTTTTCCAATGAAAAAGGCGCTTTGGTGGCGGCTACCTACTTTCGCGCAAAGCACTATCATCGGCC
>CAZDCT010000019.1:0-4834 GCA_964504075.1 uncultured Candidatus Saccharibacteria bacterium
ATTACATTACTATTTTTAATGAAATTAATCCAAAGAAAATCTTAGAGAAAATTAAACCAACCATTCACTGCGCGGGAGCTGATTGGGGAAAAAATTGTATTGAGAGAGAGGTGGTGGAAAAATACAAAGGAAAAATTCATATTTTAAGATGGACTCAAGGCTATTCAACCACTGAACTAATTAAGAAAACCTCAAATGCTTATTCGAAACCTGTTATTAAAGCTGTATTTTTAGATAGAGACGGGACAATTAATATTAATCAGCCAGAATACCTTCATAAAAAAGAAGATTTTAAATTCACGCCCTTTGCTATTTCAGCTCTTCAAAAGCTATCAAAAAGCAACTATAAGATTATTATTACTACCAACCAATCAGGGATTGGCCGGGGCTATTTTAAACTTAATGATTTAAAAAAATTACATCAATGGCTGCTTAGCTATTTGAAAAAGAAGAAAATCAGGATTGATAGAATTTATTATTGTCCCCACCATCCTAAAGATAAATGTTCTTGCCGTAAGCCGAAAACCGGCATGATCGAAAGGGCAGTTAAAGACTTTGGAATTAATTTAAGTAAAAGCTGGATAGTAGGGGATGATATAAAAGATATTATTTTGGGCAGAGAAGTTAATCTAAAGACTATTTTTATTGGCAAAAAATTTAAAAGTGGTTTAAAAATTAGGCCTCATTATCAGGTTAGGGACCTAAAAAAGGCAATAAAAATTATTCTCCAATCTAACTAAAATCTCTAAAATGCGAGTTTTATTTATAACCAAAGATTTTATTATTGAACCCCTGGGCATAATGTATTTATCAGCGGCTTTGAAATCAAGGGGTCATCAAACCGATATTGTCAAGGCTGATTTAGAAAATGTTGGAAAGAAAGTTAAGGATTTTTCACCAGATATTATTGCCTACAGCGTTACAACTGGCGAGCATAAATATTTTCGCGATCTTAATTTAAAACTAAAGAACAAATTCAATTTTATTTCTCTTTTTGGAGGATCTCACCCCACTTTTTTCAATGAATTTATTAATGAAGAGGGAATAGACATCATTTGTCTTGGCGAAGGAGAGGAAGCACTTGTTGATTTAGCTGATCGGCTTAGCCAAGGTAGAGATTATCGAAACATCCCTGATTTATGGGTTAAAAATGGGGGAGAGATTATTAAAAACCCAGTTAGAGTTCTAGTGAGTATTAATTCACTTGCTTTTCCTGATCGAGAACTAATTTATAATAGATATCCGAAATCTCATCGTAACCCCATTAAAAACTTTATAGGAGGTAGAGGTTGTCCCTATAATTGCCCTTATTGTTTTAATCATTGTTTAAGAAAGATTTATCAGGGTAAGGGGCAATATGTTCGCTTTCGTTCCATTGATAATTTACTTGAAGAAATATTAGAAGTGAAAAATAAATATCCCTTGAAGATGCTTTATTTTCAAGACGATACCTTTGGCACCAAGATAGAATGGTTGGAGGAATTTGCTGAAAAATACCCCAAATTGATTAACTTGCCTTTCCATTGTCATGGCAGAGCTAATTTAGTAGATGAAAGAATTGTCAATTTACTTAAGAAAGCAGGCTGCTCGGGAGTAACCTTCGGTATTGAAACAGCTGATAATTACTTGCGCAATCAAGTTTTAAGAAGAAACATGAGTCAAGAAGAAATTATTCAGGCAGCCAGATTAATTAAAAAAGCTGGCATGAAATTAAGAATTTTTAATATGCTTGGTCTACCTGGTGGTTCACTTGATGTTGATCTCGAAACTTTAAAACTTAATATTTTATGTAAACCAGATTTGGGCTGGGCCTCTATCTACCAGCCATATCCCAAGACTGAATTAGGGGACCTTTGTATTCAGCAAGGAATTTACGATGGTGATATTGATAAAATCTCGGAAAGCTTTTTTGAAGAAAGTGTCTTAACTATTCCAGATAAAGATAAAATTAATAATTTACAGAGATTATTTTCCTTAGCTGTTTCTTTTCCTTTTTTGATGCCGCTAATTAAAACTTTAATTAATTTCCCTCCCAATAATTTATTTAAAAAAGCTTATTCTTTCTGGAAACAAAGGTTAAATAAAAAAATTTATAACATATAAAAAATAGATTTCCAAATTTATGTATATTTATCAGCCGAATAGAATTTTACTAGATAGACAGATAAAAAAATATAGCCATTATATTAAAGGCAGGGTATTAGATGTAGGAGCAGGTTCTTTCAGTCGCTACGTGGGTTTCTTTAATTATCGAGAATATATTAAGATGGATATTCAGCCAGGAAAAAATATTGATGTCGTCGGCCAGGCAGAAAATATTCCTTTTGAAGCAGAAACGCTTGATGCCATTGTTTGTACTCAGGTCATAGGCGATTTTAAAAATCCTTCTCAAGCGATTAAGGAGTTTTATCGAGTTTTAAAACTAGGCGGGACAGTTTTATTAACTGAATCTTTTATCAATGAAATACATGATGAACCAAGAGATTTCTGGCGATTTACTAAATTTGGCTTAGAACACCTTTTTCAGGAAGCGGGTTTCAAGATCGTTGCTCTTGATCAGCGAGGCGGATTTTTTTCAGTTCAGGCCCAAAGTAACATCCGTTATTTAATTAATAAATTTAATCTTTATTCCCATAGCTGGACCAGAATATTTAATCCATTTTTTAGAATTTACAGCAAGATAATGTTTTTTTTGGATAAACTAGACAAGAATCAAAATAATAGAAAATTCGCCCTTGATTGGTGTATTATAGCTCAAAAATGAAAAAGATAATTAACATCATTAAACGGTTTATATATATTCCATTATGGATTATTGTGCTATTGATGCTTTTCGGACTGAGTTTTATTGAATGGGCTTGGGTAACGATTAAAAAAAGAAAGATAGCAAGGAAAATTATTTATTCTGATTTGGTACAAACTCGGAAGGAAAAACTGACAGGTCGTCCAAAAATAATAATTAAATGAATTGAAAGATGAAGAAATTTCAACAAACTCGGGAAGTTATTCATTATAGTAAAAAATATATTTCAGGAAGAACTTTAGACTTAGGGGCTGGTTCAGCGAAATACCGCGAGATAATTAAGCAAAGTTCGTCAGAATATATAACTTTCGACATGATAGCAGGAGAAAAGATAGACGTAGTGGGCGATGTTTTGAATTTGCCCTTTAATAACGAGAGCTTTGATACGGTTATTTCTACTCAAGTCTTGGAGCACTTAGAAAAACCTTGGACAATGGTTAAAGAAGTCCGCCGAGTATTAAAAGAAAATGGAATTTGTATTTTGACAGCGCCCTTCCTAAATCCTTACCACGCTGATCCCCATGATTATTTTAGATATACCGTAGAGGGAACGAGATCATTATTTGAAAATGAGGGCTTTAAAATAATAGAATGTGATAGTTATGGACAATTATTCTCAGTTATTTCTGAATTCATTAGATTTTCCTGGTTTAATCCTTATAAAAAAAGAAAAAGAGGCAGTTGGAAGATAGTCCATTTTATGGCCAAAATAGCTAATTTTTTAAATAAGTTTGTTAAAGCAGATATTATTTACGCAAATACTTATATAATTGCCAAAAAATGAAAATTCTAATCTTATCAGATGATTTTCCACCTCAAAGTTTTGGAGGAGCTGGTTTTTCCACCTTTTATTTGGCTCGTGGCTTACACAAAACAGGGCATCAGGTTTTTATTATTACAGCTTGCCAGAAAAAAGAAGACGAAGGAATTACAGATTATCAGGGGTTGAAGGTTTTCAGAATTTTTACCAATTATCATGAAAGATGGCGAGCCTATTTGAGTCTTTATAACCCTCAAACAGTTAAAAAAGTTAGAGAAATAATCCAAGAGATAAATCCTAATATTGTTCATGCCCACAATATTCAGTCTTATCTTTCCTACCATTGTTTAAAAATAGCTAAAAAAATGAAAAAACCTGTTTTTTTCACTGCTCGGGATGTCACAACGTTTAATTACGGAAAATTAGCCACCAAAAAATATTTAGAGAAATTTGATTATCGAACCAACTGGTGGGATCATTTAAAACAAGCCAAGAAAAGATACAATCCTTTTAGAAATTTCTTCATCAAAAGATATTTAGGATATACTGATAAAATTTTTGCCGTCAGCCATGCCTTAAAAAATGCTTTGGAGCAAAATGGAATAAAAAATGTAGAGGTAAGTTATACTGGGATAGATGTTGATGATTGGCATGTTGCTCCTGAAAAAATTGAGGAGTTTAAGAAAAAATACAACCTTCAAGGGAAAAGAGTAATTTTTTTTGGTGGTCGAATTAGTGGCTTAAAGGGTTCAACACAAATTAAGCAGGCAATAGCCAAGGTTAAAGAAAAAGTGCCCGAGACAGTTCTATTAATGGCTGGTACAAAAGGAATTGGCTGGTTGCAGGAAGATGAACTAAAAGCAGCTTATGGTACTGCAGACATAGTGGTAGTACCTTCTATTTCTTGCGATGCTTTTCCTCGAAGCAATTTAGAGGCTATGGCTTGTGAGAAACCAGTAATTGGTACGTGTTTTGGGGGAACACCAGAGATTATTCAAGATGGTGTAACTGGCTACATCGTTAATCCTTTTGATACTGAATTAATGGCAGAGAGAATCATTGATTTATTAAAAAATCACCAAAAAGCAAAGCAGTTCGGGGAAGCAGGTCATGAGAGAGTAAAAAAATATTTTAGTTTAAATGCTCATGCTGCTCAAACTATTGCTTGGTATAAGAAATTGACGTTTGATAAAAAATAATTAAAATACATATGAGTGAAATTTTCATGTTTAACTAAATTAAGCTTGAAATATAAGCTCATCTTATAAGAA
>CAZDCT010000020.1:0-4092 GCA_964504075.1 uncultured Candidatus Saccharibacteria bacterium
TGGATAGTAAAAAGTCGTCAAAGTTTAAATTTCCTTTTTCAAGTCTTTTTATTGCTAGGAGAAACATGGTATTTAAGCACGTTTTAAAAACCTTTAAAGAAAAAAGGTATCAAATGCCTTGTTTTTCGGGAAAATTGAGGATTATTATTGACGAGGTAGGCAATATTTATCCTTGCGAAACGCTCCAGTACTGCCCTAATAAGCAAAAATTTTTAATGGGAAACTTAAGAGATTATGGCTTAGACTTTAAAAAGCTTTTCTTTTCGCCTAATGCCCAAAAGGTCAAAAATTATATTAGAAAAACAAAATGCTTTTGCGCTCATGATTGCGACGCAGAGACTAATATTTTATTTAATCCCAAGCTCCTACCCCGGCTTTTATTTGAAGCGTTGAGAAAATTATAAATATTATGAAAATAATTTTAGTTATTCCACCACAAGAGAAATTTACCAAGGATTATCTTCCTTCAATTGGCATAGGATATCTTGCTTCTTCTTTAGAAAAAGCTAGTTACGAAGTGAAAATTATTGATAGCCATATTGATAACCTTAATGAACAGGAAACGATAGAGCAGGTTTTAAGAGAGAAGCCAGATGTCATGGGAGTAACATGTAATTCACATAACCGCTTTCGTGCTATTTCGGTCTGTCGGGGGGTAAAGAAAAAAAGCAACAATCAGATTTTAGTTTGTGTAGGTGGGTGTCATTTTTCATCCACCTACAATGATACCCTAAAAAATGTTCCAGAAATTGATGTGGTAGTTCGCCAAGAGGGAGAGGAAACCTTTGTAGATTTACTCAATCATTATTTTCAGAAAAGACCCTTAGAGGAGGTTTTAGGAATCACTTTTCGCAAGAATAATAAAATCATTAACAATTCTTCTCGTCCATTTATTAGAAATTTAGACGATTTACCCTCGCCTGCTTGGCATTTGTTTAAACTGGAAAAATATAATGCTAAATTAGAGGGAGAAGAAAAAACCAGATCAATTGGGGTAATGAGTTCTCGAGGTTGCCCTAACGCCTGTTCTTTTTGTGTAAATAGCTCTTTTTGGCAAAGAGTTTTTAGAAAACACTCCCCAAAAAGATTCGTAGATGAGATTGAATTTTTACATCGTCATTACGGTTTTCGGGGATTTGATTTCTGGGATGATACGATTGCCATAGATAGAAACCATATTAAAGAAATCTGTGAAGAAATTCTAAAAAGAAGGTTAGATATTATTTGGTATGCTCGGGCTAGAGTGGATACTGTAGATAGAGAAATTCTAACTTTAATGCGAAAAGCAGGTTGTAAAATAATTAGTTTTGGGATTGAGTCTGGTAGTCCCCGGATTTTAAAGAATATCAGAAAAAATATTACTATTGCTCAAGCAAAGGAGACAGTTAAAATTTGTGCTGATTTGGGTTATATAGTAAAACTTTTTTTTATGTACAGTCTGCCCGGTGAAACGCTCCAAGATGTCCAAAAGACACGAGATTTAATGCGAGAGCTCAAATTTTATGGACCCAATATTCATGTTATACCTGGTTTTACTCTTGTTTATCCAGGAACTGAGATAGAATCCATAGCTAGAACTGAGAGCTCTTTGTCTCGAGATTTTAGCTGGTCAAATCCTGTAATCTTTCCCTTTAATAAAAAGATTGGAGAAAATCCCACCATTCCTGTTTTTCAACAAAAAAAGTTAAAACCCGAGGAAATTAAATCTTTTCTCTCATCTAAAAAAACTTGTTGCTTAGAGCTGATTAAATCTATTTTTCCGGCTATTAAGGGAATAAAAGATTTTAAAGATTTACAATATCTTTTTAAAAGGGGAATCAATTATTTTGAAAGAAAAATTTAGTTTATGAAAATACCAACATTTAACAAAATAAGAGCTTATTTCTATAGTTTTTTTTGGCTGTTTTTAACTTATTTATTAGCTCCCTACTTTTATTTCCTGATTTTTTTAGCCAACTTTCCTTACAGGGGAAAGAAAAATAAAGAATTGAAAATCTTGGTTATTCAGAGTGGCAAAATCGGTGATTTGGTTTGTACTACCCCGGTTTTTCGAGAAATTAAAAAAAAATTCCCTTTAGTTCATTTGACAGCTCTTATTATGTCCAAGAGTAAAGGCGTTTTGGAGAATAATCCTCGGATAGATGAAATAACGCTAATTACTGATTATATCAGCATAAATGATAAGCTTAGGTTGTTGAGTAAATTAAGAAAAGAAAAATATGACTGGGTCTTTAATCTTCTGCCTGATTCGTTTACCAATATTATTGCTTTTTGGTCTCTGGTTCCCAATAGGGTAAGTACCACTTATAAGTATTCGGGAGAGATCATCGGATTACTTTCTTTTTTTAGCAACTACCGTTTAGAATATAAAAGACATACCTCTCTCATGAAGCATTATTTGAATTTATTTAAATTCATTGGCATAAAGGAGTCTTCAGAGAAAAGAGAGATATTTATTCAAGCAGACGAAGAAAAAAAAGCCTCAGACTTTTTAAAAACACAGAACTTAAACAGCACTGATTTATTAATTGGTATGAGCGTGACGGCCGGAGTTAAACTTAAAGAATGGGCACCTTCTCGCTTTGCCAGTTTAGCTGACAAATTGATTGAAGAAAAGAATGCCAAAATAATTTTTATTGGTTCTGCAGACGATCGCTCTCGCATTGAAAAAGTTCAGAAGATGATGCAAAATACTAGTATTAATACTTCAGGTCGTTTTAAACTATCTGAGCTCCCTGCCTTACTTAAAAAATTGAAATTATTTATCAGCGTAGATACTGGACCTTTATATATAGCCGATACCTTAGGTGTTCCAGTGGTAGATATTGTTGGTCCAGTTGATGTTAACGAACTGTATCCTCTCAATACTCAATCTAGAATAGTCCAGAAGAAAATTTACTGCGTTCCTTGTACATATATGTTTTATGTTCCTCGTTTTTGCAAAGAGGGACATCTGAGGTGTTTAAAGGACATTACTCCAGAAGAAGTATTTGATGCTGCTATTTCTTTAATTAATACTAATTCATCATGAAAAAAAAGAATTTTAAAATCTTAATAACAGGCGGTCAAGGTTTTATTGGGTTAAATCTGGTAAAAGAATTGAGAAGAGATCCTAAAAATAAGGTGGTGGTTTATAATAGAGATGTTTGTCAAAAAATTAGAATAAAGAATAATTTTGATATTATTTTCCACTTGGCTGCTAATGCTGACACCAGATATCTTAGTGATGTTGAGATGTATCGCAATAATATTCTTGGGTTTTTAAATGTTTTAGATTTCGCCTTAAAGGGAAAATCAAAACTTATTTATGCCTCAACCGCTGCTATGTACGGTATTTATAAAAAAACAGCCTACGCTGAATCTAAGATAATCGGTGATGAGATCGCTAGGCATTTTTTTAATAAGCTGCCTCTAGTTGGTTTAAGGTTTTTCAATGTTTATGGGCCTTATGAAAAACAAAAGGGCAAGATGGCCAGTATGATAACTCAATGGGCGCTGCAGATTAAAAAAGGCAAAAGGCCAGTGGCTTTCGGGAAGGAGGATGCTAAAAGAGATCATATTTATGTTAAAGACGTAGTCCGTGCCCTGAAAATAGCCATCAAAAAGAAAAATGGCATTTACGACGTAGGAACCGGCCGAGCAGTTACTTTTGATACAGTTTTGGAAAACGTCCAGAAAGCATTGGGGACCAATTTAAAACCTATTTACATTAAAAATCCTTACAAGGGCGCTTATCAGAAATATACCAGAGCCAGATTGAATTGGGGTTTTAAGCCTATTTATTCTTTAGAGCAGGGCATTAAGGATTACCTCATCAAAAATTTCTTTTAATTTAATCAAGTTAATCAGCAAGGCCAGACGTAACCGAGACAAGCCTTTTTCCGGGCTTGATTTTTTATGAAATATGAAAGATTTGTTATGGTGAGGGATATTAAAAATTTCATAAGGAAAGAAAAAGGAGGTTGATAGTATCTTAAGGACTATATTCAAAGAGAATTAAGAGTCAGGAAGGCTCGAAAGGAGGCAATGCATTGAAGTATCCAAAATGGTTTAAGTATGTTTCCTGTATTATCGTGTATAACTCTGAAGGGA
>CAZDCT010000021.1:0-4009 GCA_964504075.1 uncultured Candidatus Saccharibacteria bacterium
TTGATTATTGCTTTAGCCATTTCTTGAACATCAATCCCCTTTTCTAAGGTTTCGTTTAAAAAATTAATTGCCTCACTAGCTTTTTTTTGAAAAACTAAATCAATAAATTGACTCACTAATTTTACTTCAATCAATCCTAGTAAATTTTTAATATCCTCAGCCTTAATTTCTTTTTTAGAATAGCCACTAAAAGTTATGGCTTGGTCTAATAAACTTTCTGCATCTCTGATTGAACCACTAGAGTAAAGCGCAATAAGTTCTAAAGCTGCTTTTTCAATTTTACTTTTCTCTAATTTTGAGATTTTTTCTAATCTTTTAGTAATTTCTTCAGCTGTCAATTTTCTAAAATCAAATCTTTGACATCGAGATAAAATGGTTGGAATCATCTTATGAATTTCAGTTGTGGCCAAAATGAAAATGGCATGAGAAGGAGGCTCTTCTAAGGTTTTCAAAAGAGCATTAGCCGCATCTTTGCTTAATTGATGGCACTCATCAATTATAAATACTTTATATTTTAATTTATTAGGGGCAAACTTTATTCCGTCTCTTAATTCTCTAATATCATCAATTCCCCGATGAGAAGCAGCGTCAATCTCAATCAAATCCATTGAATTTCCATTCATAATTTCTAAACAAGAAGAACATTTATTGCATGGTTCAAATCCTTTTGGGTTTTTGCAATTAATAGCCTTTGCTAAAAGCCTGGCTGTACTTGTTTTTCCAGTTCCCCTTGGACCGGAAAACAAATAAGCATGAGATATCATATCTGACAAAACAGCATTAGTAAGAGTTTTAACAATATGTTCTTGACCAACAATCTCAGAAAAAGTTTGAGGTCTATATTTTCGATATAAAACAAGATTAGCCATTTTTATCTTTAAAAACAATGAATTTATAGCCGGTAAAGTTCCAAATAAAGCCCAGGAATACAGCTACCATTTTTCCAACATAAGCCCAAATTTCTTTTGAAATTCCAAACTGAGGACCCAAAAAATTCACCATAAAAGAAGTAACGGCTAAATGGATTAAAAGACCGCCAATGGTAATTAAATAAAATTTAGATGTTTGTTTTAAGTCTACTTCAGCCCCTTTTTTTTCAAAAGTCCATAGTTTATTCCAAAAATAAGAATTCAAAGTAGCAGCTGAAAAAGAAGTTCCCACAAAAATAAGATAGCTCAATCCTTCAAATATCTGAAAAGTTTCCATTAAAACAGTTAATATTCCCAAATCAATAAAGGTGTTCAAAATTCCTACTAAAAAGGATTTGGCAGCTTGGAAAAGAACAGGCATTTTATTTTCAAACAAAGAAACAAACCAGATTCCCAGAGCTGAGAGAGCTGGCAGCATTAATGGCAAGAACTTCATAAAATCCTTTATGTTTGAAGGAATCTTTAGAGAACCAGCAATAAGAATTAGAATCAAAGCACAGATTTCTCCGATAATAAGGGCTGATATAATATCTCTTTTTTTCATATTCAATGAATAGTTACCTAATCTTAGCAAAGCAAGGAATTATTGGCAAGAATAAAAAAAGAGAGTTGTTTCGCTCTCTAAATTGATACTATAAGGAGATTTCAAACAGCAGTTTTTCTTTTAATTCTTTATAGCGATTTCTTAGGGTCACTTCTGTAACGTGGGCTTCATTAGCTATTTCATTTTGGGTCCTTTTTTCTTTGTTCAAAACACAAGCAATGTAAATTGCAGCTGCGGCCATTCCCTTTGGATCCCTGCCCTGAGTCAGTTTCTTTTTTTCAGCCGCTTTAATAATCTTAGTAGCTAATTGGGCAGTCTTAAATGAAATGTGTAAGTTTTCTGTAATTGGATTGATTGGTTGCAAATAGCTGGGCGCTTGTACCTTTATGTTAAGTTTCTGGTCAAGTTTGTGTGTTAATTCTTTGTATAGAAGACGGTAATTACGAGCTATTTCTTTTTCAGACAATCTAGTTATTTCAGAAAATCTTGAGAAAGGTCTTGGGATTTGGAGAAGCCGGCAGGTAAAATAAATTGAAGCTGACACCATACCAGTAATAGTTCTGCCCCGAATCAAGTCTTGATCTAAAGCCATTTTATAGATAACAGTGGCTAATTCTTTAACTTTCGAGGGCAGGTAAAGTCTACTAATGATTCTTTGTAATTCTTGTTCTGCAATTATTAAATTGCGTGTTTGTTTGGATTCTGTTGCTCGTCTTTGATGTCTTTTCCAGCGTCTTATTTGGGGAGATGGCACTTGACGCTCAAAGGCATATCCTATTTCAGTTCCTCTCCCTTGATAAAGGACTTCAGTACGAGTCTTTTCAGCATACTCTTGCGGAGTAAAAGCTCTCCATTCTTGCTGGCGACTTATATTGTCTTTTTCTAGAACAAGACCGCACTGGGCACAAACGACTTCACCTTTTGAATCACGAACAAAGGCCTTGTTTCCACATCTAGGACACTCTTTTTGTTTAATCCTTTGTTTGTTCAATCGCATTTCACTCCCTTTTCCTCTCACCTCCTTTTATATTTTTAATGAACTTCATTGTATTCTTTTTCTAAGATAAAAAACAACTTTTGTCAATCCTTTAAAGACATTAAAAAGATTTTATTTTCAGAAACAAGAAAAAAGTATATAATGAACTTAATAAAACTATGTTAAAACTATACAATACATTATCTCGGAAAAAAGAGGTTTTTAAACCAAGAAAACCATCTAAGGTCGGGATGTATACTTGTGGAATGACGGTTTATGATCACACTCACATTGGTCATATGCGTACATACGTTAATACTGATATTCTGCGTCGGGTTTTAGGGTATAACGGCTTTGAGGTAAAACAGGTTGAGAATGTAACTGATGTTGGTCATTTAACTTCAGATGCCGATATTGGCGAGGATAAGCTTCAGAAAAAAGCTCGAAAAGAAAGAAAAACAGCTTGGGAAATAGCCAAAATTTATACTAAAGAATTCTTTGAAACAATGGATGCACTGAATATTCTCCGACCTCATGTTGTTGCTTTCGCCACAGAGCATATTCAAGAAATGAGTCAGCTAGTCCAAGAGTTAGAAAAAAGAGGATTCACCTATATTATTCCTGACGATGGGGTTTATTTTGATACCTCAAAACTTCTTGATTATGGCAAGTTAGCTCGACTAGACGTTAAGGGACTTAGGGCTGGGGCACGAGTAAAAATAAAGATGGGTAAGAAGAATATTACCGACTTTGCACTCTGGAAATTTTCTAAGAAAGAAGAAAAGAGAGATATGGAATGGGAAAGTCCCTGGTCAAAAAGAAGCTTTCCTGGCTGGCATATTGAATGTTCTACCTTATCAATGAAATATTTATCGCATGCCTTTGATAAAGGAAAATTTGATCCTGAGAGATTTGAGACAATCGATCTGCACACGGGGGGAGTAGATCACATTTCAGTCCACCATACCAATGAGATTGCTCAGACTGAAGCAGCAACGGGGAAGAAATTTGTTAATTACTGGTTTCATAACGAATTTTTAATGGTTGAAGGAGAAAAAATGAGTAAGTCTTTGGGAAATTTTTTCTGGATAAAGGATATCAAGGAGCGAAATTTTGATCCAATGGCTCTTCGTTATCTTTTTTTGGGTGCTCATTATCGATCTAAAATGAATTTTACCTGGGAGGGGTTGAGGGCTGCCGCCAATACTTTAGAGAAATTGCGACAAATAATTCGAGAACTTTATCAAGAGCAAAAAGAAAAAGCAATTACTGGCCAGAAAGATTTAAGTGGGGCGAGTAAGAAATATGAGGAGAAATTCTTGAATTTTATTAACGATGACTTGAATATGTCCAAAGCCCTAGCTGTAATGTGGAAATTAATTAAAGATGAGAAGGTTTCTCCTCAAGAGAAATTTTATCTTTTGTTAAATTTTGATAAAGTTTTTGGCTTGAGTTTAAAGAAAGTAAAAGAAATTAAAATTCCTCAAAAAGTTAAGGAATTAGTTAAACAAAGAGAAAAATATAGAAAAAATAAAGATTGGAAAAAATCAGACGAAATTA
>CAZDCT010000022.1:0-2663 GCA_964504075.1 uncultured Candidatus Saccharibacteria bacterium
ATTAATTTTGATTGGTAAACTAAGATTAATGATTTCATCTTTAAAAATTATGAGTTCAACTATTTGCTTTGGGCTCAGGAACTTGCTTTTTTCTCCAATTTTCTCTTTTGTCAATTCAAATCTTTGAGAAGAATCGTCTTTTTCAGAAAACACATATTTGTCTCTGTAGGTATATATAAATTTTGCTTGTTTTTTTGAAATTTCAGCCTGTTCAAAGCTGTCTGAGGGATGAAAAGTCTTAGAAATTACATTGCCTGTTTTGAAATTCTTAAGTTTTGTTTGTAAAACAGAATGACCTCTTGCTTTAAAAGAGGGTGTTGCTTCAATTATTTCGTAAGGTTGTCCGTCTAAAATAATTCTAATACCTTTTTCTAACTCAGAATAAGAAATCATGCTATTTTGTAATTTTCCATTCTATTTCAGATTCCTTGTCTGCAAACTCTAACCAAGCGCCATACCTATCAATTACATACCATTTCTTTTTAGTTTCCGACCAAACCATTGGATTCTTTTTATAGTATGGTTTTTTAACGATTTCTTTTGGTTTTAATTTGTCTAATTCTAACCATTTTTTGAAAACAGTTTCAATAGCATAATCCAGGTTTCTTGATTTTGCCCATTCAGCCACTTTAGTAATGGCTGATTTGGCTTTTGTAGTTGAGCCGGCTAATTCTAAAAGCTGCTTGGCCGGTCTGGTAAATCTGGAATAAACAATCTTTTTCTTTTTGGCATCTTTTTTAATTTTATCCAGACTTAAACCTTTACTATAAAAATAATGATTAACAATCTTTTGAATCTTGGTTTCTTCTTGCTTTTTCTTTCTGCTTTTTACCTTTTTTTTAGTTTTTTTCTTTTTTACCATTACTTTAATTGTTTTAAAATCTCTTTGTAAAATTGTTTGGCTAATTCTAATTGTTTTTTCCCTTTTTGGGTTATTGTATACATTCTTCTTCTTTGTTCGTTTTTACTTTTTACAAATCCTTCAGCTTCTAACCTATATAATACTCTATAACCCGTAATTAAGCCTGGTTTAAAACCAAATGTTTTTTCAATCAAAGATTGAATCTTCCAGGCATGAAGTTTTTGATTCTTCAGCAAAAACAGGATATATATCCAAAGATTGCCTTTTGTATTATGTTTTTGAAGTCGTTCAAATGGTTTCATTTACTTGACAAGATGTTTTACGGCTGTAAAATAGTATTAATATAAATATATTAACATAATTAATAAAAATCTATGAGCAAAAAAATCAAAATTGCTATTACTGGAGTGGGGAATTGTGCTTCAGCTTTAATCCAGGGCATTCACTATTACGGAAATGTTAAAAATGATGACGAAATAATTTCTGGCTTAATGCACAATATGGTGGGGGATTATAAACCGTCTGATATCAAGCTTGTAGCTGCTTTTGATGTTGATAAAAGAAAGGTTGGAAAAGATTTTTCAAAAGCAATGTTTGCCAAACCAAACTGTACTAAGGTCTTTTATTCTAAAATACCAAATTTAGGGGTAAAAGTAAAAATGGGTCCTGTTTTAGATGGAGTAGCTCCACACTTTAAAAATTATCCCGAAGAAAAAGCATTTGTTGTCTCAAAAGAAAAACCAGTTGATGTTGTTAAAGAACTGAAAAAATCAGGTGCTGAAATCTTAATTAACTTTGTGCCAGTTGGTTCTGAAAAAGCTGCTAAGTTCTATGCCCAGGCAGCCCTAAAAGCCAACTGTGCTTTTATTAACTGTATGCCTGTTTTTATAGCAACCAATAAAAAATGGGAGGAAAGGTTTAAAAAGAAAAATCTACCCATTGTTGGAGATGACATTAAATCGCAGATTGGAGCAACAATTGTCCATCGAATTTTAAGCCATCTTTGCGCAAAAAGAGGAGTAAAGATAGAAAGATCTTATCAATTGAATGTTGGAGGAAATACAGATTTTTTAAATATGCTTTCACGAAAAAGATTAAAATCTAAAAAGATATCTAAAACAGAAAGTGTTGAATCGCAATTAGCCAAAAGATTGAGTTATGATAATCTCCATATTGGACCTTCTGATTATATTCCGTTTCTAAAAGATAGAAAAATTGCTTTTATTAGGATTGAAGGAAAACAGTTTGGAGATATTCCAATGGAAATAGAGCTTCGTTTAAACGTTGAAGACTCTCCTAACTCAGCTGGTTGTGTTATAGACGTGATTAGAATGGCCAAGCTTGCTTTGGACAGAGGAGTGGGAGGAGCATTAATTTCTACTGCAGCTTACTTTATGAAATCTCCACCTCAACAATTTACCGACGAAAAAGCAAGAGAAATGCTTGAAGAATTTATTCTAGGAGAAAGGGAAAGATAAGATATAATTTTTAATTAACCTAATTATTAAAAAACCATGGAACCATTTGAAAGGTTTAAAAAATCAAATACTCATAATAATCTCTGGATTTATATTCTATGTTTAGGGAAAAATAGAGAAATTCGTAATGATGAGGTCAGAAGATTGGTTTTTGAAAAGTTTGAGTTTTTGCCTGGCAAGATCTTAACCCCAAGAGTATTATATCGTCTTGAAAGACAGGGATATGTTAAAAAAGAAAAGTTTCAGGGCAAAAAAGCTTACAAAACCACAGAAAAGGGAATAGCTGAGCTTGAAAAAATGAAATCTTTTATTAAAGAGTTGAT
>CAZDCT010000023.1:0-2426 GCA_964504075.1 uncultured Candidatus Saccharibacteria bacterium
GTTGAAATCTCCATTCTAGTACCAATTTCAAACCCAGCCCAGATACCTGTCTTTGGCACAATTGTCCAATGCCAATGATAATAATCATAATTCTTTCCATCACAAGGAGCAGTATGTAAGTAAAAATTATAAGCAGGATAGCCCAAGGCTTTAGAAAGTCTAATGAGTGATTCTTTGAAGGCCTCGGCTAAACTCCATTTCTCTTTTTCTGTAATTCTCTCAAAATAAGCTGAGTGCTTTTTAGGAGAAATGATCATCTGAAAGGCTGATTTAGAGGCAAAAGGGCAAATCACCAAAAAATCTTTATTCTCAAAAACAATTCTTTCTCTTGTTTTTCTTTCCCATTTACTCATTTCACAATAAACGCATTTCTTATGTTTTTTATAATATTTTTTTGAATTTATAAGCCCTCTTCTTAAATCAGCATCAATAAGTGGTGTGGTAATAATTTGAGAATGAGGATGAGATTGGGAAGCGCCAGCCATAATTCCATGATTATGAAAAATAGAAATATAATTAACAAATCTTTCTTTCATTAAAGATAAGTATCTGCTTTGATAAGCATCAAAAACTTCTTTTACTTCCTTTATTGTAAGATGGGCCAATGTTTTCTTATGGTCACGAGTTACTAGTATCTCGTGAAAACCAACACCGCTTATTCTTTGATAAAACCCTCCTTCAGTCCTTTTCTCTAGAAATTCTGACGGAAAAAGAGCTGGATACAAATTAGGAATAACAATTGTAGTCCAATTTTTAGGAATCTTATCCTTTATTTCAACCTTTTTGCCATTGGAATAAATAAGGACAGGTTTTCTCTGGGTTTCTATTTTACAAAAAGGACAGTCTTTTTTAGAAAGTTTTTGTGTTTTTCTTTTTCTTTTAAAAGCATTTGGCTTTTTTGCCCTGCCAGTAGCAATTATAACCCAATCTCTACTAATTAAATCGAGTCGCAATTCAGAAGGAAACTTAGGTTTTTTTATTTTTTTAATCATATACTTTTTTTAATAGATTCAGTCTGATTTTAATTAAATCCAGACCCATTTTAATCATTGATTTAAATTTTACCTTGCTTTCTAAATCATTTTTCCAATAAATTGGTATTTCTTTAATTTTATAACCTGCTCTTTTAGAAAGAACTAATATTTCAGGATCAAAAGCAAATCTGTCAATCTTGCCTTTGGGAAAAACTTTTTCTACAACCCCTGCTTTAAACCCCTTAAAACCACACTGAGTATCTTCAATTCCCCAAAGACCAACTATGATTTTTCTTAATAATTTAAAGCTTTCTGCAGTAACCACACTTCTTATCCAGGGCTGAGGCGGATCTGAAATTGCTCCCTTAACATCCCTTGAACCAATCACAATATCAAAACCAGTCTCAAACTCAGGAAACATTTTCTCAACCTGGTCGATTGAAGTGGAATTATCAGCATCAGTAAATAAACGATACTGACCTTTAGCTTCTAACATTCCAAACCTAACAGCATAACCTTTGCCCCGATTCTTTTCATATCCTATTACTTTAAGATTCTTAATCTCAGAAACAAGAGACTGAGCAATCTCAGCTGTTTTGTCTGGAGAACCATCATTGACTACTAATATCTCGTAGTTATAATCCTGCTTGCTTAGATATTTATTAATCTCTTTCAAAGTTTTGGGCAAACGCTTTTCTTCCTTATAAGCTGGTATTACAACCGACAATTTAATTTCTTGATTCATATTAAGATATTCTAACAAAAAATGAGAAACAAAAAAAGAGCGTTCAATTCTTTGAAGCGCCCCTGAGAGATTTGTTCTGTTCAATAGATTTCTGTTTCGATGAGCTTGGCTTTGACAAGACCATCTTCAATGGTCATGGTTATCTTCGGTGTTATTTTCAAATGTCCTAGGTTTCTAACAAGAGTAAAAGGAAATTCTTCTTTTATCTCCATTGCCTCATCAAGATGTTTTTCCATGTGCTCTGCTTGACTGATTTTTTTTCCCTTGCAATCTGGACAGAATTCAACACCCATCTTCATCTGAGCAACTTTATTGGCAAGCTCATGTGTCAATTTCAGAAGATCTTTTAATTTCATCTATTGCGCCTAAGCTTTTTTTAATATATTAATTTAAACTTGTCAATACGTTGGGGCCATATTTGGTCACAGCAATGGTGTGCTCAAAATGAGCTGATAAGGAACCATCAATTGTTTGATATCCAAAACCATCTTTGGTTTTTTTTATTCTCCAATTCCCCACTGTTACCATTGGCTCTAAGCAAAAAACCATTCCCTGTTTAATTTTAAGACCGGTGTGTCGTTTTCCATAATTGAGAATTTTAGGCTCTTCGTGCAATTCTTTACCAATTCCATGACCACAAAGATCTCTAACCACATTAAAACCCTGCGACTCAGCATATCTTTGAATTGTATTACCAATATCATTAA
>CAZDCT010000024.1:0-2406 GCA_964504075.1 uncultured Candidatus Saccharibacteria bacterium
GCTTTCTTGAGAAGCAATTTCTTTTAATTTTTCAAAATCAAGTTCAAAACCTACTAACTTGTTTTTTATCTTTAATTTCTCAAGAAGATTCTTAGAAATTTCTCCCAAAAATCCAATTTCTTGATTATCTACTTTAATCTCAGCGCAAATCTTGGAGTTCCAAATAGAAATTTTTGAATCTTCGGGCGAAACCTGATAGTCATCATACCAAACATTACTGATTCCCAATTTATTAAAAAGCAAATCAATCATGCCTTTAACTTGATAAAAATCTCCTCTTTCTAACAATCCAATAAGCATTCTTTTTTCTTTATAAGATTTTTTCTTTTTAAAAACCTTACCAAGTTCAAAAATTTTAATTCCTTTAGAAAACCTTTGATTTTCTTTTATGTTTTTTAAAAGATTTATAATTAAATTTGGCCTTAAATACTGATAATCAGCACTAGGTGGGTTTTTAAGCTCTACTAGTTTAGATGATTTGTATTTAAAAATATCAGCATCTTTTTGACTAATAAAAGAACGATTGTAGGATTCAAAAAATCCCATTTCTTTTAAAACATTTTTAATGAAATTTAACCAGAAAATATCAAGATTTTCTCTCGGAGAGATAAGAGAAACCTGCGGCATAAGACAAGGAATTTTTTCTAAACCAAAGATTCTGCCTATTTCCTCAATCAAATCTTCTGGTATTGAAATATCTAATCTTCTGGTTGGTATTTTAATTTTAATTTTCCCAGCCCTTACTTGAGAAATTTCAAACCCTAATTTATTTAATATGCTCTTAATTACTTTATCGGGAATCCTAACTCCCAACATTTTTTCAACATCTGCTAATTCTAATTTTATTGTTTTGACAGAAACTTTTTTAGGATAATAATCAACCAAACCTTGAGCTATTTGACCTCCGGCAATTTCTTGAATTAGTTCTAAGACTTTATTAATCGCTATTTCAGTTAAATTAGGATCAATCCCGTGCTCAAAACGCCAAGAAGCATCTGTTTTTAATTTGATTTTTTTAGAACTTGAACGAATAGTTTTTGGATTGAAATTAGCAGATTCTAAAACTATTCTTTTGGTCTTTTTATCAATTTCAGCTCTTTTGCCACCCTTAATACCAGCAATTGCTAAAGGTCCTTTTTTGTCAGCGATTAATAGAATATCTTTGTCTAAATTATATTTTTGATCATCTAACGTGAGAATATTTTCTCCCTTCTTTGCTTTTCTAACAATTATTTTCTGTTCGGCAATCTTGTCTAAATCAAAAGCATGCAAGGGTTGGCCTGTTTCCAACATTACATAATTAGCAATATCTACGATATTATTAATAGGACGCAAGCCACAAACGCTCAATCTTTGCTGCATCCACTTTGGAGATGGTCCAACCTTAATATCAATCATTACCCCAGCAGTGTATCTAGGACAATCATTTTTGCTCTTAACATCTATTGAAACAAAGTTTTTAGCTTTAACTTTCTTATCTTCAACCAACTTAACACTGGGGTCATTATATTGAATACCTAAGAGAGCAGCACATTCTCTGGCTATACCAATAAAAGAAAAACAATCACAAGCTCTATTAGGAAGCACATTAATATCAAGAACAAAATCATTTCCATTTTTTTTAACCTCTTCAACCTCAAAAGAATGCATGGTCAAAAGCTCAGCTAACTTTTTTGGTTTAGGCAATTTCTCTTTTATTAAACTTTGAAGCCAATTGTAAGAAAACAACATATCAATTTAAAATTGTTTTAAAAACCTAATATCATTATTATAAAAAAATCTAATATCTTTAATTCTTTGCTTTACCATTATTAGTCTTTCCAAACCCATTCCAAAAGCAAATCCTTGCCATTTTTGAGGGTTTAGACCCGAATACTTAAAAACATTAGGATGAACCATGCCTGCTCCCATTAATTCTATCCAGCCAGAATTTCCACAAGTAGAACATCCCTTTTCATCACAAATAGGACAGGAAATATCCATTTCAAAAGAAATAACAGTAAACGGGAAATAACTTGGCCTTAAACGAATCTTAGTTGGTTTACCAAAAAATCTTTCTAAAAATTCTTTAATAATCGCCTTATAATTAGCTATGGTTACCTTTCCCTTTTTATCCACCATCAGTCCTTCAACCTGATAAAAATTAACTTCATGGCTGGCATCAGTAGCTTCATATCTAAAAGTTCTGCCAGGTACAATAATTCTTAGAGGCGGTTGATTCTTTTCCATAAATCTAACCTGATTGGGTGAAGTATGGGTCCGAAGCAATTTTCCATCTTTCAAATAAAGAGTATCCCAAAGATCTCTGGCTGGATGGTCTTTAGGAATATTAAGAGCATCAAAATTATACCACTCAGTTTCAATCTCTGGACCATCAATAACTGAAAAACCTAACAATTGAAAAAT
>CAZDCT010000025.1:0-1554 GCA_964504075.1 uncultured Candidatus Saccharibacteria bacterium
TCATAATAATAATTTTATGATATCTTGTTTTCTCTAAATTAAAATCTTCACCAATTGATGTTCCTAGAGCAATGACCAAAGATTTAATTTCTTTTGAACTTAGAATTTTATCTAAACGCGCTCTTTCAATGTTCAGTATCTTGCCTCTTAAAGGCAAGATAGCTTGAAATCTCCTATTTCTGGCCTGCTTTCCGCTATTATGAACAAAAACACCAGAAGCAAGAGCAAAGTTATGAGTATCTTCAATCTCTATATCGTAAACATCAATTTTCTTTTTAAGCTTAATTATTTTCTTAATCTTATGATTATAATTCAAAACAGCTTCTTTCAATCTATTTTCATCATTTTCAAAAAAACGTTGACAAATTGTGTTATGTCTCAGAAGACTTTTATCATTTCTTCTGAGTCTCTCTTCGTTGTATTTTTCTATAGTGAGTTCTCCATATTTTTCAAAGATTTCTCTCATCAATTTCAAAGCTTTTTCTTGATAAGTCCGATTGTAGGCCTTTTTTCTTTTAATTCTAAACTCTGGCGTCCATTGTTCTTGAGTTTTTTTGCTACGCCATTTCAAAAGCTTTTCGTCTTCCCATTGCTTCTTAGCAATTTGTGAAAGCTCTTCTTTTTTCTTGGGATTCTCTTCAAAATATTCTTTCACTTTTTCAGATTGTTTTTTTCTATTCTCGAGATTGTTCCAATACTTTTTCTGAATTTTATACAAAAGCTCATTATTTCTTTTCCTATAATCTTGATTGTTTGCATAAAATTCAAGAAATTTCTGTTTCATGTATTTCTTATAATCTTTATTCTGCCATTGCTTTTTTGCTCTCTTACTTAACATTTTTTTCATCTTTGGCTCATTCATAATTTTCCTAATCTTTTCTTTATATTCCTTAGATTGATGTATCTTGCGACACTTTTCTTTTGCTTCTTCCGCATGTAAGCTTAAAATAATCATTTTTCTGTGATATTCCATATGCTCTTCCTTTTCCATTCTTTTTACATTATTTGGATTATTATTCAGTTTATTGAAATCTATATGATGCCTATGAGAGCCTTTTTTAACCGAATATAATTTACGAGCAATATTGTAATCGTCAGCTAAAATGTGAGTAAAAATCCATCTTTGGTCTTTATTGTCATAAACTAATTCATAACCCTCAATAGTGATTCTTTTTCCCATTCTAGAAATCTGACGCCTTAAGGGCATTAATGAATCTTTCGCTGTCAAATCTTGAGCTTTTTTATAAGAGCCATCTCTTAACATAAATAGATGGTCTGGAGTACACACAATTTCTTCTTCATTATCCAATATAATCTTAATCACGCTAACATTAGTTTTAGTGAGTCTGGGATGTTTTATAAGCTCAATTCCAATTGAGCCATTCTCTTTAATGGTATAACAATAATTCTTTTTATTTTTTTTATCTTCTTTAATTAATTCTTTAAAACTTAAATTTCTACCATCTGTTAGAGTTATTTTTGTGTCTCTAGAAAAACACCCTCCGGCTGATTCTCCTTCAACAATGTAAAGTTCTGATTTTTCAGGATCTTTTG